>DASSXQ010000241.1:0-29775 GCA_035703725.1 Rudaea sp.
GCCGAGCCTGAATCAGGACCTGTATGCCCGGTTGGCGTGCTCAAGTGCACGCCCAAGGCAAAGCAGGACACCTTCGCCATGTGCAAGCGCAATGCGCTGCTGGACTTCTACACGCCGGGTTTGCCGACGACGGGTGATCGATCCGCGGTGAAAAGCGTTCTTTCCGCGGAAAACATCAGCAGCACGGACACGACGCACTATCGCGCGCAGGGCAAGGTGGAAGTGCAGCGACTGGATCAATTGCTGCGTACCGACACGCTCGATTACAACCCGCAATCAACCGCGTACACCGCGTCCGGCCACGTGTACATGCAGGATCGCGGCATTCTGGCATCGGCCGACCACGCCCACGGCACGGGTACGCCGGGCACGACATATCTGCGCAACGTGCGCTATCAGCTTCTGCAACATCGCGGCAACGGCACCGCGGCCACGGCCAACATGTCCGATGCAGATCACGGCACGTTGACCGATGGCACGTACTCCACGTGCGACCCGGATGATCGTCGTTGGTATTTGCGCGCGGACCGAATGGAATTGGACCAGACCGTCAACCGCGGTTACGCACACGATGTCACCATGTACTACGGCGATGTACCGTTTTTCTGGCTGCCGTACCTGCGCTTTCCATTGAGCAAGCAACGCGAATCGGGATTTTTGCTGCCGAACGTCGGCTACAGCGATCAACGAGGGTTCGTGCTCGGTGCGCCGTATTATCTGAATCTGGCCCCGAACTACGATGCAACGATCACCCCGATGGTTTCAAGCAAGCGCGGCGCCATGCTTGAAGGCGAATTTCGCTACCTAGACGCCAAGGATCGTGCGCAAGTCAATTTCACTTTCGTGCCGCACGATAATCAGGTCAACGACGAAATCGCGCGGATTTCCGCCGCCGCGGCCAGTGGCCAGACCATCCTGGTTTCGCCCGTGGACATTCCCCAGCGCCGCTATGCCGTGCGCTTGCGCGACGCCAGTTCGTTGTCTGCCAACTGGAGCGCCAATGTCAATATCAATCGCGTGTCCGATCAGCAATATTTTCAGGACTACGGCGACAACCTGACCACCTCGGCCACCGCACTGCTCGCCTCCAGCGCGTACCTCGATGGGCGCGGCACCTGGTGGACAGCCAGTGTTGGCGCGGACAGCATGCAATTGACACAGCTCACCTTGGCGCAGGCATCCGAACCGTATCAGCGACTGCCGCGCGGTACATTCCAGGGCGAGCACAGCCTGCTTGGCGGCCTGGACTGGGGCCTGAATGCGGAATACGTGAATTTCCGCAAAGGTCCGTTCGACGTTTTGGCCGCGGCGCCGGATACGTTCCGCCCGGTCACCGCGATCAACGGCCAGCGCCTGGACCTGTTTCCCTATCTTGCCTACCCGATCCAGACCGCCGGCTATTTCATCCGCCCGCAAGTGGGCGTGCGCCTTACCCGCTACGCTTTGCAGGATCTGGATGGCTACGCGGCCACGCATCCGGGCGCACCTGCGTTCGTCAATCGCTCGCCCACTCGCACGGTACCGATTTTCGATCTGGACGCGGGCATGGTTTTCGAGCGTCCGGCAACGTATTTTGGCAATGCATTCACCCAAACCATCGAACCGCGTTTGTATTATCTGCGTGCGCCCTATCGCGACCAGAGCGATCTGCCGATCTTCGACACGCAATTGCCGACGTTTGATTTCCCCAGCCTGTTCCGCAGCAACACCTACGTGGGCGCGGATCGGCAAAGCAACGCGAACAATCTCACGCTCGCCCTGACTTCGCGCCTGCTTGACAGCAATTCCGGTGATGAAGTGTTGCGTGCCAGCATTGGCCAGATTCACTACTTCGATGCGCAACGCGTGCAATTGCCCGGGCGTGCCGAGGTGGATTTTTCCGGTTCCGACTACGTCGCCGAGCTCAACCTGCGGCTGAATGATCGCTGGGAATTGCGCTGGGACCAACAATACAATCCGAACTCGAAGGTCATCGACCCGGCAACCCAGACCCTCATCGACAACATGCATCGCACCGACCTGTCCTCGGTCAGCGTCGAACACCGCTTTGGCCGCGAAGGCGCGGTCAACTTTTCCTACCGTTTCCGCCGCGGCTTGCTCGAACAAATCGATACCACGGCGCTGCTGCCGCTCAACGCACGCTGGAGTCTGGTCGGGCGTTATTACTACTCGCTGATGGATGATCGCCTGCTGGAAGCTTTCGCTGGTGTCGAGTACGACAGTTGCTGTGTGGCATTGCGGGTGATGGCGCGGCGCTACATCCGATCGCTGGGCCAGGTGAAGGCCAGCAACGGCGTGTATTTCGAGGTGGAATTCAAGGGACTTGGCAGCACCGGGACACGTACCGGGAATTTCTTGCGCCGTGCTATCCTAGGTTACCAGTGAGCTACCCTCTGGAATCACTGACATAACGAATTTATTACTGCCCTGCCCGCATCATTGGCGGGTTTTCGCCGCACCCCAACTCCTTTTCAACACGCGCCCTGTGCGCTCGATCGGAATGTAACCTGCCGATGAACAAAATCGTCGCCCTGTTTTGCCTGCTGCTCACCGGTTTATCCGTCAGCACCCACCTGCATGCGCAAGCCCTGCCAACGCAGCCGCTTGATCGCATTGTCGCCGTTGCCGAAGACGACGTCATTTTGCAAAGCGAACTTGACCGGGCAGTGAAAAACGTCGAGCAGCAATATCGCAACAGTCCGCAACAGTTGCCGCCGCGCGATGTGCTGGAGCGCCAGGTGCTCGAGAGCCTCGTCATGGTGCGCTTGCAGGTGCAACGCGCGCAAGGCACCGGCATTCGCGTTACCGATGCCGAAGTCGATCAGGCCGTGCAAAACGTGGCCACGCACAACAAGATCGACGTCAACCAATTGCGCGCCTCGCTGCAACACGAAGGCATGAGTTATGCCGATTTCCGCAAGAGTCTGCGTGATCAACTGATGGTGCAGCAACTGCAACACCGCGTGGTCCAGAATCAGACCAACGTCAGCGATTCGGAAGTCGATATTTTGCTGGCCAGCGGCAGCCTCAAGGCCGGCGAGGTGCATCTGCAACACATTCTCATCGGCATTCCTGATGGCGCCAGTGCCGAACAGATTCAGGCGGCGCACGACAAGGCAGAAAGCGTGCGCAAACAAATTGCCGACGGCATGGATTTCACCGCTGCGGCGATCCGCTATTCCAGTGCGCGCGATGCGCTGCAGGGTGGCGATCTGGGTTGGCGGCGTTACGATGAGGTTCCGGAAGCTTTTGCCAATCTGGTCGAAGGCATGAAAGATGGCGACGTGTCGCAACCGTTGCATGGTCCCAGCGGATTTCACATCGTCAAGTTGGTTGGCAAGCGCAGCGACGGCAAGCAGGTCGTCACCGAATATCACGCTCGCCACATCCTCATCGCGGTCAACGAACTGGTCGATAGCGCCAGCGCGGAAAAGACCGTCGCCGATATCCGCCATCGCATAGTCGATGGACACGAGGATTTCGACGCACTTGCCAAGAAATATTCGCAGGATACCGCCACTGCCGCCAGCGGCGGCGACATGGGCTGGTTCCCGCTTGACCAATTCGGCGCGGCAGTTTCCACGGCTCTGGTAACGCTCAAGGATGGCGAAATATCGCAGCCATTCCGCACTGATCGTGGCTGGCACATTATCCAGCTCGAAGGTACGCGGCAAAAGGATCGCACGCAGGAAGTCAAACGCGAGCAGGCACGAAACATCATCCGCAATCGCAAGGCCGACGAAGCCTACGAGAATTTCCTGCGCCAGATGCGCGATGAATCCTATGTCGAGATCCGGCTGCCCGGCAGCACGGACAGCGACATCGACAGCAAGCCTGCCACACCCTGAGCCGCATGAATGCGCCGCGCCCGTGGCTGCCGCGTCTGGCGCTGAGCCTCGGCGAGCCAGCCGGCATCGGCGCGCAAATCACTGCCGCGTTGGCGGCCAGCGACATTGCCGCGGATCTGATCGCCATCGGCGACGCCGATTTGCTGCAACGCGCCGCAGCCGCGCGCGGCATCAGCCTGAGCATCGAGCCCGACGACGGTCAGTGGCGCACTGATCGCGCACCGGGTTGCATCCGCACTATCGCCGTGCCATTGGCTGCACCGGTCGTGCCCGGTCAACTCGATGCCCGCAATGCAACCTATGTGATCGCCATGCTCGCCCGGGCCGCAAGCGGGTGCATGGACGGCGAATTCGACGCACTGGTGACGGCCCCCGTGCACAAAGGCATCATCAACGATGCCGGCATCGCGTTCACCGGACATACCGAATTTTTCGCTGCGCGAGCGCGCTGCGAAGTAGCAATGTTGTTGTGCATCCCCGGTCTACGCGTCGCTCTGGCAACAACCCACGTGCCATTGGCGCTGGTGCCTGCGGCAATCACCGCGCCGCGAATCCTGGGTAACCTGCGCATCGTGTACAACGATTTGCGCCATCGGTTCGGTATCGCGTCACCACACATTGCCGTGCTCGGTCTGAATCCGCACGCTGGCGAAGGCGGACATCTGGGCCGCGAGGAAATCGACGTCATTGCACCTGCGCTGGAAGCGCTGCGTGCGGAAGGCATGCGGCTGGACGGCCCGATGTCGGCCGACACCGCCTTCGTCGCCGACAAGCGGGCGCGCTACGACGCCTACTTGGCCATGTATCACGACCAAGGCCTGCCCGTACTCAAGACGCTGGGCTTCGGCGCCGCGGTCAATATCACCCTGGGCCTCCCATTCGTGCGTACGTCCGTCGATCATGGCACGGCGCTGGATATCGCCGCGACTGCCAGCGCCGACCCATCGAGCATGATTGCCGCGGCAAAGCTGGCCCTGGAACTGATCGAGAAATAGCACCGCTGTCCGTTCCCGCATGGTCTGGATCACGCAAACACGGCAACCCGAGGCAATCAGCCAACTCGCCGGTTTCGACCGACTCCTCAACAATGCGAGAATAGGCAATCATTCGAGATCAGCATGCAAGACAATCCTGCCCGCCACAGCAAACCCACCCCCGTTCCGCCAGTTGCGGCCAGTGCACTGGAAAAGACATTGCCGCTGCACATCAATGGCAAGGACTACTTTTCCGATGATGATCCGGCCATGCCCCTGCTGTGGTATTTGCGCGACGTGCTCAGGCTGACCGGAGCGAAGTACGCATGCGGAATCGGCGCATGCGGTGCCTGTACGGTATTGGTCGATGGCAAGGCACAGGCATCGTGCATGTTGCCGCTCAAACAGGTGGCGGGACATGCCATTACCACCATTGAAGGTCTGGCCGGTAATGCCGCGCTGCATCCGTTGCAACAGGCATGGATTGACGAAGACGTGATCCTGTGTGGTTATTGTCAGACCGGGCAGATCATGGCTGCTGCGGCATTGTTGCGACGCACGGACGATCCCGGCGACGCGGATATCGACAAGATTGCCAATCTGTGTCGCTGCGGCAGCTATCCGCGCCTGCGCAAGGCGATCAAGCGTGCGGCAACCGCAAGCAAGGCAGCGAAGAAGAAATGAGCGCCGAGATTTCGCGCCGACGATTTCTCGTCATCAGCGCCAGCGCGGCCGGCGGCTTGCTTGTGGGTTGGCGCAACGCCCGCGCACAACAGCCATTGCCGTACTTGGGTGCGCGTTTTCAGCCGCAGCAGCTCGGTGCGTTCGTACGCATCGAAACCGATGGAAGAGTCGTCATTGGCGCGCGCGCTTGCGAAGTGGGTCAAGGCGTCAAAACTTCGCTGCCCATGTTGATTGCCGAGGAGATGGATCTCGACTGGAAACGGGTGCATGTCGAACAATTGCCTTACGGCTACGTCGATGGTGATACGGGCGCCGCCGATCAATACGGCATTCAAGGCGTTGCCGGCGATGCCTCGCCGGGCGCATGGGATGAGTTGCGCCGGGTCGGCGCGGTCGCTCGCTGGCTGCTGGTTCAGGCCGCGGCGCAGCAATGGAACATATCCGCAAAACGCTTGCGTACGCAAGCCGGTGACGTCGTTGCCGATGACGGTCGCCGCGTCGATTACGGCGCTGTTGCAGCGCTGGCCGCCACGCTGGATCCACCCAGCGACAAGTTGCCGCTCAAGCCTGCCACGCTTTGGGGCATCATCGGCAAACCAACCGCTACCGTGGATGCGCGCGAGATCGTTGTTGGTCATCGCGCATTCGCAAGCGATGCCTATCTGGCCGACGCGCTGATCGCAGTCATGGTGCGTTGTCCCTACGTGGACGGCAGCCTGGATCAACTCGACGATGCACAAGCCCGCGCCGTTCCCGGCGTACGCAAGGTGATCGTTATCGCCGGGCCAAAACCGGATACGCCGTTTGATGGCGTGCTCGCCGCCGGAGTTGCGGTGTTGGCCGACAATACCTGGGCCGCTTTGCAAGGACGCAAAAAGCTCAAGTTGCAATGGAAGCCGGCCGTCGGCAACGTCGAATCCAGCGCTGCGCTGGCGACGGCAGCCAATGCGCTACTCGACGCCAATACCAACGGCATCGTGGTGCGCAACGACGGCGATTTTGCCTCGGCATTGAAAAAGTCGAGCATGCAGATCAGGGCACGCTACAGCCTGCCGTTTCTCGCCCATGCCACGCTGGAACCACCCAATGCACTGATCCACGTGCAAAAAGACAAGGTGCTCTTGATTGCCGGACTGCATGATCCGGATGGCGCGTCGCGTCTGCTGCACGACCTCACCGGCGTTGCCCGCAACAAGATTGAAATTCGTCTGCCACGATCCGGCGGCGATTTCGGACGTCGCTTGCACAACGACTTTGTCGCCGAAGCCGCGTTGATCGCTCAATCCGTCGACGTGCCGGTCAAATTGCTGTGGTTGCGCGAAGACGATTTGCAACACGATTTCTATCGACCGTTTGGCGTGCATGAGCTGCAAGCCACACTGGATCGCCATCGCAAGATCACCGGTTGGTTACAGCATTGCGCCGCCACGCCACGCAACTACCGTGACACCGCGATGCGCGAGTTGCCGATTTATGCCGATTGTCTGGACCCTGGCGCATTTCCGGCAGGTGTCGTGGTGAATTTCGAGCAAACGTTTTTCCCGGTGGCCTCGCGCGTGCCGCGCGGCGATTGGCTTGGCGCCGAAGGCTTTTCCGCATTTGCCGTGCAGTGTTTTCTGGATGAGATAGCGGGCGCTGCGAAACTCGATCCCGTGGATATGCGCCTGGACCTGCTCAAGCCGGCAAGAATACTGCACGACGGCCTGGATACGGGGCGTTTGGCCGAAGTACTGCAGATGGCTGCCGACAAGATCGAATGGAAACGCAAACGCTACAACGGCCATGGTTTGGGCATTGCGTGCCACGCGGCTGGCGGCGCCTACGCTGCCCACGCATTCGAGATATCGGTGCAAGGAAACAACCTGGTTTTTCATCGCGCCATTTGCGTGGCTGACGTCGGTCGCGTGCTCAATCCATTGAGTTTGCAGGCCCAACTCATGGGCGGCACGATCCAGTCGATTTCCAGTGCCTTGAATCTGGCAATTACGCTCAAGAACGGACAGGTGCAACAACAAAACTTTACCGACTACACACTCATGCGCATGGCCAATGCGCCGCGTGACGTGGAAACCTTCATCATCGAATCCGACCGCGCGCCAATCGACGCCAACGAAATTGTCGTGGCAAGCGCCGCACCTGCATTGGCCAATGCCATCTATGCCGCAACCACCGTGCGCGTACGCAAACTGCCGTTAATGCCGGAGTTGTTGCGTCTGCTCTGACGGCTTGCAAGTACCGTGTTGCATCCACCAAATGTTGCCTTGCGCATTGCGCAGGACCCGTCAATGCCGTTCGCGTTGAGCGTAGCTCGCGGAGCGAGCGGAGTCGAAACGATTCACTCAAAAAACCGTTCGCGTTGAGCGTAGCTTGCGAAGCAAGCGGAGTCGAAACGCAGCACTCAAAAAACCGTTCGCGTCGAGCATAGCCGTCCATAATGCGTTCACATTGCGCATGGCCTGCAAAATTCCGTTCGCGTTGAGCGTAGCTCGCGAAGCGAGCGGAGTCGAAACGCAGCACTGCTTCGACGACGCAGCATTGATTCCGACGCCACACCCTTCGACTCCGGCGCTACGCGCCTACGCTCAGGGCGAACGGTTTACGGGACTTGCTTCGACTCCGGCGCTACGCGCCTACGCTCAGGGCGAACGGTTTACGGGACTTGCACAGCCGGACTCAAGGCGAACAGCTTTGGAATGAGCAAAGTTCCAATCGCTTCACTCAAAAAACCGTTCGCGTTGAGCGTAGCTCGCAAAGCGAGCGGAGTCGAAACGCAGTACTCAAAAAAACCGTTCGCGTTGAGCGTAGCTCGCGAAGCGAGCGGAGTCGAAACGCAGCACTGCTTCGACGACGCAGAATTGATTCCGGCGCAGCACCCTCCACGCCGGCGCTGCGCGCGGAAGCTATCCCGAACAGGGTCGCCTGCCCCAGCGCAAACGCGCAAAGTGCATCGCAAAATTTGCGGTCGGGTCGAACGTGGTGCGTCAATCATTCCGCATCGCAAGCTGCGGCGGCCTCATGCAAGCGTCGCTGCAATCGGTCGCGCGGCGCCTGGCCGTAAAGTCCGACCCAGACCAGATATTTGCGCGCAATGCGGTCACCCAGACTCTCGTCGTATCGGTACGTCCGGGTGAATCGGGTTGGACGACAATGCAGGATATTGTGACCGCGTTGCAGCAATTCCTCCGCCCGCTCCTGCGGCGTGGGTGTTGTTGCCAGCGGGCGAGTGGGTTGCCAGATGCTGCCGTTTCGGTTGAACAATTGCAGTGGCGGGACGCTGGGGGCCATCGAAGATGACATCGCCGATTGCGGCGGCGACGCCGCAGCGGCTGCGCGTGCCGCGCGAGTGTCGCCGGTTGCGGCGCGAATACGTTTGGGAATTGGTGGTGGTTGCGGCAGCGGTGGCGGACGCAAATCAAGAAGCACGATCTGCAGGTCGCCGTCTTGGTGTTGCATCGGCACCTGCATTGCTTCGCGCAGTCCAACCAGCAATATCGAATGCAGCACCAGAGCCAGTCCCAGCGCCCAAAAGCGCAGGCGTTGAAACCAACGCTTTTGCGCTGCGCTTGCGATGCGTGCTTGTGCGCGCGCACGGATATCGCCTTGCCAGTCACCTTGCATCAATGGGCGACGCGCATCAATTTCGCGGGGTTCATGGTTTCGATGTAAGCCACGCCCAGCCTCGACAAGTGTTGGGCCAGATCGATATTGTCAATCTCGAATGCGGCCCAATTCCAGCTTCCGGGCCAGACAGCGCCGGATTCGAGTATCTGTTGGTGGTCCGCAAACAGCCATTCGGGCTCCAGCTTTTCCGCGGTAGCTTGATGGCGTGCATGCATGCTCGGCAACACGTAACCAATCGGAAAACCCGCGCGTTTGGCCATTGCCAAAACACGCGCGTCGTAGCTGATGATCACGACGCGGTCGCGAACGGATTCAATGGCGGCTGCGATAGCTGCAAGCACGTGTTTGCGCCCGTGCACTGCCAGACTTTCTTTCTTGATTTCGACGAAAACCCGAATTGTCGGCGTGGCACGCATCCACGCCGTGAACTCGGAAAGTGTTGGTATCGGCGGCGGACGCTTGCCGCCTGCCAGCACACCCAGCGCAGTCAATTCGTCGATTGACAGCAATGTCACCCGCTTGGCGATGCGGTGGATGCGCGCGAGCGATACATCGTGCAGCACAATCGGAACACCATCGCGCGTCACCTGAACATCCAGTTCGACGTAGCGCAAACCAAGGCGCGCGGCACTGACAAATGCCGCCAGCGTGTTTTCCACATGCTGGGTCGCGTCGCCGCGGTGCGCAATGAGCGTGTACGCCGTAGCGGACGGCTCCAGCGCCGAACGGGGTTGCAGTGCGTGGTCGTTTTGCATCGGCGCAGTCGTTTGTTGCGGGGCGCGCCACACTAGCCGATCCCGCATAAATCCGCCGTTAAGGAGCCTCAAGGAACTGCTGCCTGCCGCAGCGCCGCTTGACCTGCTCGTGCGAAAGGGGAAGTCTTGTGGTCTCGTGCCCGGGTTCGCCCGGTGCAGAAGTTGGGTGAGGGGCGAGGCCCGACACGGCGGACACGCATTCGCAGTACGATGAATTTCCTTGCCCCAGCCCTCTGCCCCGCCACGATGAAACGGTGGGGACCGAGGGAGTAAATTCGATTCCGCCACAGGGAAATGGCATCACATGGGAGATACAGGTTATGGCCTACACCACCGAAGGCATCCGAAATCTCGCCCTCGTCGGGCACACCGCCGCGGGCAAAACCACTCTGTTCGAGGCGCTGCTGCATGCCGGCGGCGTGATCGGAACACCCGGCTCGATCGAGCGCGGTACCACGGTTTCAGACTACGACCCGATGGAAAAGGAACGCAAGCAGTCACTGAACACGGTCGTCGCCTCGATTGACCAGGGTGACTGCCACATCAACCTGATCGATACACCCGGAGCCGCCGATTTTCGCGGGCCCACGTTGACCGCACTGGCAGCCGTTGAAACCTGTGCCGTGGTGGTGAATGCGCACAACGGCATCGAATACGGCACGACCCGCATGATGCACCATGCCAAGGCACGCGGCCTGGCACGAATTCTGGTCATCAACAAGATCGATGGTGGTAATTGCCGCGCACTGGTCGACCAACTTCGCGAGGAATTCGGCAGCGAATGCCTGCCAATCAATTTGCCGGCACAGGACGGCAAAAGCGTGGTTGACTGCTTTTTCAAACCGCAGGGAGTCGCGGATTTTTCCAGCGTCGCCGAAGCTCACCAACGCATCATCGATCAAGTCGTCGAAATCAATGAATCCGTCATGGACAAATATCTGGACAAGGGCGAGGCCAGCCTGTCCGGTACGGAGTTGCACGACGCGTTTGAACAGTGCCTGCGCGAAGGTCACCTGGTGCCGATTTGTTTCGTTTCCGCACGTACCGGAGCCGGCGTCAGGGAATTGCTGAATATCCTGGAAAAACTCGCACCCAATCCGCTCGAAGGCAATCCGCCGCTGTTCGTCAAAGGCACTGGCACGAACGCAAAGCCGATCCAGGCGCAACCCGACCCGGATCAACATGTCATCGCCGACGTATTCAAGATCGTCAATGATCCGTTCGTCGGCAAGCTCAGCGTTTTCCGTGTGTATCAGGGCACGGTGAAGAAAGATACGCAACTGTTCATTGACGACGGCAAGAAACCATTCAAGGTCGGTCACCTGTTCCGGCTCAATGGCAAGGACCACGTCGAGATTGCCCATGCGCTGCCCGGCGACATCGCTGCCGTGGCCAAGGTCGAGGAAATCCACTTCGATGCCGTCCTGCAAGATTCGCACGACGAAGACCAGATTCATCTCAAACCGCTGGAGTTTCCCCAACCCATGTTCGGCCTGGCCGTGGAACCGGCGCACAAGGGGCAGGAACAGAAACTGGCCATATCGCTGCTCAAGCTGGGTGAAGAGGATCCCTGTTTTCGTTATGAGCACAACAAGGAACTGAATGAATCCGTGATCCGCGGACTATCCGATTTGCACTTGAAACTGATGCTCGAGCGCATGAAGGAACGTTACGGCGTCGAGGTCAATACGCGGCCACCGCGCATTGCCTATCGCGAAACCGTCGGCGCAAAAGCCGAAGGCCACCACCGCCACAAGAAGCAGACCGGCGGCGCCGGCCAGTTTGGCGAAGTGTTCCTGCGCATCGAACCGCTACCGCGCGGCGGCGGCTTTGAATTCGTCGATGAAGTCAAGGGTGGCACGATTCCCGGACAACTGATCCCGGCAGTTGAGAAAGGTGTGCGTCAGGTGCTCGAACACGGCGCCGTTGCCGGTTACCAATTGCAGGATGTTCGCGTCATCGTCTATGACGGCAAATATCATCCCGTCGATTCCAAGGAAGTCGCGTTTGTGGCCGCTGGCAAAAAAGCATTTCTCGATGCCATCGCCAAAGCCAGGCCGCAAGTGCTCGAACCCATCGTCGATCTGGAGGTATTCGTACCCGACGCGCACATGGGCGATGTCACCGGCGGACTCGCGAGCAAACGCGCACGCATCCAGGGAACCGATGCCATCCGTGGCGGCGAGCTGGTGATCAAGGCGCAAGTACCATTGGCCGAAGTCAGCGATTATCAGACCGAACTCAAAGCCATGACCGGCGGCAAAGGCCGCTACGCCATCGAATTCAGCCACTACGATCCCGTTCCCGGACAGGTGCAGAAACAATTGATGGAGGCATACAAGCCGAAGGTGGAGGAGGAGTGAGACCAGACCGCAATGTGCATGTGTTCGCATCCCCTTGCTCGCGTTGATGGCGACGAGAGTGCTGGTGGCGATCATCGATGCCAACTATTGACTACAAGGATGGGGGGGCCAAGTTCATGAAGCTGGGGAACCTAATCCACATGGAGATTAAAGGATGAAGGTTTTGTGTTTGTTTGCGGGCATGTGGCTCCTGATCAGCCCCGCCGCGTACGCGGTTGACCAGAACCAATCAGTAGTCCATGCAACGACAACCGTGACCAAATCCGTCACGGGGACACCGGACTCCAAAGGTTTGGCGGCAGCAGAGGGTGAATTTTCAGATACCCACCCAAAGACCCAAATCGGCGACGCAATTACCCGCGGTGTCGTCGTCACGTCGACCAAAAAGACAATCCCGGAATTCAGTGGACCGGGCAATTTGGAACCCGCCAGCATTGTTGGCGATCCTGGATATGATTTCGGTGATTGGGTCCCACCTGGGGCACCAGGTGGCGGCGGGACGATATTGCCGAAGACAGGCTCGCCTGGAGAGACGGTGAACGTCGCAATCTGTTCCGTGCAACATCACTACAAAGCAGTATATGAATACCAGTGGGTAGGCGCCCCACATCCTGGACACTGGGTAGTGATCAAAAAGAACCTCACTGAAGTTGCATCCATCAGTTGCGACTGATGATGGTTGGAGCAATCTTCAATTCATCGCGTGACGGCGGGGTCGGATGACATCATTCGCCCTGCCGTGGTAACGGTGGCGTTGCCTTTGTTTGCTGCGGAATCGCGGGCTTTTGGCCGACCGCAGGACGGGTTGACCGCGGCGATGCCCATCATTGCAAATGCGAGGATGGATTGCGCGATTGCGGGGCGCGCAAGAATGCACGCCGCGCATGGATCAATGCCGACCTGCCTTGATTGCCGGCGGAATGGTGGGTGCCACCTTGGGATGTTTGTCAGCAGCTTGCTGCTGGGTTTTATGCCCGTCGGAGCGCGCGCGCGTCTCTTCGGTCGCACGGATCGGACGCAGCTTTTCACCTTTTTCATCCGCGCGCTTCTGCATCGCCTTGCGGTTCTCCAGACGAAATGCCTGACGCTCCTCGGGAGTTTTGAACGAACGCATCTTGGCGCGATAAGCCTTGCGTTCTTCCGGGGTCATGAGCGAAAACGCGGTGACTCCGCTCGTACGAAGCGGCTTTGAAATCGGCGGCGTGTTGGAGGGATGCGTTGCCGCCGTTTCGGCTTGTTTGACGGGCGCCGGTGTCGCTGCGGACGTCTTGCTCGTTGCTGCACGCGCGTGCGATGCGACAGCAAAAGTCAGTGCAATGATCGTCGCCATTACCACGTGTTGTAATCGCATTTTGGTTACCTTGAAAGGGGAATTTGGCCAGACAGGCGACTTGATTCGTCGATTGCCCGATTCTGTCAGACAGCGGATTGGCTGCAAAGTGCCGTGAACAAGCCGATCCTGCGCCACAAAGTCGTGTTGCACATCATTGGCATCACCCGCACCGGGCCGCCGTAATGGGCGTTGCGCAGCGGTGAAGCTATAACCGACGCACCCTTTCAACCAATGCATCGGCGAAGCTTTCCGTGCTGCCGTCGCCGCCCAGATCCGGCGTGACTCGATCTTTTGCGGCCAGGGTCTCGCGGATTGCCGTGCGTACGCGCAACGCAAGTTCCGGCTGTCCGATGTGATCGAGCATCTGGCACGCGGCCAACAGCAACGCACACGGATTGGCAATGCCCTTGCCGGCGATATCCGGGGCGGAGCCGTGAACCGCTTCAAAAATGGCGGCCTCGGTACCAATGTTTGCACCCGGCGCCAGCCCCAACCCGCCAATCAAGCCTGCACACAGGTCCGAAATGATGTCGCCGAACAAATTGGTGGTCACGATTACATCGAATTGTTCGGGCCGCATGACCAATTGCATGCAGGTGTTATCCACGATCAGGTCGTTGAATTGGATGCGCGGATATTCCTTTGCCACATTACGCGCGACATCCAGGAACAGGCCCGACGCGGTCTTGATGATGTTGGCCTTGTGCACGGCCGTGACCTTCTTGCGTCCGAGCCGATGCGCCAAATCGAACGCGTAACGCACGATGCGCTCGCTGCCGCGACGCGTGTTGCGGATCATCGAAATCGCGGTTTGGCCATCTGCGGAGAGACTCTGGCCTTCGGCAAGGTACGCACCCTCGGTATTCTCGCGAACCGTGATGATGTCGATGTTTTCGTAACGTGACCGTGTTCCCGGAAAACTGATCGCCGGACGTACATTGGCGTACAGGTCGAAACGCTTGCGCAATTCGACGTTCAACGAAGAAAAACCTCCGCCAATTGGTGTGGTCAACGGACTTTTCAACGCAATGCGGTGACGGGTAATGCTTTCCAGAGTGGCGGCTGGCAGCAATTCGCCCAATTTTTCCTGCGCAGAAACACCGGCCTCGACAAAATCGTACTCCAGCCCCGCCTTCAATTCGTCGAGGACGCGCAACGTGGCACGCATGATTTCCGGACCGATGCCGTCGCCGCGAATAACGGCAATTGTCTTGCTCATGGACAAACCACTCCTAACCAAAAGCGAACAAATCAGCCGCACATTATCGGGTATACTCGCCCACCGGACAAGGAATCGGAAATCGTCTGCCATGCATGCCGGAGTCTCGTCCAAGCGCAATCGCCGCACAGCCGCGATCATGCTGGTCATGTTGGCTGGATCGTTGTGCGTGCATGCGGCGCAAGGCAATCCCGATTTCAGCATCAAGCCGCGCGTTCCGGTCAATGCGCTGCCGGCTTCGTGGGATCTGACCATCAACGGCCAATGGCCAACGCAATGCCCACCGACGCTGCAAACCGTGACCCTCAGCGGCGCGGATCTGCGCATCGATGCGCGCTCGGTTCTTGGGCTTTGCGAACGTCGCGCCATGCCGTTTTCAATTGAGCTCGATCCTGCATTGGCGCTGAATCGGTCCGTGCTGTCGCCGGGCGTGTATCACGTGAGTTTCTACGCTGCCGATGGCGCGCAGGCCGCACCGCAATTGCGGGCGTTCTCACTTGTCGATCGCAGTCCCACAGGCGCTTCGGCAATCGTTCCGGAAACCGGATTCTGGTGGAGCACGGACGCGACTCAAGCCAACGCCGACCGCACCGTGTTGAGTATCGAAATGCAACAAGGTCAGTTGAGCACGGCATTGATGAGCTACGACAGCGCCGGCCAACCCGTTTGGTACTTCGGCAGCGCGCCGTACGCAGGGCGGATTGCCAATTTGTCTTTATTGCGTCTCGCCGGCGGCAGCAGCTTGTTTTCAACCGTGGCTTCCCAACCCCATGGCGATGCCGTGTTGACGCTGGACCTGCAATTCCTGTCCAGCGCGCATGCACAAGCATGGCTTAGCCGTCCGCGCAGCGATGGCAGCCTGCAATTGCAGCAATTGGACCTGGTCCGGCTACCCATGGCCGAGGCAACAGACGGTCAGGCGTGGCAGGGCGACTGGGTACTGGTGTCCGATGCCGCGTCCGACGCGGCCCCGCAGCGGATCGACTTGAACGCGTTTCAGATCATCGACGCCACGCACTTCCAGCTTTCCGATGCATCAAACAGCCACACGTTGATATGCAGTCGCGACGCGGCCCACCCGGAGTGGCCACCCACGACCTGCAACCTGCATCAGAACGATGATGGCGGGGAAGTCATCTTCGAATCGGTCGCCATCTCACGCATGGATGGACAACGTCGCGATGGTGCAGCGATTCATTTGTTGCGAGTGTCCCAGTAGCCGGGATCGAGGCATCGTTAGAGCCGGGAATCGGGAAGAGCACAACCAACGGTTCGTCATTCCCGCTTTCGCCGGAATGACGAGCCACGACGGTTTTCGCCACGTGCCTCGTGTCTCGCACGCAGCTGGATCAACTCTCGTCTGAAACCAGCTTTGCCAGTTCGCCGCTGCGGTCTGCCGCCACCAAATCGTCGTAGCCGCCGACGTGATGATCGTTGATGAAAATCTGCGGCACTGTCCGACGCCGCGCGCGCGAGACCATTTCCTGCATTCGCGCCGGATCGGTATCGATTCGGATTTCGACGTAATCCAGGCCCTTCTGTTTGAGCAACGTCTTGGCAGCTACGCAATAGGCACAATTTGCGCTGGAGAAAATTTCGACTTTCGGCATCATTTTGCGTCCTGGTTGCGTATTGCAGCGGCAATGGTTGATTGGCAAGTGACGAGTGTATCGCGAGCCGGTCGCGGGGTCTGCCGAATTGCATTGGTTGTCCCTAAACGCCAGCTAAGCGGCGCCCCAACGGCAATAGCCGCGAACCAAGCTCTGCGGTATGGTGTCGAATACAGGAGTGCCTTTTGCCTCTTGCTGGCCAAGCCTTTCCTGCCTTTCGAGTTTGCCATGCGTTTTGCGTTGACTGTTTCCTTGTTTGTGTCCGCCTGCACCCTGCTCGCGGGAGCACCGGCGCGCGCCGCCGATCCGCAATTACCGAGTATGGGCAGTTCTGCCGGCACGATTGCGTCACCCGAAGAGTTGCGCCAATACGGGTTTTACGTTCTGCACGAATTGCGCAATCAGGAAATGGTTCAAGACGATGCGCTGCTGTCCGACTATATCAACACGCTGGGCTACAGGCTGGTTGCTTACAGCCCGAAATCCGATCAGCCGTTCACGTTTTTCGTCGTGCGCGATGCGGACATCAACGCCTTCGCTCTGCCCGGCGGCTTTATCGGTATCAATTCCGGCCTGATTACCACCACCACAACCGAAAGCGAATTGGCCGCCGTGCTGGCGCATGAAATTTCGCACGTCACCCAGCAGCATCTGGTGCGTGCAGTGGAAGCCGAACGCAAATATGCACCCTTGATGGTGCTGGCGATGATTGGTGCAATTGCCGCGTCGGTGCACCAGAGTCCCGGCAGCACGAGCAATGCGGATATGGGCGCTCTTGCCACCGCACAAGGTTTGATCCAGCAAATGCAGATCAATTTCACCCGCGCTGATGAGTCCGAGGCTGATCGCCTTGGCATCCAGACACTGGCCAGGGCCAATTTCGATCCGAATGCCATGGCTGAGTTCTTCCAACGCATGCAGCGCGCACTGCGACCGGGTTTCGACGAAAGCGATGTCCCGGCATTGCTGATGGATCATCCGGTCACTCTCGAACGCATCAGCGAAGCCAAGGCGCGCGCGGTCGCCGTGAAGAAGGAAGAGGCACAGCGACGTGCTGCGCTGAGTACCAGTACCGCGCAAACGCCAAGCGTGTCGTCAATGTTGCTGCTGCCATCATTGAAATCCGGATCAAGCGCCATGCCGGCCGAAGCGGCCAGACCCGCTGAAGATCGCAAGACACAACGCGCACGCTCCGAAGCCTACTATTTGCTGATGCGCGAGCGAACGCGGGTCCTCGATGCGCCGCAAGTTTCAACCGTTGTTGCCTACTACGCGGAAAATCTGCGCAACAACCCGGCGTTTGCGACCCTGCCCAACCAATATGGATACGCGTTGGCACTGGTGCGCACCGGAAAAGCAAAGCAGGCGCACGAGATTGCGGAAAAGCTCGCGCGTGAAAATCCGGATAATCTCGTGCTGCAGTTGGCGATGGGACATACCTTGTTGATGTCCGGACAGCGCGACGCATCATTGAAACTTTACGCGGAACTCGAGCACCGTTATCCCGACAATCATGCGCTGGTGATCGAACACGCCCAGGCACTGCTGCAGGTCAGGGACAAACCCAGCGCCCGCCAAGCCCAGGCATTGCTGCGGCCGCAACTGAGCAGCAACGACGAAGATCCGCAATTGCAAACCCTGTTTGCACGCGCTTGTGAACTGGCCGGCGATCCAATCCGTGCAGGCGAAGCGCACGCCGACGCCGCATACCTGAATGGCCGTGCCGAAGACGCCCTCAATCAGCTCAAGGCGCTGGCAAAACGCACCGATCTCGACTACTACCAACGCTCGCGCATCGAGGCGCGCATTGCGCAAATGACACCGATTGTTCTTGATCTGCGGCGGCGCAAAATCAGGCCCGAGGATCAGGGAAAGTTTGCGCCGACGGCGTCGATGTGCATCGCACAGGCTTGTGCAAACGTGTCCTCGCGATCTGCTTCGACTGCGAAAAGACACTGGCCATGACCAATCGCCCACCCCAATCCGTCAAGTTCGATCCGCAAACATTGGCCGCCAACAGCAGCGTCGCGCTTGTCCCCGAAACGTCGCTCGATTCAACCCGAACCGAAACGGTTGGCGCAGCAGCCGTCAGCCAGAATCTGGCTGCGCCGGAGTTGTATCTCAACCACGAGCTGGCCCAACTCGAATTCAATTTTCGCGTACTCGCTCAGGCACGCGATTCCAGCGTGCCGTTGCTTGAGCGCTTGCGCTACCTGTGTATCGTCAATTCCAATCTCGATGAATTTTTCGAGGTTCGCGTCGCGATCCTGCGCCATCACGTTGCTTTCGGCGATGCCATTCCGGGAGCTGACGGACATGCGCCCAGCGACGTGCTTTCGCGCATACGCGATCGCGCGCTTGAATTGGTGCGCGATCAATACGAAACCTGGAACCATACGTTGTTGCCCGCGTTGGAACGCGAAGGCATCGCCTTTGTCGATCGGGCACACTGGACGTTGAAGCAAAAGCGCTGGTTGCAAGGATATTTCCAGAATGAAGTGTTGCCGGTTTTGTCGCCGCTCGGTCTGGACCCGGCCCACCCGTTCCCGCGAATTCTCAACAAGAGTTTGAACCTGATCGTTGCCCTGCGCGGTACGGATGCGTTCGGACGCGAAGGCCACATGGCGCTGGTGCGCGCACCACGATCATTGCCTCGGATCGTGCACCTGCCGGTGGAAGTCGGCGGTGGTGAACACGACTTCGTGTTCTTGTCGAGCATCCTGCTGCAATTCGTCGATGAGTTGTTTACCGGAATGAAGGTCAAGGGCGCCTACCCGTTCCGGGTCACGCGCAATAGCGAGTTGTTTGTCGATGAAGAAGAAATCGAAAATCTGGCTCACGCCCTGCGCGACGAATTGCGTGGACGCGGCTACGCAAAACCGGTGCGCCTGGAAGTAGCCGACGCCTGCCCGAGAAGCGTCACCGAATTCCTGATGCAGAACTTCGAGCTTGGCGAAAGCGAAGTTTATCGCTGCGCCGGCCCGGTCAACATCCACCGCGTGGGCGCCATCTACGATCTGGTTGATCGGCCCGATTTGAAATTCCGCAAATATACGCCGCGCCTTGCCGAGGCCGTTGCCGGCGATCGCAACCTGTTCGAGGCAATCGCCGAACGCGACATCCTGTTGCATCATCCGTTTGATTCGTTCGCCACGGTCATCGAGCTGGTGCGGCAGGCCAGCATCGATCCCGACGTGCTCGCCATCAAGCAAACGCTGTATCGCACCGGCGCCGATTCGCCATTGGTCGCTCTGCTGATCGACGCCGCCCGCGCCGGCAAGGATGTCACCGTCGTCGTCGAACTGCGCGCACGCTTCGACGAGGAACGCAACATCGCTTTCGCCAACCTGCTGCAGGAGGCCGGCGTGCAAGTGGTCTACGGCGTCGTCGGCTACAAGACCCACGCCAAGATGTTGCTGATCGTGCGCAGGGAAAACGGCGCGCTGCGTCGCTACGTGCATCTGTCCACGGGCAACTACCATTCGGTGAATTCACGTCTTTACACCGATTTCGGCTTGATGACTGCCGATGCCGACATCGGACAGGACACGCACAAGTTGTTTCAGCAGATTTCCGGACTTGGACCGGTCATCACGCTCACTCATCTGCTGCAATCACCGTTCACCCTCAACAACAACCTGATTGCAATGATCGAGCGCGAAATCGCGCACGCGCGTGCCGGAAAGCCGGCGCGTATCGTGGCCAAAGTCAACGCCTTGAGCCACGCCAGCATCGTCGCGCAGTTGTACAAGGCATCGCGCGCGGGCGTGAGCATCGACTTGATCGTGCGCGGCGCCTGCACATTGCGCCCCGGCGTACCCGGTGTATCGGAAAACATTCGCGTGCGTTCCATCGTGGGCCGCTTTCTCGAACACAGCCGTGTGTACTGGTTTGCCAATGGCGGTGATTCGAAGATTTTTTGTTCCAGCGCCGACTGGATGGAGCGCAATCTGCTGCATCGCATTGAAGTGTGTTTCCCCATTCTCGACGCGGAATTGGCCAAACGCGTCTATCAGGAAGCGCTGGAAAATTACCTCAACGACAACACGCAGGCCTGGACGCTGACAGATAACGGCCACTATCACCGCGTTGAATCGGGCGCCGCCAAACCGCACTCGGCGCAGGTTTGGTTGGTGGACAAACTTTGTCGCAATTGATCCTGCCCGAGAACACCGAACCTTCCCGAACGTTTCGACTCCGCTCGCTTCGCGAGCTACGCTCAACGCGAACGGGGATTGGGTGATCTCGCGGGCGTTTCGACTCCGCGGCCTGCGGCCGCTACGCTCAACGCGTACGGATTTCATGGGTCGGCAACGTTACAGCAAACTGTCCCGCAAAGCCGTTCGCCCTGAGCGAACTGTCCCGCAAAGCCGTTCGCCCTGAGCGTAGGCGCGCAGCGCCGGAGTCGAAGGGTTGCTTGCCTGCCATCACCACTTCCCGGTATCGCAACGTTTCGACTCCGCTCGCTTCGCGAGCTACGCTCAACGCGAACGGATTTCATGGACCGGCAACGTTAAAGCAAACTGCCCCGCAAATCCGTTCACCCTGAGCGAGCTGTCGCGGAATGCCGCGCCCACAGCGAACTGTCCCGCAAAGCCGTTCGCCCTGAGCGAACTGCCCCGCAAAGCCGTTCGCCCTGAGCGTAGGCGCGCAGCGCCGGAGTCGAAGGGTTGCCTGGCTGCCATCACCACTTCCCGGTATCGCAACGTTTCGACTCCGCTCGCTGCGCGAGCTACGCTCAACGCGAACGGGGGTTGGGTGATCTCGCGGGCGTTTCGACTCCGCGGCCTGCAGCCGCTACGCTCAACGCGAACGGATTCTTGACTGAAACGTTTCGACTCCGCGGCCTGCGGCCGCTACTCCCAACGCGAACGAACTGATTCGGCCGCGTTTCCGCACACCCCGCGCCCATGTCACAATGCGGTCACTTCCGTACCTGCCACGTCGCTCATGCCCGAGGTCAATCAGCCAAATATCCATGAAGGCGACCTGCTCGCCGCAGTGGATGTGGGTTCGAACAGTTTTCATCTGGTCGTGGCTCGCTACGAGCACGGCGAACCACGGGTTATCGACCGACTTCGCGACAGCGTGCGTCTGGCCGCAGGATTGGACGAACACGGCAACCTCGATGCCGCACACCATGCCCATGCAATGGCTTGCTTGTCTCAATTCGGCCAGCGAGTGCGTGGACTGCCCGCGTCGCGAATCCGCGCGGTGGCAACGAATGCAGTACGCCAACTTGGCAATGCGGCTGCATTTCTGCAGCCTGCCGAAAAAGCATTGGGCCACCCGATCGAAGTCGTATCCGGTCGCGAGGAAGCGCGTCTGATTTATCTCGGCGTCGCCCACGGAATTCCGGATTCACCAGAACGCAGACTGGTCATCGATATCGGCGGCGCGAGTACCGAATTCATTATCGGTCAGCATTTTGAAGCGCTGGAGAAGGAGAGCCTGCAGATGGGATGCATTGCCAGCACACTGCGGTTTTTTGGCGATGGCAAGCTCACGCGCAAGCGATGGAAGCAGGCGCAGACGGAAATTGGCATTGAACTGCAACAATTCGTCGCCGACTACCGCGCGTTTGGCTGGGGCGAAACCATCGGGTCATCCGGCACCGCGCGATCCATCGGCAACGTGGTGCAGGCGGCCGGTTGGTGTGATTCAGGAATCAATCGCATGGCGCTCGACAATCTGCGCGAGGCGCTGCTGGCCTGCGGATCGGTGGACAATATTCGTCTGCCGGGTCTGAGTGGCGACCGCACGCCCATCATTGCCGGGGGTGTGGCGATTCTGGAAGCCAGTTTCACCGCGCTCGGCCTGGACCACATGCGTGTGTGCGAAACCGCCATGCGCGAAGGACTGCTTTACGATCTCATCGGCCGTGCCGAACATCGCGACCCGCGTGCAGCAAGCATCGCTGCTCTCGCGCAACGCTATGCCGTTGATCGCTTGCATGCGCAACGCGTGCGCGCCACTGCGGTGATCTTGTTCGATCAGGTTGCAGACGCATGGAACCTTGGCGCG
The DNA here is from genome assembly GCA_035703725.1 of Rudaea sp. GTDB lineage: Bacteria > Pseudomonadota > Gammaproteobacteria > Xanthomonadales > Rhodanobacteraceae > Rudaea. The sequence continues at coordinate 22,432 of DASSXQ010000241.1, forward strand.
GCTGAGCGTGGCTGGATGGGTTGGGCCGCAGACATTCACGAAATCGGCCTGGCCATTGCGCATAGCCAACACCATGTGCACGGTGCGTATATCGTGGAGAAGTCCGACTTGGCCGGATTTGCGCGTCATGAGCAACACGTCCTGGCCGCCATGCTGCGCTGTCATCGGCGAAAACCCGATGTGGCGGCATTGCGCGCACTGCCGGAACGCTTGCGCCTATCCGGATTGCGGGTTACCGCACTATTACGCTTGGCCGTGCTGCTCCAGCGCGCGCGCAACACCGAACCCCTGCCGCCGCTGCAACTGCAGGCTGACGGCAAGACACTATTGCTTGCGCTGCCAACCACGTGGATGGCAACACACCCGCTAACGCGCGCGGACCTGGAATCCGAACGCGACTATCTCAAGCAGCTCGATATCAAATTGCAGGTGCGCGAGAGCGAAAAGTTCGCCGCAGCGTGAGAGCAAAGCACGTGCGAGCAATTCGAAGCACAAGGCCACCAACAGACCGTTCGCCTTGAGCAAGCTGTCCCACAAAGCCGTTCGCCCTGAGCGTAGGCGCGCAGCGCCGGAGTCGAAGGGTTGCCTGGCTGCCATCACCACTTCCCGGTATCGCGACGTTTCGACTCCGCGGCCTGCGGCCGCTACGCTCAACGCGAACGGATTTCATGGGTCGGCAACGTTTCAGCGAACTGCCCCGCAAATCCGTTCACCCTGAGCGAGCTGTCGCGGAATGCCGCGCCCTGAGCAAGCTGTCCCACAAAGCCGTTCGCCCTGAGCGTAGGCGCGCAGCGCCGGAGTCGAAGGGTTGCCTGGCTGTCATCACCACTTCCCGGTATCGCGACGTTTCGACTCCGCTCGCTTCGCGAGCGACGCTCAACGCGAACGGGGATTGGGTGGTCTCGAGTACGTTTCGACTCCGCGGCCTGCGGCCGCTACGCTCAACGCGAACGGATTTCATGGACCGGCAACGTTACAACCAGCTGCCCCACAAAGCCGTTCGCCCTGAGCGAACTGTCCCACAAAGCCGTTCGCCCTGAGCGTAGGCGCGCAGCGCCGGAGTCGAAGGGTTGCCTGGCTGCCATCACCACTTCCCGGCATCGCGACGTTTCGACTCCGCGGCCTGCGGCCGCTACGCTCAACGCGAACGGATTTCATGGGCCGGCAACGTTAAAGCGAAATGCCCCGCAAAGCCGTTCGCCCTGAGCGAAATGCCCGACAAAGCCGTTCGCCCTGAGCGTATGCGCGCAGCGCCGGAGTCGAAGGGTTGCCTGGCTGCCATCACCACTTCCCGGCATCGCAACGTTTCGACTCCGCTCGCTGCGCGAGCTACGCTCAACGCGAACGGGGATTGGGTGATCTCGAGTGCGTTTCGACTCCGCTCGCTTCGCGAGCTACGCTCAACGCGAACGGGGATTGGGTGGTCTCGAGGGCGTTTCGACTCCGCTCGCTTCGCGAGCTACGCTCAACGCGAACGGATTTCAAGGGTCTGCAACGTTGCAGCAAACTGCCCCACAAAGCCGTTCGCCCTGAGCAAGCTGTCGCGGAATGCCGCGCCCACAGCAAACTGTCCCGCAAATCCATTCGCCCTGAGCGTAGGCGCGTAGCGCCGGAGTCGAAGGGTTGCTTGGCTGTCATCACCACTTCCCGGTATCGCAACGTTTCGACTCCGCTCGCTTCGCGAGCTACGCTCAACGCGAACGGGGATTGGGTGGTCTCGAGGGCGTTTCGACTCCGCTCGCTTCGCGAGCTACGCTCAACGCGAACGGAGATTGGGTGGTCTCGAGGACGTTTCGACTCCGCTCGCTTCGCGAGCTACGCTCAACGCGAACGGGGGTTGGGTGGTCTCGAGGGCGTTTCGACTCCGCTCGCTTCGCGAGCTACGCTCAACGCGAACGGATTTCATGGGCCGGCAATGTTGCAGCAAACTGCCCCGCAAATCCGTTCACCCTGAGCGAAATGTCCCACAAAGCCGTTCGCCCTGAGCGTAGGCGCGCAGCGCCGGAGTCGAAGGGTTGCCTGGCTGTCATCACCACTTCCCGGTATCGCAACGTTTCGACTCCGCTCGCTTCGCGAGCGACGCTCAACGCGAACGGGGATTGGGTGGTTTCGAATACGTTTCGACTCCGCGGCCTGCGGCCGCTACGCTCAACGCGAACGGATTTCATGGGCCGGCAACGTTGCAGCAAACTGCCCCGCAAATCCGTTCACCCTGAGCGAGCTGTCGCGGAATGCCGCGCCCACAGCAACCTGTCCCGCAAAGCCGTTCGCCCTGAGCGTAGGCGCGCAGCGCCGGAGTCGAAGGGTTGCCTGGCTGGCATCACTACTTCCCGGTATCGCAACCTTCGCTTCTACCGCACTACGGTTGCAGCCGCTCGGATAGCGCAATCACAAGACGTATGGCCCCGCATTGCCGCACGTGAATCGTCAAGGCATCATTCATTCCGCGCCGCGCAGCAAGCGGCGCCAATTCTGCGTATCATTGCCCCACCTATTTTTTCACGGGAGTTCGATCATGCTCAAACAAATGCTTTGCGCGCTAGCGTTGCTGGTCCCGCTGGCTGTGGCCGCTGCGCCGCAAGCGACGACCAAACCTGCCGCCAAAATTGCTGTGCCGGACAAGGCTGATGCGGACAAAACACCTGCACCTGCCGAAAATCCGAAAGTGCTGATTCACACCAGCATGGGCGACATGACCATCGAGTTGTACCCGGACAAGGCACCAAACACGGTCGAGAACTTCCTGCGCTACGTCAACGAAGGTTTCTACGACGGCACGGTGTTTCATCGCGTCATCGACAACTTCATGATCCAGGGCGGTGGCTGGACCAAAGATCTGACGCGCAAGCGTCCACACGCGCCGATTCGCAATGAAGCCAATAATGGCTTGTCCAATCTTCGCGGCACAATCGCCATGGCACGCACCGCCGATCCCAACTCGGCAGCGGCGGAGTTCTTCATCAACGTGATTGACGACAAGCGTCTGGACTACGTCGGCGGCGCCAATGGGCCGGTGTCATGGGGCTACTGCGTGTTCGGCAAGGTGATCCGCGGCATGGATACCGTGGACAAGATCAAAGCCGTGAAGACCGGGCCTCAAGGTCCGTTCCAGAGCGACGTGCCGGAGACGCCAATCGTTATCGAGAAGGTCAGCGTGGTGAAATGAGCTGGTGCTTCGGTACCGTCATGTAGTTGCGTATTTGTTTGTACGTAATGGGAGGCCGCTCATGACCACTACCCGCGTGTTCAAGTCCGGCAACAGCGCGGCCGTGCGTTTGCCGCGGCAATGCCGGATGACTTTTTCACCGAAGGACGACGCGTTATCTGCCCGACACGAATACCTGCATTTATATTGTCCGGCGCAAGCCGGCCGAAGTGGAAAAGCGCTTCGAACGTGTCAAGATCGGCGATGCAGCCATCTCGGCGGTTACGTTCGGCGAGCTTTGCAATGGCGCAGCGAAAAGCCAGGCTCCCGCCATCGCAAGATCCAAGCTCGGCGAATTGGCCGCCTTTCTGCCGGTGCTCATGTTTGACGACGAATGTGCCCGCGCGTACGGAGAAGTCCGTGCCGCGCTGGCAGCGAAAGGCCGGATCATCGGCACTAACGACCTGTCGATCGCCGCCCATGCCCGCCGCACTCGGCTTGTGCCAGTCACCCGCAACGAACGCGAATTCAAGCGCGTGCCCGGGCTGAAAGTGGAAAATTGGGTCAAGAATCAACCATAACGACACCGCTCGCACGTGCCAACTCTATTCATCTCCGACCTGCATTTGGACGAATCCCGGCCGCGCCTGATCGCCGCGTTCGAGGATTTTCTCGCGGGCGACGCTCGCGGCGCGCAAGCGCTGTACGTGCTTGGTGACCTGTTTGAAAGCTACATCGGCGACGACGACGACGTGCCCCTGCCCGCGCGCGTGGCGCATGTCACGCGCGCGCTGCGCGATAGCGGCGTGCCGATCTGGTTCATGCACGGCAACCGCGATTTTCTGCTCGGCGAGGACTACGCTGCGCGCGCCGGCATGACCTTGTTGCCTGATCCAGCCGTCATCGAATTGAACGGCGAGCGCACGCTGCTGATGCACGGCGATACGCTATGCACGGACGATGTCGAGTATCAGAAATTCCGCACGCTGGTGCGTGATCCACAATGGCAGCAACAGTTTCTCGCCAAGTCACTCAGCGAACGCCACGCATTCGCCGCACAGGCTCGCGGCGAAAGCCGCCAGCACACCTCGACCGCGAAGCCGGAAATCATGGATGTGAATCAGGCAGCAGTCGAAGCTGCCATGCGCGCGCACGGCGTCACGCGCATGATCCACGGACATACGCACCGACCCGCCACTCACCGATTCGACCTGAACGGCAACAAGGCCGAGCGCATCGTGCTCGGCGACTGGTATGAACAAAGCAGCGTGCTTACTTGGCGATGACTTTTTGCGGGCCGCTGAGTTGCTGCTTGCTGCCGTTCAGCATAATCATCCCGACATAATACCAATATGTCTGCCCAACAGCTGCCGAGCGATCGCGCCACGTATAATTCGAGGTGACACCATCCCCTTTTGTTCCATCGGTGCGAACGATATCGTCATTCACGCGAAGGAAAGGTCCATTTTCCGCTTCAGCCCGATAGACCAAATATCCATAAATATTGCTCTCGTTGGATACTTGCCATCGAAGCACTGGACCGCGGCCTGGCGGATCGGCATGGGGTACGCTGGATTGACGTTGGGTAGATTTCTGCAACGCAGATTTTAAATTCAATGCAACAGATTCTGATGTCTCACCAGACTTATCCTTCTGTTCATCGAGCGAATGTACCTTCACAGTTTCAGGCAAATAGAATCCACCAATTTTGATCGGCAATTGACGGTGAAAATCTGGCAATTCGACATGCAACGTGCCTGTTACACGGCCATTCGGTTGATCATCCGCCACTGTCAAGCTTATCTGGGCACAGTTCGTTGCATCGCCAATACATGGCTCTTTGCTGGTCGTTCCCTTGATGCCTTTGATGGAAATCCTACCAAGTGTTACCGGTTTGCCGTCGCGGCTTTTCAATTGCACAACAAACGGGTGCTTGGTGGTTCGAAAAACACCTAACTCAAACGGATTGGAAGAAGGCACTACGTCGCCGTGCACATCGGCCTTGACCTCAATCCAAGCCTGCGGTTGAACTTTGGAGTTCAGAGCAACTTTTACATAACCGTCATGAAGTCCCCACCCCGCTTTCGCGTTACCCTCCATGGAGATTGTGCGTCCATCCGCCAAGATTTTTGCAGTAACGAAATCTGGTACTTCAATAATTCTGGTTATCCGAAAATTTGGAACTTCGCGACTTGATAGCAAAATAGACTTTGCAGGAATTGGGCCGTCAGTATTGATTGTGCCCAAATCGACTCTTGGTTGAGAATCATCCAATACAGAGAGCCCGAACAGATGAACCACAGCCGCTATATGTGGTTTTGTCGGAGAATCTGTGTTGATGTCAAAAAAATGAAGGCGATTGCCCGCGTCCATGCGACTGAAAATGGTGACGGGAATATCGACGCTTTTCCCAGTGTCAACGGTCACTGGCATGGTGATTTTGCCCAAGTGGTCCAGATCATTCGTTGGCGTCACGGACAAGACGCGTAATGGCTTGTCGCTGGTGTTAGTAAGTAAGATGATCGCGTTGCCGGTATTGCCTTGGTACATCTCGCCGATATCTTGTACGTCAAGCTTTACTTGGGCATAAGCTGGCGACGCAACGAGACAAATCAATACAACTAATGCGTATTTGGACACGTGCAACTCCGAAAGTCGATGCGGCTACTCTTTAAATGCAAGCGAGAGTGGTGCAGTGACAGCTCACATTGCCGTCGCCGCAAAAAGCAAACCCCGCTCACGGCGGGGTTTACTTTGTATCAGAAACAATTTTAATCAATTCACGGAGAAATTCTGCAATTTGACCGGAAGAGTTCCAGCTGAAGACAAATTAAACGTGGCGCCAGGACAGGTAATATTGGCTTGGACATCGGAAATCACCAGCCAATACTGGCCTGCTGGAAGGCCGGCAGTACTTGGCAGTGATACGTCTGCACCGGGAACACCGAGATTTTCATAAGATCCGCAGGTATCAAGCGAATTACACGCCGCACCACTCATCAATGCGATATACGCATTGAAACCAGTAGCATTAACGGTGAAAACAGCACTGCTTGGAGTACCCACCGTAACAGAGTAGATATAGTCTGGTCCCGTCGCGAGGGATGTGCCGTTTGCGCAGGTGCCAGCGAGCTGATCAGTCACGCCGCACAAATTAACATTCGCAAAGCTATTCGGCGAAGCGCCGAAATTAGCATTGGAGGTGCAAGCTTGGCCAAATGCAGATGCTGCGACGACAGACATCGCCATACCGAGCAGGCCTTTAACATAATGGTTCATTCTCAAACTCCTCTAGTTAGGGAATCACTGTCCAATAAAAGTCTGCCGGCGCGAATCAAATTCGTCCAAGTACAGATGCTGCGTTGAAGGAACGTTGTTACGATAGTTTGTAGATGCTGAGAACATTCCCATTGAGGCTTGTTTCACTCCACCCCAGCCCGAATTATTAACGTTTAACGTGCCGAGCGGGCTTCCATCGCTTGTAGCCGTACCGGCAGCACTCAACCAATACCGAACGCTTCCTGTTGTACCTTGAGTTAAGTCAAATTCGAATCGATTTACACCGAAAGCTGTCGGTAGGGGAATTGTCACTGATTGAAACTTACTTCCCTGATTCGAGTCGGCCACGACGATTCGAAGTGAAGGCGTTGCCCCCCCGATCAGTATTGCTTTCACCTCATCACTAGCTGTTGCCGCAGGGCTAGTTGCCGCAGCCGCAGTGAAGATGGGGACTTGCTTAAGTGCATTATCCAAACCAGTTAACTCAGTCGTATCGAAATAGAAGCGAGCACGGTATCTCGATTCATTATTCGGAGAAGTATCAGTCACAAACGCTTTTGCAAGAATTGGTGAACTTTGATTGAGGGAAACCTGAAGGGCGCATGATGTGCTGTTCAAGCCGGGCGAAGTAATCGCCACGCTTCCCAATAATGATGTCTTCGAGGCCCATGCCCCATTCGGCTGCGCCGGATCAGTCGGGCAAGCCGCAAAAACGCTCCCCGCCATACCCAAGCCAGCCAACCCAAGAACCGCGATCGACAGCGCTTTCATCTTGAAAGTAATCATGTTGTTTCTCCCAATTGATATCGGGTGGAGCCACTGCCCCCTGCCCGCTTGATCGGACCACACACCCGAGCGTGCCGAGTCTAGAATATTCGCCAAACAGGGTCAATACATGCGTGTAGCGTTTGCGCCCCGCA
>DASSXQ010000309.1:0-10638 GCA_035703725.1 Rudaea sp.
GACATCGATGCGCGCGAGGATCTTGATGCGCGCCGTCACCGCGGTCATGACCACCGGCGGCAGCTCGAACACCTTGTGCATCACGCCGTCGATGCGGAAGCGGATTGGACTGGTGTCGCGGCGTGGTTCGAGATGGATATCCGAGGCGCGCTGCTCAAACGCGTATTGCAGCAACCAGTCGACGATGTGCACAACGTGGTGATCGTCGGCGCCGATGTCGCCGGATTTGCCCAACTCCAGCAATTGCTCGAAGTTCAGGATGGCGCGACCGTCATTGACGTCGAGCTTGGCATCCTTGGCTTTCTGGATGGAACGCTGGACGCCGTAAAACTCGACCAGATAGCGATTCAAGTCGACCGGATTGACGACGACGCGCTGAATGTCGAGGCGCAGGATATGGCCCAAATCCGCGAGCCAGCGCGTGTCGAATGGCTCGCATACGGCAATGACGATCTGGGTCGGGGTTACCGCAACGGGAAGAATGCGATAGCGCTGCGCGTATGCGTGCGAAATTGCCTGAGTCACCGCACGGGCATCAATCTTCATCGGATCGATTTTCATGTACGGCAATTTGGCGCGATCGGCCAACCACTGGGTCAGCACTTCCATACTCAGCGGTTTTGCATCGAGCTTGTTTTGCAGTTTCAGATTGGCAATCAACGCAATGGGGTGCAGTTCCATTTTGCCGCGCGCACTGCGTGCATCGGCGCGCACCCTGAGCACATCCGGCTCGTCAATCAGACCGTCGTGCCTGAGGGCGCCGAGCACGCTGTCGATGTCCAGCCTGCGATGCAGACCCAGTTGCGGTCCGGCGTCCGGTTCGATCTTGAATGTAGGCGTTTGCGATACACCAGCCATGAGGCGAAAACCTTTGGATTTGCGCGCCAGCCGCTATACTAACGCGCTTTGCGTCAGCGACTGTGATTTCGATGCCAAGTTCGACTTTCCAGGAATTGATCCAGACCCTGAACGGTTATTGGGCCGGGCAGGGTTGTGCCCTGATCCAGCCGCTGGATACCGAAGTGGGCGCGGGAACGTTTCACCCCGCCACCTTCTTGCGGTCCTTGGGCCCCGAACCGTGGGCGGCTGCGTATGTGCAGCCTTCGCGCCGGCCGACCGATGGCCGCTATGGCGAAAACCCCAATCGCTTGCAGCACTACTATCAATATCAGGTGGTGATGAAGCCGAATCCGGACAATATTCTGGATCTGTATTTTGGCTCGCTCAAGGCATTGGGGCTGGACCCGCTGGTGCATGATTTGCGTCTGGTCGAGGACAACTGGGAGTCGCCAACGCTGGGTGCCTGGGGTCTGGGCTGGGAAGTTTGGCTCAATGGCATGGAAGTGACCCAGTTCACCTACTTTCAGCAGGCCGGTGGGATGGAATGCAAGCCGGTGACCGGCGAAATCACCTACGGACTGGAACGTCTGGCGATGTATTTGCAAAACGTGGACAACGTTTTTGATCTGGTCTGGACCAATGCGCCGCACGGCATCGTGACCTATGGCGACGTGTTTCATCAGAATGAGGTGGAACAATCCACTTACAATTTCGAATACGCCAATGTTGCCGGACTGCTGCACTGGTTCGATGTTTGCGAAGCCGAAGCTGCCAAACTGGTTGAACTGGGCCTTCCGCTACCCGCCTATGACCAGGTATGCAAAGCCAGTCACGCGTTCAATCTGCTCGATGCGCGTCGCGCCATCAGCGTGACTGAACGCCAGCGTTACATCCTGCGTGTTCGCACCATTTCGCGTGGCGTCGCGCAAGCGTATCTGGCCCAACGCGAGCAACGCGGATTCCCCGGACTCAAGCCGAGGGAGAACGCGCATGTCTGAGGCCAAGACGTTATTGATCGAAATCGGCACGGAGGAATTGCCACCGAAGTCGCTCGATCAACTTGCGCAAGCATTCTCCGACGGAGTTTGTGCCGCATTGACCAAACGCGGCATCGCGGCCGACGTCGCCAAGGCAGTGGTCTTCAATTCGCCGCGTCGCCTCGCTGCGTTGGTCCCGTCGGTGGCCATGGCGCAGCCGGATCAAGCAATTGAACGCCGTGGTCCAGCCGTCAGCGCCGGGCTCGATGCGAATGGCCAGCCAGCCAAGGCCTTGCTCGGCTTTGCTGCGTCCTGCGGCGCTGGCGTGGAGGAACTCGAAAGGCTGCGGACCGACAAAGGGGAATGGTTCGTCCATCGCGTCATGCAGACCGGCAAGCCTACCGCTGCGTTGATGCAGGAAATCGTCGACGAGGCGTTGAAGGCGCTGCCGATTGCCAAACCCATGCGCTGGGGCAACCATGAGTTTGCTTTCGTGCGGCCGGTGCACTGGTTGGTATTACTGCATGGTGATGACGTCATCGATGCAGAAGTATTCGGTATCCGAAGTGGACGAGAATCGCGCGGACACCGGTTCCATCACCCCCAACCGGTCACTGTTGCGCATCCCGATGCTTACGTTGCGATGCTGCGAAGTTCGAAGGTGCTGGTTGATCCCGATGAGCGTCGTGAGCGCGTACGCGCTGAAGTGGAAGCCAGGGCTCGCGACATGGGCGCGAAGGCCCGACTTTCGGAAGAGCTGTTGCACGAGATTGCCAACTTGACCGAGTGGCCGGTGGGGATTGCCTGCAATTTTGATGAGCAATTTCTGGACGTGCCAAAAGAAGCATTGATTACGACAATGCAGTCGAATCAGAAATTTGTTCCGTTGTTTTCCGACGATGGCAGCTTGACTCGGCACTTTGTCGGTGTCGCCAACATCGAATCGAAAGACCCGGCGGAAATCCGCAGGGGCTACGAGCGCGTGATTCGCCCGCGTTTCGCCGATGCGAAGTTTTTCTATGACGAAGATATGAAAACACCCCTTGCCGCGCAGCAGGAAGCACTCAAGTCGGTAACCTATCAACAACAGCTTGGCAGCGTCTGGGACAAATGCGTGCGCGTGGCGGAGTTGTCCCGTGTTATCGCAAACCGTTGCGGCGTTGATGCGGCGTTGGCCACGCGCGCCGCCTCACTAAGCAAGTGCGATTTGATGACGCGCATGGTCGGCGAATTTCCGGAATTGCAGGGCGTGATGGGACGCTACTACGCCAGCGCCGATGGAGAGGCCGCCAATGTTGTGCAGGCGCTGGATGAATTTTATCGTCCGCGATTTTCCGGCGACGATATTGCGCAAGGCGACATTGCGCGCGTGCTGGCGATTGCCGAACGTCTTGATACGCTGGCAGGAATCTTCGCGGTGGGGCAGAAACCCGGCGGCAGCAAGGACCCCTTTGCGTTGCGCCGCGCCGGATTGAGTCTGGCGCGCACCTTGATTGAAGGTGGCTTTGATCTGGATCTGGAGGCGTTGTTGCGCGAAGCCGTGGAGTTGCTGCCGGACATCGAAAAGAGGGGATCTTCAAAGGCTGCCAAGTCGTCTGCACCGGCATTGAGCAAGAGCGATCTGACCCGTGAATTGACCGGGTTTGTTTTTGATCGGTTGCGCGGTTATTACGCGGATCAGGGCATCGCTGGCGACCAGTTTGATGCGGTGCGTGCGGTTGAGCCGGAAACGTTGGTTGATTTCGACCTGCGCCTGCGCGCCGTCGCGCAGTTCTCCCGATTGCCGGAAGCGGCGGCGCTGGCGGCCGCAAACAAGCGCATTGGCAACATCTTGCGCCAAGCCGACGGCGCGGTAGCCGGCATGGTTGATATTGCGTTGCTCGATGAAGGCGCGGAAAGCGAGTTGCACCGGCAAATCGAAGCGACCGCGATCACGATTGGACCGCTGCTCGTCAAGCGCGGCTATGTCGATTGCTTGCGCGTTCTGGCGTCGTTGCGTGCGCCGGTAGACGCGTTTTTCGATACGGTCATGGTCATGGACGACGATGCCGACAAACGCCGCAATCGACTACTGCTGCTGGCAGATTTGCGCCGCCTGTTTGTTGATGTTGCCGATATTTCGTTGCTGCAGTCGGGCTGAGGGCAACCGTCATGTCCGATGCTTCCAATGACCGTTTGTGGCAGCGCGTCAAACGTTTTCGCGCCGAGAACAATCTTACTGCTGCGCGAATTTCACTCGAGTCGCTGATCCAGCGCGATCCGTACGATTTCGAGGCGCACTTGCAACTTGGCGCGATGGCGTTCGGCGATGATCGTTTGCGTGATGCGACCCGGCACACGCTCGATGCTCTGCATGTCATGCAGGATGATCCTGCGCTGATTTGCAGAATCGTGCCGCCGTTGCTGCAAGTGGGCGAGGTGGTTGCCGCGCGAGATTGCCTGTTGATGCCATCGATTGCGCAATGCGAGTCGGGCGCGCTATTGGCGCGGTTGGCCAGTTCGTGGCAAATGATTGGTGACCATGCCGCGTGCCTGGCCATGCTCGACCGCGCGCTATCACTGGGCCACGATGGACCGGATTTTCGATTCATCCGAGCCGTGCAATTGATGTTCAATGGTCGTCTGGATGATGCCGAGGCACAACTGAATGCCTTCCTGGCGACAGGCCGAATTTTCGGTCGTGCGTGCGTGACCCTGGCGCGGCTGCGCAAGCAGACCGCGCAGGACAATCACTTGTCCATTATCCGCAAGCAACTGGGATCGGTGGCGTCAGGTAGCGAAGATCAAGGTGCGCTGGAATATGCGCAGTACAAGGAGCTCGAGGATATCGGCGACTACGATCAAGCATTCGCCGCGTTGCAGCGTGGCGCATCCATCATGTTTGACTGTGGCGACTACGACGGCGAACGTGAAGCAGTAATCTGCGACCGCTTGCTGGATTTGTGCACGCCTGAATTTTGCGCGGTGTCGGCACCATTGCAAAATGATGGTCCAATTCCGATATTCATCATCGGCATGCCACGCTCCGGAACCACGATGCTCGACCGCATTCTCGGTAATCATTCCGAGGTTACCTCGGTCGGGGAACTGGGTGATTTTGCGCGAGCACTGCGCTGGTGCGCCGACCACGTCACGGTTATGCCGCTGGACGAGACGATTCTGGATCGCGTGCCGACGCTGGATTTGCGTCAAGTTGGAACGCGCTACCTTGCGCAAAGCCAATGGCGGGCCAATGGCAAACGCTTCTACGTCGACAAGATGCCAATCAACTGGATCCAGGCGGCCTTTATCCGACGCGCATTGCCGCAAGCGCGAATATTGCATATGACCCGCGATCCGATGGACGTCTGTTTTTCCAACTATCGGGCGTATTTTGGCGCCGGTTACGGTTACAGCTATGACCTTGACGCGCTCGGCGCCTATTACCAGCGCTATTGTCGCGTTATCGAGCATTGGCATCAGGTCATGCCCGGGCAGATTCTCGATGTGTCGTACGAGCGGCTGGTTGATGACAGCGAAAATGCTGCTCGGAAAATTCTGCAATTTTGCTCACTGCCTTTTGAAGCCAACTGCATTGACCTGCAACGCAACGAGAGCGCCGTAGCCACCTTGAGTGCGGCCCAGGTGCGTGAGCCGATTCATTCGCGTTCGCTTGGACAATGGCGGCGCTACGAGGCGCAATTGCAGCCGCTATCGGTCCGGCTGCAAAGTTAGTTGTGCTTCAACTTGGCGCTGGGTTCCTGGCATTATCCGCGCCGGGTGGCACAGGCGATGTTTCAACTCCGCAAACCAACCGCTTGACCAGGCCAAGACAATGGCGGGTCGCGGCCAGCCTTGCCCGCGCATTCCAATGCAGGCTTTCAACCTGCTGAACCTCTGCCGTTTCACTGTTGCAGGCGCCCACAAAAAAGGGCTGGCCCGAAGGCCAGCCCCTGATCAAAAATGAAACAAGCTGAACGAATTACTCGTTTCCGCCACCCGCACCGAAGTGCATGTTGAATTCGACCATCACCAGACGGCCCAATGCGTTGTAGCTGAAGATGTCGTAATACGGGAATGCCGAGTACGTGCGATCTTTCGGTGGTTTGGTATTGAAGACGTTGTTGGCAAGCAAGGTCATCGACGCGTCGTCGCTGAAGTTGTATTGCACCGTGGCATTGTAGGTAATGAACGGGCCAACTTTGTAGCTTGCGTCGTAGCTCCAGGTTTTGCCGTAGCGCGTACCACGCAGCGTGGTGCTCCAGGGACCCTTGTCCCACGTCACGCTACCCGATCCGATATCCTTGAACAGATTGCCATAGGCCTGCAGTCGCAAGTAGTCAGTTTCCGGGTCATCCGGGAACTGCCGGTAAACGTGTTTGAACGTGGTGTTGTAATCCGCACCAAAGGTGAAATCACCCAGACGACCGGCATCGTAACGGTACTGGCCACTGGCTGTCACGCCGGATACCGTTTCGTTGGCGACGTTGATCGGATAGGTGGTTACGGAATTCAAGGCGCCGGGATCCAGTGCAGCATTCAGCGGATTGCGGCCCACTTGGCCAATGAATTGCTGACACGCTGTCGAGTTGCCATCAACCGGCGTACCGCCACGCGTATGACCCAGGAGGCAATCGGCTTCCTTCTCCAGGATCGCGCCGACGGAATAACTGGACACTTCGTTGGCGATCTTGACGCGATAGTAATCGGCCTTGATGTTGAAGTTGCTGGTTGGCGACCAGACAAATCCCGCACCAAACGACTTGGCAGTGATGTATTTCAGATCCTTGTTGCCATCGGAGAAGCCGGTGATTTGGACACTGTCGAACGGCGGATCACAGTTGGTGTAGTTGTCGCCTTGGGTCAAACGACAGTTGTAGTCATCTTCCACGGACGTGAAGAACTTGCTGCCGGTGGAGAATATATAGCCCATATCCGGCGCACGGAACGCAGTGGCGTAGTTGGCACGCATCAACAACGTATCGAACGGACGGAATTCCAGACCGAGCTTGTAGGTGATTTTATTGTCACTGCTTCCACCGTCGGGCTTGTAGTTGTCGTAACGTACCGACGCGTCAGCGGTCAACATGCTGAAAATTGGCACATTCAATTCCGCAGCAATCGCCTGGTTATCGCGCTTGCCTGCGCCGCTGGTACCGCCAATGCCGAAAAAGTCTCCGGCCAGAACGCGCGGGTCAATCGGGTTTTCCCAGTCCTGATTGCCGAATTCGACCAAGCCTGCGAAACCGACCGAGCCGGCCGGCAACTCGAACAAATCCGTATTGGTGACGGTCAGGTTCAGATTTTGCGTATAGGTCTTGGAGTTGCTGCGGATGATGTCCGACATGGCCAGGTATTGTTCCGGCGTAAACGCACCCCAGAAATTTCCGTTTTGCACGATATGAAAGGCCGCATAGCCGTAGCCATACGGATCCGTACCATCCTGCGGGCCCAGGAAGAACGCGTCTTCCTGCGCAACCAGACCGCGACGGCCCTTTTGATCCGTCTTGTTTTGCGAGCGGTGGAAAGACGCATCGTAATTCCAGTTGGAATCGCCAAGCGACCCACGCGCGCCGACGTTGAAGACATAGCTATGGCCGATGAGCGTTCCGTCATTCAAGCCACCCACTTCTTCCGGGGCAAAGATGTGTTGAAGGGTGCTGATGAGGTGGCCGGTGTCCAGATCATAGATGTACGGATAACTACCGCTATTCCAGAATTCGCTGTAATTGCCACCCGTGTGGTACTTCACCTTCGTTTCCCCGAACAGGAAATCGGCGTACAACTGGGCATTGTCGTTCAACTGGTACTTCAGATTCGTGTACACGTTGGCGGACTTGAATTCATTCGCCATCGTTCCATAACCCACACCATCGGTGGTGCCGCAGTAGTAGCCAGCGTTCGGACGATAGCTGTACTTTTCCGTTCCACTGTACAGATACGAGATCGGATCGCAGATTCCCGCTGGTGGTGTGTCGTATTTTCCGGTAAATGCATCGATCATTACCCGATCGCGCTGCGCGATTGGATCAGCGCCGTTCAATGTGGGGTTATCGGCTGCGCTGTTGGATCTCGAGCGTTGACGGAAATACACCGGATCCTGCTTGACGAGTTCGACACCGAAGATGGCGTCGAGCTTGCCCCAGCTATGACCGCCGCCAAGCTGCAAGCGCTGTTGCTGTCCACCACCATCGCTGTAACCGCCAACACGATAATCCATCGTGATGCCTTCCATTTTCTGCTTGGTCACAATGTTGACAACGCCAGCAATGGCTGCCGAACCATAAACGGCCGACTGGTTGCCCGGCACGATATCAATGTGATCAACAAGGAAGTTCGGAATCGTATTCAGGTCGACAAAGTTGCTGCTGCTGTTGTACAGGAACGGATAATCGGCAAGCGGTCGGCCGTTCATCAGCACCAGGGTAAAACTTGGGTCCAGACCCAACAAGCTGATGGTATTCGCGCCAGGCGTGAAGCCTTGGCTGAACTGGGCGTCCTGCACCGCGCCCGTGGAAACCGGCAGCGACTTCAGGGCGTCATAAACGTTCTTGAAGCCTTCGCGCTTCATGTCCTCGGCAGTGATGGTAACCACCGGCGAAGAGGTTTCAATCTGGGATTTCGGAATCAGCGAACCAGTAACGGTTACCGTTTCGAGTTTTTGTGTCTTGTCTTTCTTGTTTTGTGTTTGCGTCGCCTGATCGTTGGCGTCTTGCGCATACACCGAGGCAATCGGCATCGCCGCTGCCAGCCCCATCACAATCGAGGTGACTAGTAGTTTACGTTTCATTGATCCACTCCAAAAATTTCAGTCGGTCAGTATGCCAATCGCGGTGCATGCGCTTGCCGCAAGTGCGGCTAGTGAGCCTTCCGTCGGTGTTGGCCAGGTAAAAATTCCACCGCGTGCACAAGCTTGCCCCCCAGATCGCGGTGCCAGCCAGTCTTCTGACACTAACAAATACTTAACCGACCTGTCAATTTTTGTTTTGTGTCTGTTACAGCGCTTTCGTGAACCTGAACGGCATGGATACGAATATTTTCGTATTTCAAATTTTCCAGAAAGCGTCTAGAATGGCCGGCCGCAGGTCGTTTGCGGCCTGAGCACGCGCGTCACGCATGATGGTGTACCAACCAAGCCACGTCGCGGCTCACCGACCGCGCAATATCCCAGGAGATTTCCGATGCGAATTTTGTTTTTTGCGATGCTCGCTGTGCTCGGGCCATTGGCCGGTTGCACGCAACCGCCACCGCCGCCTGCGGCTCCCAAGGTTCAGATTGCAAATTCGGTGAGTGGCACGGTAATTTTGCGCGAACCACGTGCAGTTGGCAGCGACGCTCGTCTGGAACTGAAGGTTGTTGACGCGGCCAATCCAACGACACCGCTTGCGCAGACGGTGATCGAACATGCCAACACAATGCCGGTTTCTTTCAATCTGCCGATCGATGCGTCGCAAGTGGATCCGAAGCGCACTTACGCGATCGATGCCATCCTGATTGATGGCGTGCGTCGATATTTGCCGGTACTGCAATATCCGGTGTTGACCAATAATGCACCGGCTACGGTGCAAATTGTTCTTGCGCCCGAACCAACCGCTGCAGAAAGAATGTTTGATGCATACAAGAAGGCCTTTGCGCAAATCGGCACGATGAAGTCCGTCAATGGCAGCGAATTGAAGGATAAATCCTCGGTTGCCTGGGATGCGTTTTACTCGAACGGCACGATTCGCGTAGTGCGCGAAATTTCGGACCTGGACGACGATCAAGGTCGGATTACCATGCGCATGGCGTTCAAGGACGACAAACCGTGGGTGGTTTTCAAACAGGAAGCAACCAATCCGAATGCGCACCCGTTTGCGACGACCAAGGTCGGCTGGGACGAATCCGGCACACTGGTGCTGAAGGAAAAAATCGCCAATGGCCAGACCAGCGAGGTTTCGGAAGCCGAAGCGAAAGCATTGTATGCGCACGCGCTGCAGGCACTCGCTGCCGCACAAGCCAAGCTGCCCAAGCACTGAAATTCACGCGAGTGCAATGACACGCACGTCGCGCAACGCCATTCGACCGGATTCGGTCGCCGGTGCGCTGCGTTGGATGATCCCGTCCAAATGGCATTCCTGCTTCTCGCCCGCTGTGCGGCGGGAAGCATTCTTGTTTCCGTTCCCCGCAGGGCAGGGGAAGGTGCCGCAGGGGGAAGGGGGCGCTCTTGATCTTGATCTGGCGCCAACCATCCGATTTGCGCACGCGAGCGTCGCGCTCAAGCGGCGCGACGGCGCAAGTGCACCAATAACAATGATATCGCTGCTGGCGTAACGCCGGAAATCCGCATTGCCTGACCCACGGTCTGCGGGCGACTGTCACGCAGCTTTTGTGCGACTTCCGCGGACAGCCCGTGCACACTGCCGAAATCAAAACTCTCGGGAATCGGGCTTTCTTCATATCGACGCTGACGCACAATCTCCTGATTCTGCCGTTCGATATACCCGGAATATTTCGCCGCGATCTGCACCTGTTCGGCGACAGCCGCATTGTCGACGGCCGGACCCAGCGCGTGGATTTGCATCAGCTTCGCGTAGTCGAGTTCCGGCCGCCGCAACAGATCCAGCATGTTCGATTCGCGGCTCAGCGCAAACCCCAGCTTTTCGGCAATTTCCTGGCCGAGCCCGTTCCCCGGTGAAGCCCATACGCTTTGCAAACGCCGGGTCTCTTTTTCGATGGCTTCGCGCTTGCGACACGTTTCCGCATAACGTGATATCGGCACCAAACCCAGATCGTGGCCGGTTTCGCTCAAGCGCAAATCCGCATTATCTTCGCGCAAATGCAAGCGGTACTCGGCTCGCGATGT
>DASSXQ010000217.1:0-3381 GCA_035703725.1 Rudaea sp.
CAATCTCGGATGCGTTGCGATTGCGATCGTCGAAACGCCACAGGCTCCATACCGTACGCAAGGTCGCCAGCAGGGTCGATGTGGTCACGATGACAATCTGCTTTTCCAGCGCAAAAGCTTGCAACCCGTCGTCACGATGCATTGCTTCGATGTACGCGGCTTCGACTGGCACGAACATCAGCACGAATTCAAGGGTGTTGATGCCGGGCAAATCGCTGTAGCGCTTGTTTGCCAGTTCCTTCACGTGGCTGCGCAACGACGCGAGGTGCGCGGCGAGTTGAGTGCCGCGCTCGTGATCGTCCGCGGCACTGCAATAGCGCTCATACGCCGTCAGCGACACCTTGGCATCGATAATCAAGTCACGGCCTTCGGGCAAATGCACAATCACATCCGGGCGCGGACGTCCGCCATCGCCGTCCTTGAGTGCCACCTGCAACTCGTATTCGCGGCCACGCTGCAAACCCGATGCTTCAAGCAATCGTTCGAGTACCAACTCGCCCCACGCGCCTTGCGATTTGCTGTCGCGCGTCAATGCACGGGTGAGATTGCGCGCATCCTGGTCGATTTGCTGATTGAGCGATTTGAGCGCATCGATTTCAACCTTCAGCAATTGACGCTCCCGACTTTCCTTGTCGTAAACCTCATCCACGCGTTTGCGGAAGTCGCCGAGTTGTTCGCGCAACGGGGTAAGCAGCGTGCCCAGACTGGTTTGATTTTGTTCGGCGAATTTCCGACTCTTCTCTTCAAGCAAATCATTGGCCAGCGACTTGAACTTGTCGGAGAACTCGTCACGCACACGCTCGAGCAACGACAACTTTTCCTGCGCGGCCTGAGTTTGTTCCTGCAAACGCGTACCCAGCGCCGTGGCTCGCTGCTCGGCACGCTGACGCGCTTCGGCCAGTTCCAGATTCTCCTCGCGCGCCCTGGCCAGTTCTGCCTCTACCTGCGTGAGTCGTTCCAATCTGCCAGCCAAGGTTGCGCGTTCGGTCGAAATCTCGGCAAATTGGGCGCGCGCTTCTGTCAGTTCACGCGCGCGCGCTTCATTTTCGCCTTGCAGGCGACGCCGAGCCTCCAGCGCGGTATCGCGTTCATTGGCAAGCTGCGAAAACTCGACATCGCGACTCTCGCGGCCTGCCGCAAACGTGCGCCGGCGCAACACCAGCCACGCCAGCACGAAGCCGGCGATGAATCCGCCAGACACGATCAGAATCCACATCAATGTGTTGATTTCCAGCGTCGCCACGAGTGCTCCCGGTTTCAAAACGATGCATCATTGTGACAGCCCTGCGTCTCAGTTGGCGAGACTTGCAGCGATGCAGGCCGCCGCTAGCTCCAGATCAAACCAGCCGCGCAAGTCGATGCAATTCTCGCCACTGGAAAAAAATTCGTCGACGAAACGAGACACTGCGCTATCCACCCATGCGAAACTATCGCGCACGCATGTGAATCCGGAGAAGCACCATGCACGCGGATTTCTGGTTGCAACGTTGGCGCGAGGGCCGTACCGGCTTTCACCATGAAAAAACTTCGCCGTTGCTGCAGGCGAATTGGCCGAAACTTTCGTTACCCGCGGACAGCCGCGTACTCGTGCCACTGGCAGGCAAGTCGCTCGACATGCTGTGGTTGGCCAGCCAGGGACATCGCGTACTTGGCGTGGAGTTGTCGCCGTTGGCTGTCGAGCAATTTTTCACGGACAACAATTTGTCTGCGGTAATGCGCCAATCGGGCAGTTTCAAACACTACACGGCCGGATCCATCGAGATGATTTGCGGCGATTTTTTCGACATCGATGACGAAATCCTCGTCACTTGCAGCGGCGTTTACGACCGCGCCGCGCTGATTGCCCTGCCAGCCGCCATGCGCCAACGTTACGCTGCAAAACTGTCGTGCGCACTGCGCGCGCCCTGCAACATGCTTCTGGTCACCCTGGATTACGCGCAATCGGAAATGGATGGTCCGCCGTTTGCGGTCAGTTCGGATGATGTCGCGTCGCTGTACGGGCGGGAATGGCAAATCACCCAACTCGAGCAGCACGACATTCTGTCCGAACAGCCAAATTTTGCCGCGCAAGGATTGAGCACGTTGCAAACCGTGGTGTATCGACTCAAGCGAACCAATCACGCCGTACGATAGTGTTCCACGACCGGGTAGCGCCGAGCGTAAAGCGCGAAGGCGATGGTTGCCAGCAGAGCAAAGCCGGCAAAAAAGAACATCAAAAATGCATTCTCGCTGAGTCCGCTCGCGGAAATTTGCGTGGTGACGACCTCGTTGCGCACCGCCGCATTGGTCATCAGCACCCATAGATTTCCGTAGGAAACCGAAAGCAACCAAAAGCTCATGATGATGCCCTTCATGCGCTGCGGTGCTTGACTGTAGGCAAACTCGAGGCCGGTTGCAGACACCAGAACCTCACCCAGCGTGAGCAACGCATACGGCCCGATTTGCCAGGCAATGGATACCCCGTTACCGCCGTCGATGAACAACTGGATGGCGCCGGCGAAGACCCAGGACAGTGCGGCAAACAGCAGTCCCGCGCCCATGCGGCGCAAAGACGTCACAGTCACTCCCATGCGTCGCAGCAACGGATACACGAAGACGTTGTTGAACGGTATCAGCAGCATGACCAAAATCGGATTCAGCGCCTGCATCTGCGCCGGTTCGCGCACCAACCAACTTGGCCACCACCAACTGTCCTGCGGCATCGTCATGGCATTACCCTGAATGATCCAGGTCGATGCCTTTTGATCAAACAATGACCAGAACGGCGTAACCAGGGCAAACACGATCAGGATACGCAGCACCGCACGCACGCCTTCGATGGCATCATCCGGATGCACGCCGCGAACACGTTCGAGTTGCATCGCCGTGCCCACGCCGCCGAATGCCAGCACCAGTCCGAGCGCAATCAGTACCGCTATCACGAAATCCGCCCATACCCAGATTGCCAGGACCAGCACGGCCAACACCAAACCAATGACGGCGACCCACAAACCCGGCCGCCCTCGACCCGGCATGCGTGCAAACAGCGCGCTGCGTACCACGCGCAAAAAGGAATGTTCGTCACCGGCAACCGGTTCCACCCTGACATATTTCTTGCGTCCGGCCCAGAAAATGATCGTCGCAATCAACATGAGTACACCGGGGATGCCAAACGCCCATGTTGGTCCGTATTCGCGCAGGACAATCGGCATCAGCAGCGATGCAAAGAACGAACCGACGTTGATGATCCAGTAAAATGCGTCATAGACCAGCTTGGCCAGATGTTTGTTGCTCTGGTTGAACTGATCGCCGACAAACGCCGAAACCAATGGTTTTATGCCACCGGAACCCAAGGCAATCAGGAACAGTCCCGCATAAAAGCCGGTTCGGTTGGTATCAAAT
>DASSXQ010000235.1:0-14622 GCA_035703725.1 Rudaea sp.
GCCAACGTCGGCGGCGTCAAGGCCGTGCCGGCGGTGCGTGCGCTGGCGAAAAAGCTGAAGGTCGATATCACGCGCGTGCGCGCGAGCGGCGCTGGTGGCGTGGTCACGCTCAAGGATGTGAAGGATGCGGCCGCTGCAGGAACCGCTGCACTTTCCGCCCCGTCCGGCAGACGCGCCGGAATTGATGGTCCGGCAATACCCGCAGCCTCATCCACCATGCGCGCACCTTCTCCCGAGGGGAGAAGGGAAGATCAGCGCACGCCGATGTCGCAAGCCGGCAAGCCGGTGCGCACCAGCCCGCCCAGCGTGCATGCGCTCGGCCAACCAGAGCAACTCAAGGGCGTGCGCCGCAATATGGCGCGTGTAATGGCCGACGCACACGCGCAGGTCGTGCCGACAACGATCGTCGACGACGCCGATCTGCACGCATGGATCGGCAAACAGGACATCACCGCGCGCTTGATTCGCGCAATTGTCGTCGCCTGCAAAACCGTGCCCGCGTTGAACGCATGGTTCGATGGCAAGAACCTCACCCGCACCATGCATCCGCACGTCGATATCGGCATCGCGGTCGATACGGACGATGGCTTGTTCGTGCCCGCATTGCGCAATGCCGACATGCTCGACGCAGGCGCCATGCGCACGGCGATCCAGCGTTTGCGCGCACAGGTCGAGGACCGCTCGATCCCGGCATCGGAACTGTCCGGCTACACCATCAGCCTATCCAACTTCGGCATGTTCGCTGGCCGCTATGCATCGCCCGTCGTGGTGCCGCCGTGCGTGGCCATCGTCGGCGCGGGAAAACTCGGTCACGACGTCGTCGCCGTGATCGGCGGCATCGAAGTGCATCGTCGCCTGCCAATCAGCCTGACCTTCGATCACCGCGCCGCCACCGGTGGCGAGGCAGCGCGCTTCCTCAAGGCGTTGCTGGATGATTTGGGGATGCCTCACTGATCGAGGGCTGAGGGCTGAGGCCTCCGGGCAAACCATTATCCCGGATTGCGCTTGGCTGCATCCGGGCTACGGCTCCAGCGTGCGCATTGCTTCTCTTGCCGCGACCATCGCGGCTTTGGGATCGGCGAATCCGCCGTGTTCCGCCAACACGGTTTTGTTGGCGTCGAGTACCTTGAACGCGAAAGCCTCTGCGTCGCGAAACACGACCGGTTGCAGCGATGGTTTCTCCGCGCCGGACGACTTGGCATTCTTGACCGGATTTGCAACTGCATCCAGTGCACGCAGACCAACGGCATCACGCAGGCGCGCGAGCAATGGCTGCGTCAACAAGCGTGCCTTGTTCGCGCCAGCATCGAGCGTCGCTTCAATTTCTGCAGGCTTCGCCATCAACGCATCGTAGCGTTCGCGCATTGGTGCCAGTTCCTTGTCGATGCGCTCGAATACTTGCTGTTTCGCATCACCCCAGCCGATGCCTTCGGCAAATGCCTGGCGCATGACCGCGCTTTCCTCGGCGCTGGCAAATGCCTGGAAGAGGCTGAACAGATGTGATTCGTCCGGGTTCTTCGCCTCGCCCGGCAATTGCGAATTGGTGACGATGCCGAGAATCGCTTTGCGCAACTGCTTCGCCGTCAGCCACAGCGGAATCGTGTTGTCGTAGCTCTTCGACATCTTGCGCCCATCCAGGCCCGGCAATGTCGCCACGTTTTCCTCGATTGCCGCCTGTGGCAGCGTGAAATAGTCACCGGAATAAATGTGGTTGAAGCGCTGGCCGATATCGCGCGCCATTTCGATGTGCTGCACCTGATCGCGACCGACCGGAACGTGGCTGGCATTGAAGGCGAGGATATCGGCCGCCATCAGCACCGGGTACATGTACAAGCCAGCGTTGATGCCCGCATCCGGGTCGCCGCCGGTAGCGGTATTGGCATCCACCGCGGCCTTGTACGCGTGTGCGCGGTTGAGTAATCCCTTGGCCGTAACGCAAGTCAGCAACCAGGTGAGCTCGGGAATTTCGGGAATGTCGGACTGACGGTAGAAATATACTTTTTCCGGATCCAATCCACAGGCCAGCCAGCTTGCCGCGATCTCCAGCGTGGAGCGCTGAATGCGCGCCGGATCGTCGCACTTTATCAGGGCATGGTAGTCGGCAAGAAAGAAAAACGATTCAGTTCCCGCATTGCGGCTCGCGGCAATCGCCGGCCGAATGGCGCCGACGTAATTGCCCAGATGCGGTGTGCCTGTCGTCGTGATGCCGGTTAGAACACGTACTTTTTTCATGGGGTTCCCGGAATTCAAATTCCGCTGAACAAGAAGTCCAGCGCACGCAGGATGCTGTCGCGTTCGGATTCTATGTTGGTTTCGCGTTTGCGCAGCGCTTCGACTGGAACCGCTGCAACCTGCTGGGTTAGTGCAACAACCGCGATACCCATGATTTCGAGTACGGGATTGAGCATCGTTGCCGCGGGACCCTTGATGGCGCTTGCGCGAGCCAGCGGTACGACGACTCGGGTCGGCAAGTCTTCAAGCAATTCGGACTGCACGACCAACAGAAAGGGGATGTGGCGCGCTGTCGCTGGATGAGGATTGCGAAATACGTCGAACCGCCGCGTCACCATGCGCGGTACTCATCGCTCCAAAGGCCGTGTTCCTCGAAGAAACGGTTGTACGCCTGGATTGCCTCGCGGTTTTCGCGCAGCCACTGCTCGCCCTGGCGTTTGCGCACGACGAGCTCAAGATGTTGCTCGAATTCCTGGGACAAGTTGATCTTCATCGCGCGCGCGCGTTCGAGCAAGTCGCTGCGTATGGTCACATTCGTTGGTTTTTTCAGGGCGGTTGTCGAACGATTCATCATGCACCTCGCATGCGCATGGTCTGTGCGCATAGCTTACCTCTTGCGCAGGATCCTCACAACCCGCCATGGCGCCAACCCCGACTGCCTTCCTGCCGCGTTGCATATTTCACCTCGCCAACGAAGGAATGCCCATGAAATCCCTGCTTGTTGTTGCCGCTTCCACCTGCATGTTTCTTTCCGCGACCGTGCGTGCCGGATCGCTGGTCGATGTATCCGTGATCGATCGCGACAGCGGCGCTGCCCTGCCGACCCATTACCATCACGGCAAACTCTACATCGCCGGAGTTCCCGGACATCGTTACAGCGTGCACCTCGAGAATCGAACGGCAGCGCGGGTTTTGACGGTGCTGTCGGTCGATGGCGTCAACGCGATCAGCGGTCAGACCGCCGGCACCGACCAGGCCGGTTACGTGCTCGGTCCGTATCAAAATATGGAGATTGACGGGTGGCGCAAGAGCCTGTCCGAAGTCGCCCAATTCAATTTCACCGCGTTGAGCAACAGTTATGCTGCGCGTACGGGACGACCGAACAATGTCGGTGTCATCGGCGTCGCCGTGTTTCGTGAAAAAGTTCGGCCGGCGTGGCGAGAGCGCGAAGACAACATTGCCGCGCGCGATGCTGCACCACCGCCAGCACCACCCATCGTCAGCGCGGAACCGGCAATCGCTTCCGCCAAAGCTGGCGGGCGAGTCGCACCGCGCGCGGGCGCGGTTGCAATGCCGAGCAATCAAGCGCGCGCCGACAGCCGCAGTGAGCTGGCGCGGCGCATGGCCAAGCCGGAAGAGTCTCTGGGCACGGGCCTCGGCGCACGCGAATCCTCCGTGGCCAGCTACACCCGATTCGAGCGCGAAAGCACGCAACCGAACGAAGTCGATTCAATCTGGTACGACAGTTACCGCAATCTGATCGCCCGCGGCGTAATCCGCGTACGCGTTCCGATTGCCGCCGGGCCGCAACCATTCCCGAATCAGTTCGCGCCCGATCCAGCCGGTTGAGTCACGGCACACGGTATCGCTGCGGTCGATCCGATTGCAGCGGTGCCGCAACGAGACTGCCGTCACATGCACGCAATCCCGGTCAAGGCTAGAATTCGCATGCCATAGCATCTTCTGGGGAAGTGCCATGAAATATCGGCGTTTGGCTCTAACTGTCGTATTGCTCGCAGGATTCGTCGGCGCGCAAACCGTCCATGCCGCCGAACGGTTGCTGGATCGCGCGACGATGCAGGCACTATCCACCTTGCACCACGGCCAATCCTTGCGTGTGCAGGCATTCCCGGTCGGCCCGGATCAGATCGCAACCATGCGTTTCATCCGATCCAGAATCTATGCGAACGATGCGCATATCCATGTGCTGACCTCTGGCGCAAACACCGAGGTCCCCCGCAGCGACCGCATTTTCCTGCGCGGCTACAGCGACGATGGCAGCGCGCGTGTCGCCATCTCGTTACACGCTGACGGCACATTTGCAGACGGCAATGGTGATGGACCGCAAGGTCCGTTCGCATTGAAGGCGAGCACCAACGCAAACGCATCCCTGGTATTCAACGCCGTGCCACTGGAATCAACTCTGCCCTCACCCGACGCATTCTCCTTCCAATGCGGCAACGAGAACATGGCGCTCAATGGACTGCGAACGAACGATCTGGCGACGCGCCTGCAACTGGCCACGACGGGACAACGTGCTGCGGCGGCGGCAATAACCTCGTCGACGTTGCGCTCTGCAACCATAGCCATCGATACGGACAGCCTGTACATGTCGCGCCTGTTCGGCAACGACACGACCAAAGCGACAAACTGGATTGCAGGCATGTTCAACACCATGAACGCCATGTACGAAAACGACTTGCAGGTGCAGTTGTTGATCGGCACCACCATCTTGCGGACCAGCGCGGCCACCGATCCATATACGGGCCTGGCGCAGAACTCATCCGCGAACTCGGCCGACCTCAACTTGTTCGGCAACTACTGGAAGACCAACAAGGCCTCCGTACCACGATCGTTCGCCGTCCTTCTATCCGGCGCCATTGCGAGTTCGGGAAACAGTTGCAGCGCGTCCGGCATCGCATGGCTTGACCAATATTGCCAGAAGGGATTCGCATTGGGCGGGCAAACGGTCGGAAGCTACAGTGTGACCAAGGTGTGCACGAGCATCAATATCGATCCGAACGGATCGTTCGACGCGCGCATCGCCGGGCACGAAATCGGGCACAATTTCGGTGCCGCCCACACGCATTGCACAAGCATCACCAGCGGCGCCGAGCCCGTGGCGACCAACACCATTGACCAGTGCTACAACGGCGAATCCAGCAGTGGCTGCTACTCCGGCGTGACTTCATGTCCGTCCGGACAAACTTCCGGCACGATCATGAGCTACTGCAATTTTTCGTCGGGTTGCGGCAAACAAAATCAGTTGCAATTCCATCCAACTCAAATCAATCAGGTTTTGCTGCCGCTAATCAGCGCGAATACACCATCTTGCCTGAGCATTGGCGATGTAATTTTCGCCAACGGATTTCAGTAACCTTGCCGGAAAGAGCGCCGGACCCACGCTATTCGCGCATCAAAGTCGATTTGCCGAACAGGCTTTCCACCAGATCAACGGCGATTCTTGCCGTTTGGTTGCGGTTATCCAGTGCCGGGTTGAGTTCCATGATGTCCAGCGAGCGCAAGCGTCCCGTGTCGGCGATCATTTCCATGACCAATTGCGCTTCGCGATAATTGGGTCCGCCAGGAATCGTGGTGGCAACACCGGGGGCGAGATCGGGATCGAGGAAATCCACGTCAAAGCTCACGTGCAAGTGGGTATCCTCGTGCATGCCGGCCAGCGCTTCTTCCATGACCTGCTTCATGCCGACTTCGTCGATGTAGCGCATGTCGTAAATATCCAATGCGGCGTCGCGCACCAGTTTCTTTTCGCCTTCATCGACGGAACGGATACCGATCTGTCGAATGCAATCTGGGGAAATGGCCGGAGAACTGCCACCCAATTCGGTCAGTTCGCGTGGACCAAAACCGCACAGACACGCTACCGGCATGCCGTGGATATTTCCTGATGGAGTAATTTCGGCGGTGTTGAAATCCGCATGCGCGTCCAGCCACAGGACGCGCAGATTCTTGTTGGTCTTGCGGCAATGATTGGCGACTGCCGTGATCGAACCCAGACCCAGGCAATGATCGCCGCCCAGCAGGATCGGCAGGCGCTTGGCATCCAATTCGGCTCCGATGGCGCGAATGACTTCGCGATTCCATTCGGCAACTTCCGCCAAATGGCGATATCCGGCGCGCGGCGGCAACCACGGGTTCAATGGCCCGAACAGATTGCCGCGATCAGCGACTTCCATTCCACGTGCCTGCAGTGCCTCGGCAATGCCCGCCACGCGCAAGGCCTCCGGCCCCATTGATGCGCCGCGAACACTGGCACCAATGTCGGTTGGCGCACCAATCAACGATACCGGCAAAAACTGTCGCATGGAGTCGATTCCTTGATGACAAAACAAGCTGCTGCCCGGCTAACCTGCCGTCAGCAGATGTATCAGGATAGCGGTTGCATCGATTCGCCGCCAATCCAATGAGCAAATTTCATGAGGTGAGGCGCTACAATTCGCCGATGGGGCTGGTAATCCATGTTTTTTCAAGAATGTGTTTCAACAATGAATTTCAATCTGGAGAATTTTGATGAGCGGTTTGATCGATACAATCATGTCGAATCTGGGCGATGCGCAGATTGCAGCAATTGCCGGACAACTCGGCGCGGATCCTGCACAGGCACGGGCCGCGATTGAACACGCATTGCCGCTGATCGTCGGTGGCATGGCCCACAACGCGAGCACGCAGCAAGGCGCGCAAGCATTGAACAACGCCCTGGGCGACCACGCCGGATCGGACATCAGCAGCATTCTCGGCAATGTGCTTGCCGGCGGCAGCTCGGGCATTGGCGGAGCGATTCTCGGGCACATTTTCGGCAACAAGCAAGATGCCGCCAGCCAGGGGCTCGGTCAGGCCACGGGATTGGGGCAACAAAACGCGGGGCAATTGCTCGCCATTCTGGCGCCCATCGTCATGGGCATTCTCGCCAATCACGCGCAGAACCAGAATCTGGGTGCCGGCGGATTGGGCAGCATGCTGGGTCAGGAATCGCAACAGATTCAACAACAGGGCGGGTTGGCTGGTGGCCTGCTCAATGCGGTCCTCGGCCACGGCGGTGGCAATCTGGATTTGTCCGGGTTGCTCAAAAGTGCTGGCGGTCTTTTCAGTGCGTTCACGAAACACTGAGTTTGCCCTGAAAAGCGCGCGGCAAATCCGCGTTACGTCGCGCGCGCGGCCAGTGCCAGCCATCGTCTCCGGTTGCTGGCTGGTGTTGGCGATGACGGTGTCGGCTGGCCTGTCTCAAGCGCACGCAGCCACCCACATCGTCAATGTCGGTGGCGGTCAGAACGTGTTCAGTCCGGCAACCGTCAACATTGATGCTGGCGACACGGTTGTGTTCGTCAACAAGGGTGGCTATCACAACGTGCTCGCCGACGACGGCTCGTTTCGCTGTGCGCGCGGTTGCGATGGCGATGGCAACAATGGCAACGGCAACGTGAGCAATGCCAACTGGGTTGCCAGCGTGGTCTTTCCGACGGCAGGCGAAGCAGGTTACTTCTGCGAGATACACGGTTCGCCGGGAACCGGCATGTTCGGAACCGTCATCGTGCGCGCGCCGCCTGCGCCTGTCCCGGTTCCCATCAACAGTGCGATGTTGCTGGTATTGGGCGGCGCCATTGCGCTGAGCGCATGGATTGCAAGTGTCGTACACAAGCGGCGATGCGCTCGTCGCTTCAAGCCATGAACTGCATGTAGCCCGATCCGGGGTTGTAATGCGACGAGCTGGAGAAATTGCCCAGGTTCGGGAATATCAAGCCAATGTCGCTGGCGCTCAAGCCAAACCAGTTTGCCAGTGTTGCCGCGTATTGATCCACCGATGTGGTGGGAATGAAGCGTCCATTGCCATCGCCGGAATCGTTCAGATTCGGGCTTGATCCGTAATTGCTCGATGTCGGATTGATCAGGCTGGGCATGACCAGACCGTAATTCGACGCTTGTCCGCCAAATCC
Source organism: Rudaea sp. (assembly GCA_035703725.1). Taxonomy (GTDB): domain Bacteria; phylum Pseudomonadota; class Gammaproteobacteria; order Xanthomonadales; family Rhodanobacteraceae; genus Rudaea. Next base: position 7,905 of record DASSXQ010000235.1, read on the forward strand.
GCAACCATTGCCGTAAAACTTTTTGCCGGCGACAGCGCCACCAACGACAAATTGGTGGCTGCCCCAGCCGTGATCGGTGCCGCCGTCGTTGTTGGTCAGGGTGCGACCGAAGTCCGAAGCGGTGAATGCCGTCGCCTTGTCCGCCAATCCAACGCTGTCGAGTGCGTTGTAAAAGCCCGCCAACGCTTTCGACAGCACCGACAAGATATCCGAATGGGTGGCCAGCTCGCCGTCATGCGTGTCGTAGCCGCCGGAAGTGACGAAAAACACCTGTCGTTTGAGACCGGTGTAGCCAGTCACATTGTTGTTGGCCGCCCAGATCAACTGGGCGACCGATTGCAATTGGCGGTCAATGTCGTAGCCGCTGGAATTCGGAAAGAAAGAAGAAAAATCATGCACGCCAATGGCCGCATTGATGATGTCCGCCGTGGCCATCGAATGATTCATGCGCGCCGCGTACGTGCGCTCCAATGCATTGGCCTGCGCACCGGGCGAATACAGGGATTGAAATTGCTGTTCGATCGCACCGTGGGAATCGTAGGGAAAATCCAGCGTCGCGGCCGATTCTGCATTCATCGCATAACCACTGACCACATCGCCACGCATGAACACATCCTGGCCATTGAGCCCGGTCATGGTGGGAATGCCGGCCGGATTGGCACTGACCACCATATCCGCAATGCGCCCGCCCCACCCGGTCACTGGTGCGTTGCTTGGTGGTGCCGATTGCCAATACGCGGTCTGGTCGGCATGCGAAAAAAGTTGCGGCGGCAAGGCAGGACTACCGTTCTGAAATTCGTCCTGGGTTACTGGCGCCACCAAGGTACCGACGTTGGCCACAATTGCCGCATGACCATTGTTGAACAAGGTGGCCAATTCGGGCATGACCGGATGCAATGCGTAGGCAATTCCGTCACCGGAACTGGCAGTCGGATCACTGAGCACATGCAATTGGTTGCGCGGCAGAGCCAATGCCGAACGCACGCCACTGCTGCCGTAGTAGGCGTTGTAGGCGCTGCTGGTATACGGAACCACCGTGTTGAAGCTGTCGTTGCCACCGTACAAAAACACGCACACCAACGCCTTGTAATCGTTGAATGCGTAATTGCCGGCGCGTGTGGCCGCTTGCAGCACGCGCAGGTTGCCGAGTGCCGAGTAAAGGCTCGCGCCGCCAAGCGCGGCACACAGGGTTTGCTTGATGAATTTTCGCCGATCCACGTGCATGGCCGATTCCTATTTCTGGATCATGTATTCCGGGGATGTGAAAACCAGGTACAGCGCGCGATAGATGCGCTGCAGCCGCCACTCGTCACCCTCGGCATCGCTTGAATCAAACTGGTTCAGATAGTCGATCAATTGCTTGCGCATGAACGGCGACATTTGCCCGGACATGAAGCGACGGCTGTAGGCATCCACCAATCGATCCGATGGATCGGCCGTGCCCCCGTTTGCGCTGCCTGCAAGGGCCAGGTCTTGCGCATGGTCGACCGTCACGTCGCCGAACAAATCATCGGGGTAGCACGTATCATTGCTATCGTAGTAATACGCGCGGCCACGCATGGTGTTGGTTGAGTTGGCGATGATGCTGTCGGTCTGCATACCGAATTCCGGCCCCAACAAACCGCCCGTCGTCATCTCGCCAGCCGGCAGATAATCGGGCTTGAAAAAATTGAACACGCTGAAAGCATCCAGGGGCGCTTGCGCGACACCAACCGAATATTGCGTGTCTCCCAGGCTCCAACCGGTGCTGTAACCAGCGTAGCGATAAGGTTGATTCGCATAACGGCTTGCCGAACTGTCGCCGGATGCAGCAACATTTTGGCCGCAGGCGTGGCGCGCATGCATGGCGCGCCAGAAGTGTGTCTGCACCAGCAGCGGCTCGCGCAATTTTCCAAACGAATCCGGGTTGCGCCATTGCCCATAGCGCGCTTCCGGATCGAGCAGGATCGCCTGCACTACCGCGCGCAATTGCGTCGCACTGGCGCGATTGGCGTTGAACTGCGCAGCCACGCGTTGCACGTAGGCCGGACTCGGATTGCTCGTCACCAGGCGCTGAATGAGTTGTTTGCAAATGAACGGCGCAACATTCGGATGGTTGTAGATATTGTCCAGCGCAAACGTCAGATCGCTCATTGCGGTGCCGCCATCGGCAAGCACGCCGGCGTCCACCGCGCCCGGATAGCTCAACAACTGCTTGTTGGAAATATCGTTGACCGGATCGGTACCGTTGTCGTGGTAACTCGGATCGCCGTCTTCGGGCTGGTTGGGCTGATCGTAAGCCACCATGGGAATCAGAAAATCGCCGGGCGAATCGTACGGTGTAAAGCAATATGTGAATGCGTCGTAACCGTCGGCATCGCAATGCGCCCAGTTCCAACCAGTGAATACGTGGGCAAAATTTGTCACCGTATCCTGACTGTAGGTTGGTATGGCCTGGCCGCCGATCTTTTGTGTCGTACCGTCCGGATTGAGCATTACCAGCCCGATGCCGAACAACTGGTTTATCTCGCGCCCATAGTTTTCGTCGGGATGCTGGTTTTCCGCGAGATTGGCACGACGACTGCCGAGCATGTTGAGATAAATTCCCATGGCCGGGTTCAAGGTCACGTCTTGCAGCAAGGTGCGGTAATTGCCGAACGCATTCCGGATCAGTATGTCGTAATACGTGGCCATGCCTTCCGCATAACCATCCAGCGTCGCGTTTTGCCGTGAGATAACCAGTATTTCGCTCAACGCAAATGCCACGCGCTGGCGCAACTGGTCGGTATGGATGATCAGATTATTCTGCGGATCGGGACCGCCCAACGCACCAAGCAGCCAGGCCTCGTCACGATTGTTCTGCCCGATTTGCTCGTGCAGCGTGTTGCCGACCCAGTTCAGATAGGTCATCTCGTACGTCGGCGCGGCGGCAAATTGTTCGTTCAACCACGCCTGGTAGCCGATAGCGCGCAGATGCGCGATGTCCGCATCGGTCGGACCAAACGTGGCCTGGGTCAAAAAGCGCGATGCGTCCGAATCATTGAACGGTCCGGCGCTGATGCCTTCGTAACCGTCGTGAAACAATGGGTCCGGTGCACGACTGAGTTGCTGAGCAAAAACGGCAGCGGAAAAACTCAATACGCATGCCACAGCCATCAAGCCCCGCATCCCCCGACGCATTGCGGCAGAAATATGCTTTTTCATCGACTCGCCCCGGAAACGACGATGCAAAGCTATCAGCTCGGATTTACCCAAATCATGACAGCGGACACATTCGAATCGGAATTCCGTCGCAAAACCGCAGCGGCGATTGCGTGTACGGAAATGTCGGCAGATTCGGCAACGAATCACCCATGCGCCCGAGCAAAGGGAAACGGTCGGCGATCGGTTGATGGTGCCGGCAACAGGAGTCGAACCCGTGACCTACTGATTACAAATCAGTTGCTCTACCAACTGAGCTATGCCGGCATTGTTCGTGTGGGGTGCGAATTTTCGCACGAATCGGGGTTGTAACGGAAATGGGCCGATACCGCTGTGCGCTGATTCGATGTTGTAACCGCTTCGCACAAGGGTCCAACCGTGGGTCTTGCGTCAAAAACAGGTGATCGGTTGTTGGCGCAGGGTCAATTGTGGCGAAACGAGCGCGCGCCAGTTCACGGGTTTGGTGGAATCCTGAGCAAAGTCGATCCAATACACCGGCAACTCTTCGGTTCGGGCGATCATTTGTGGCTCAAATCCCATTGCCGTGATTTCCTTCTGACGTTTTTCCGCATTGGCTTCGGCGTGGAATAGCCCCAGCGAGATGGTGTTCTGCTGCTCGCCGGCAGTGACGACATAGTAATCGCGCACTCCGTGCATCGACAGTTTCCTTGCCAATGCCAGCGCCTGTTCGCGATTGGCTTGTGCGGGCAAATAAACCCAATAGCCGCGCGTTTCCGTCGCATGGGCTTCGCGATACTGGATGCGTGATACCAGCGGCGTGAGCGCGTTCATCGCCGCGCGCATATCGGCCTGAGTCGGGAACGGACCGATGCTTGCGCAAGTGTCGTTTTTCAGATCGGCACTGGATTCCGGTGCACTGGACAATTCGGCGTCGCTGGATTGCGTGGAGTTTTCCTGTTCGGACAGCAACATCAATTTCGCCACACCGGGGTCGGTAGCGGCAAACGCGCGCGCCTGCGGATGCGGAGCGAAATACAGCCAGCACGCTACGCCGATATTCAGCGCCAGCAGGAGCAGGAACAACATGCGTACGAGCATGCGGGATTCATTCGCGGCAAGGGAAGGGGTGGCCGATTCGCCAGCCCGTAGTCTAGTGTACTGATCGACTCTTGACGACCCATTCAGCGTATCGCTGACGTTTGGCATCACCGCGGACAGTCATGATCCGAACGGCGCGAAGCGCCATTGAAGCCGTTTCATCGTTGCGATTTGGTGTTGAAGCTCGATGGAGCACCGCAGATCCCGTGCGCCCTGAGCGTAGTCCGCACCAACAGGCGCAGTCGAAGGGCGCGTGCCTGCAAACCTTGCCCTTGCGGTCGAATGTCGTTCGGGGCGCAGTCGAAGGGTCAAGGCGAACGGCGTGCAGCCGGTGAACTCGGCCGCTCGCGACAAACTGAAATGCCCATGGCACGATCATCAACGTTTGTGTCACCACGTGACGTTGACCGGCGTGTGGACCAGTGGCCTGAATCAGGTCACCTTTTCGTGTGCGAATCGGCAAATAGCGCCAGTCCGCGCAGAACAATGTCGGCATCGATTCGGTGTGGAATCGCCAGCAATGCGCTGACCTCGCACGCGTCGCCTCCCGTCAGAATCAGCGCCGGTTCGCCGTCGAATCGCGCCGCCGCATGTGCGACAAAGCGTTCGATCGCCGCGACAATGGTCCATTGAATTCCCGAGGCAATGGCATCGGCCGTGTTGTCAGCCATCTGCACAATGTGTCCGGACGGCACGTTTTCCAAACGTGCCGTACCAACGCGTAGCGCCTCGCGCATCAGCCGCATGCCAGGGGTGATGAGCCCGCCCAGATGAGTACCGTCAGCCGCGAGTGCATCCAGCGTCATCGCGGTGCCGCAACTGGCAATAACACTTGCGGACGTTTCCTGCGCATGTGCGGCAATCATGCCGAGGAACCGATCCACCCCCAAATCTGCCGCGCGCACATAAGCGCTGGTTACGCCACAGGCATGTGCCTGGCTCAGCGCGAATTCCACCGGGCAGTTCAGTTGCGCACGCAGGCAATCAGCCACGGCGGTTTCAAGCGCCGGCGACCCAACCGATGCAATCCATGCCGATTCAATACTGTGTGCATCTTTCCACAATGCAGCAAATCCGCTGGCGCTTGCCTCACGGTGCCCGATGGCACGTGCATCATGCAGCAAGCGTCCGTCCCACATCACCCACTTCAGGCGCGTGTTGCCAATGTCGATGAGCAGTTTCATGCGCGACGGACGCTGACTTCAGCGCTGTCGAAAAACATTACTTGCTTGCCCTGACGCACGCGCAGCGCACCGCGTGCATCCACGCCATCGGCAATGCCGAATACCTCGCCGTTGCCGGTGCGCACACTGACCGCTTGGCCGACGAGCGCATCGTAACGCGCATAGTCATCGCGGAATCCGTCAAACCCTTCTGTCTCGAAACGGTCCAGCAGCGTATGCAGTCGCGAGATCAGGCGCGCAATCAGGCGATTGCGCGAAGGCGGCGCCCCGCCACACAGGCGCGCCAAATCCGTGTACGGTTGATCGATACCGAGCGACTGCGGCAAGCGCAGGTTGACGCCAATGCCAATCACGGCAAAACACGGTCCGAGAAACTCGCCACCCAGTTCGACCAGAATCCCTGCCAGTTTTTGTCCGTCCGCAAGTACATCATTGGGCCATTTCATTCCGATTCCCGCGACCCCGCACTCGTTGAGTGCCTGCATCAACGCGACACCGACGACCAGACTCAGACCAGACAGTTGCCCCATGCCACTGCTGAATCGACGCAACATTGAAAAGTAGATATTTCCGCCCAGCAACGACTGCCACGGACGCCCTCGCCTGCCGCGTCCTGCGCTTTGCGTCTCGGCAATGCAGACAACCCAATCCTTTGCATCATCGCCCGCCTGACGCATCAACGCGCTGCTGGTCGAATCAATTTGCCAATGCACTTGCAGGTCCGCCAGGCGCGTGCGCGTTGCAACATCGAGCTGGCCCCGGATGGCGGCAGCATCGAGCGCCTCCACCGGCCAGGTCAGGCGATACCCGCTGCCTGCGACAGCCTGTACCGGCGCGCCCATCGCACGCAATGCTTCAATCTGTTTCCATACCGCCGCACGCGTGACACCCAGTTGTTCTGCCAACTTGCTGCCGGACACGGCCTGATGCGAAGACAGTGCGCCAAGAAGCGTCCGCAAATGGATACCGGGACGCGTGGCGCCAACGCGGTGCGGCTCGGACTCACGTGGGTTCGAGCGGGCAGATTGTTGCAAACGATGCTTCATTCTTGCCCAGTTTAGCTTGAAGCATCGGGTACCGGCAGCGAAACCGGTGCTTGTCCGGAATGTGTCCGCGCAGTGTCCGCAGGCGGACACTTTTGCCGGATGACCAGGGATTCACGGCGAACAAATCTGCCATTTCGTGGCTTCCCGGGCATGGCACGCTTACTGCTATGGTCACTGGCGGCACCTCGGCGTATGTGCGAGCATGGCTGGATTGGGTGCTGTCGACCGCAACCTTCGTGGGAGAACCTC
>DASSXQ010000024.1:0-13110 GCA_035703725.1 Rudaea sp.
AGACGGATTTCTCGACGGCCACCACTTCATTTGGCAGCCGCTTCGCAAGCGCAATCGGTTCGACATTTGCCGGTGTGTGCTGCTCGCACCAGGCAAACCAGCCAACCAAGCGCGCAAACCCGATGAACGCCATCCCGGAAAAAACTGCAATTCCCCTGCGCCCCGGCATTTTCGACAGTCACGTAGTGCGCGCACCCTGTCTGCCAAATGGGGCAAACAGGGCATTTGACCAACGTCAGCTTTCGCCCGGGACTTCGGAAACCCTGGCCTCCGATGAAGCGCTCCCATGCAGCGTTTCGAGTTCCGATTCGGTCAGCTCGCCGGGCCTGCGTCGACGCTCGCTATGGTAGGCGAGGCCCGTACCCGCAGGAATCAATCGACCGACAATCACGTTTTCCTTGAGGCCACGCAAGGTATCGCGGGTGCCGCGAACTGCCGCCTCGGTCAACACGCGCGTGGTTTCCTGGAACGAGGCCGCCGAAATGAACGATTCGGTTGCCAACGAGGCCTTGGTGATTCCCAACAGTATCGGCACCACATCGGCGGGGCGTTCGTCGCGTGAGCTGATGCGGGCGTTTTCTTCGACCAGACGTACGCGTTCGGCTTGTTCGCCACGCAGATAATGACTGTCGCCGGTTTCAACGACTTCGACCTTGCGCAACATCTGGCGGATGATCGTCTCGATGTGCTTGTCGTTGATGCGCACGCCTTGCAGGCGGTAAACGTCCTGGATTTCCTTGACCAGATACGCAGCCAGCGGCTCGACACCCAACAGTCGCAGGATGTCATGCGGATTGGGTTCGCCGTCAACGACGGTCTCGCCCTTTTCGACATGCTCACCTTCGAACACGATGACCTGCCGCCACTTCGGAATCAGTTCCTCGTGATTGGCGCCGTCGGCATCCTTGATGACCAGACGCTGTTTGCCCTTGGTGTCCTTGCCGAAACCGACGATACCGGATACTTCGGCCAGAATCGCGGGCTCCTTGGGCTTGCGCGCCTCGAACAAGTCGGCAACGCGCGGCAGACCACCGGTAATGTCGCGGGTCTTGGAAGTTTCCTGCGGAATACGCGCAACCACGTCACCAACGCCCACGTCGGCACCGTCCTGGATGGACACGATCGCGCCTGCCGGCAGGAAGTATTGCGCCGGAATATCGGTACCTGGCAGCTTGAGTTCCTTGCCCTTCTTGTCTTCCAGACGCACGATCGGACGCAGATCCTTGGCCTGGGTGCCGCGGCGCTTCGGATCGGTCACCACCGAGGATTCCAGACCGGTCAATTCATCGGTCTGGGCCTGCACGGTGATGCCATCGATAAAGTCGATGAAGCGCACGCGACCGGCCACTTCCGACACGATCGGATGGGTATGCGGATCCCACGTCGCCACAATCTGACCCGGCTTGATTGCCGCACCGTCCTTGGCTGCAATGGTGGCGCCGTATGGCACCTTGTAGCGTTCCCGCTCGCGACCATGGGCATCCATGACCGACAATTCGCCTGAACGCGACACTGCGACAAGATGACCCTGATTATGATTGACGGTCTTGAGATTGTTGAATTTCAGCGAACCGGTAGTCTTCACCTGCACGTTGTCCACCGCCGCCGCACGCGAAGCCGCGCCGCCGATGTGGAACGTGCGCATGGTCAGCTGCGTTCCCGGTTCGCCAATGGATTGAGCCGCAATGACGCCAACTGCTTCACCCATGTTGACCAGATGCCCACGGGCCAGATCGCGACCGTAGCAATGCGCGCACACGCCGAAGCTCGACTCGCACTTGATCGGTGAGCGCACGACGATGCTCTGCACGCCGGCTGCGTCGATTTTCTCCACCCATTTTTCGTTGAGCAGCGTGTTGCGCGTGACAATTGGATCGTCGTCGTTACCGGGCGCGTAAGCGTCTTCGGCAACCACGCGACCGAGCACGCGATCACGCAACGGTTCGACCACGTCACCACCTTCGACGATGGGCGTCATGGTCAAGCCGCCAAACGTGCCGCAATCGTCTTCGGTAATGACAACGTCCTGGGCCACGTCTACCAGACGCCGGGTCAGATAGCCGGAGTTGGCTGTCTTCAACGCGGTATCTGCCAGGCCTTTGCGCGCGCCGTGGGTCGAGTTGAAGTACTGCAGCACGTCCAGGCCTTCGCGGAAGTTGGCCTTGATCGGCGTTTCAATAATTGAACCATCCGGTCGCGCCATCAGGCCACGCATACCGGCCAACTGGCGAATCTGCGCAGCAGAACCGCGCGCGCCGGAATCGGCCATGATGAACAGCGAGTTCATCGATTTCTGCTCGATGACTTCGCCGGCGGCATTCTTCACCTTGTCGATGCCGACGCGCTTCATCATGGCCGCTGCAACCTGTTCATTGGTGCGCGACCAGATATCCACCACCTTGTTGTAGCGCTCGCCAGCGGTGACCAGGCCCGAAGCAAATTGCTCCTGGATTTCCTTCACATCCTTTTCGGCAATTTCGAGAATGCCTTTTTTCTCTTCCGGAATCTTCATGTCGTCGATGCCGATGGAGATGCCGGCGCGTGTGGCGTAATGGAAGCCCGTGTACATCAGCTTGTCGGCAAATACAACCGTGTCTTTCAGGCCGAGGCTGCGATAGCACGCGTTGATCAAGCGCGAGATGGCTTTCTTGGTCAACTCCAGATTCACCACCGCAAACGGCAGGCCGACGGGAAGAATTTCGGCCAGCAGCGCGCGACCAATCGTGGTGTCGATCAGTGATGTGCGCTCCGTGCGCTGTTTGTGCTCGTCAATGACCACCTCATGAATGCGCACCTTGACCTTGGCGTGCAATTCGACCGCATGGTTTTGATAGGCGCGATGCACTTCGGCAAGATTCGCGAAAACCATGCCCTCGCCCTTCGCATTCTCGAGCGCGCGAGTCATGTAATACAGCCCAAGCACCACGTCCTGGGTCGGCACGATGATGGGATCGCCGTTGGCAGGCGACAGAATGTTGTTGGACGACATCATCAACGCGCGCGCTTCCAATTGCGCTTCCAGCGACAATGGCACATGTACCGCCATCTGGTCACCGTCGAAGTCGGCGTTGAATGCGGTACACACGAGCGGATGCAACTGGATTGCCTTGCCTTCGACGAGTACCGGCTCGAACGCCTGGATGCCGAGGCGATGCAGGGTCGGGGCGCGATTGAGCAGCACCGGATGTTCGCGAATCACCTCTTCGAGGATGTCCCACACTTCCGCGCTTTCGCTTTCAACCTTCTTCTTTGCTGCCTTGATGGTTGTGGCCAGACCACGGCGTTGCAGCTTCGAGAAGATGAACGGCTTGAACAGTTCCAGCGCCATTTTCTTCGGCAGGCCGCACTCATGCAGCTTCAACGTCGGACCTACCACAATCACCGAACGCCCGGAATAATCCACGCGTTTGCCGAGCAGGTTCTGGCGGAAACGACCTTGCTTGCCCTTGATCATGTCGGCCAGCGACTTCAGCGGACGCTTGTTGGTACCCGTGATGGCGCGACCACGACGACCATTGTCGAGCAAGGCATCGACCGCTTCCTGCAACATGCGCTTTTCGTTGCGCACGATGATGTCGGGCGCATTGAGTTCAAGCAGGCGCTTGAGGCGATTGTTGCGGTTGATGACGCGGCGATACAGATCGTTGAGATCCGAAGTCGCAAAGCGCCCACCTTCCAATGGCACCAGCGGACGCAAATCCGGAGGCAACACGGGAAGCACGGTCAGCACCATGTATTCCGGGCGATTGCCGGATTCGGCAAACGCTTCGACCAGCTTGATGCGCTTGCTCAGGCGCTTGAGCTTGGTTTCGGAATTGGTGGCGGCGATTTCTTCGCGCAGGCGCAACAACTCGGCAGTCAGATCAATGGTCTTGAGCAACTCATAGACTGCTTCGGCACCCATGCGCGCATCGAACTCGTCGCCGTGCTCTTCCACGGCTTCAAGATATTGGTCTTCGTTGAGCAGTTGACCGCGTTCGAGCGGCGTCAAACCGGGATCGACGACAACATACGCTTCGAAATACAGAATACGCTCGATGTCGCGCAAGGTCATGTCGAGCATCAGGCCGATGCGTGATGGCAGCGACTTGAGGAACCAGATATGCGCGGTCGGGCTGGCCAACTCGATGTGACCCATGCGCTCGCGACGCACCTTGGTCAACGTGACTTCGGTGCCGCACTTTTCGCAAACCACGCCGCGATGCTTCATGCGCTTGTACTTGCCGCACAGGCATTCGTAATCCTTGACCGGCCCGAAAATCGCTGCGCAGAACAAGCCATCACGCTCCGGCTTGAACGTACGGTAGTTGATGGTCTCGGGTTTTTTCACTTCGCCGAACGACCACGAACGAATCAACTCCGGGGAAGCCAGCGCAATCTTGATCGCGTCGAAATCCAGGGACTGGCGTTGCTGGTTGAACAAGTTGAGTAGATCTTTCATTTCTGTAACTCCAAGCGGAGAAATTCTTTTGTCGAAGATGGAGGGCTGCGGGCTGAGGGCTGAAGATCAGGATCGTTTGAGCTGGTGTGCTTTTCAGCCATCAGCTCTCAGCCCTCTTTCCATTTAGTGCTCTTCCAGCTCCATATTGATCGCCAGTGAGCGGATTTCCTTGACCAGCACGTTGAACGACTCGGGCATGCCCGCCACCATTTCGTGATTGCCGTCGACGATGTTCTTGTACATCTGGTTGCGCCCGGGCACGTCGTCGGACTTGACCGTGAGCATTTCCTGCAAGGTATACGCTGCACCGTAAGCTTCCAGCGCCCACACTTCCATTTCGCCGAAGCGCTGGCCACCAAACTGTGCTTTGCCGCCCAATGGCTGCTGGGTCACCAACGAGTACGGACCGGTGGAACGTGCGTGCATCTTGTCGTCAACCAGATGGTTGAGCTTGAGCATGTGCATGTAGCCTACGGTGACCTCGCGGTCAAACGCATCTCCGGTGCGGCCGTCGATCAGCGTCGTCTGTCCGGAAGTCGGCAAACCCGCGAGTTCGAGCATCGCCTTGATCTCGGCTTCGCTGGCACCGTCGAACACCGGTGTCGCCATCGGCACACCGTCCTGCAGTTTGTTCGCCAGTTGGCGAATCTCGTCATCGGTCAACGACTTCAGATTGATGCGCGTGCCGAACGTATCCTTGTCGTGGTTGTAGATCGCATCGAGGAATTTGCGCAGCTCGGTCACTTTCTCGTTGGCCTCGATCATCAATCGGATCTTGTCGCCAAGTCCTTTCGCCGCCCAACCCAAATGCGTTTCCAGAATCTGGCCGATATTCATTCGCGACGGCACGCCCAGCGGGTTCAGCACGATGTCGACCGGGCGCCCGTCAACCATGTATGGCATATCCTCAACCGGACGAATCATCGATACCACGCCCTTGTTGCCGTGACGTCCAGCCATCTTGTCTCCGGGCTGGATGCGCCGTTTGACCGCCAGATACACCTTGACCATTTTCAACACGCCCGGAGCGAGGTCGTCGCCGGCAGTGATCTTGGCCTGCTTGTCGCGGAAACGCTTGTCGAATTCGGCACGGTGGTGCTTGACCTGCTCCTGCGCCTTCTCCAGCAGGTCGGCCATATCCGTGCTCTTCATGCGCAACGCGAACCACTCGTCCTTTTTCAAACCATCCAGATATTCATCGGTAATGGTTGCGCCTTTCTTCATGTCGCCCGGACCGCCATTGGCAACCTTGCCAACGATCTGGGTGCGCAGACGGCTGAAAATCGCGCTTTCGAGAATGCGGAACTGATCGTCGAAATCCTTCTTGATGCGCTTGATTTCCATCTGCTCGATCTGCAGTGCACGCTTGTCCTTCTCGATGCCGTCGCGGGTGAACACGGTCACATCGATGACCGTACCGTCCATGCCGGGCGGCACGCGCAGCGAGCTGTCTTTCACGTCCGACGCCTTTTCGCCGAAGATCGCACGCAACAGCTTTTCTTCCGGCGTGAGTTGCGACTCACCTTTCGGCGTGACCTTGCCAACCAGAATATCGCCCGCCTTGACTTCAGCGCCGATGTACACGACGCCGGATTCATCCAGGCGCGCCAACGCTTGTTCGTTCACGTTGGGAATATCGGCGGTAATTTCTTCCGGTCCGAGTTTGGTGTCGCGTGCCGAGCACGTCAGTTCCTCGATGTGGATCGTGGTGTAGCGATCCTCCTGGACCACACGTTCGGAGATCAGGATGGAATCCTCGAAGTTGTAACCATTCCACGGCATGAACGCGACCAGCATGTTCTGGCCGAGTGCAAGTTCACCCAAATCCGTGGACGGACCATCGGCGAGTACATCACCCACCGCGACCACATCGCCAACATTGACCAGGGGGCGCTGATTCATGCAGGTGTTCTGGTTGGAGCGTGTGTATTTGGTCAGCGAGTAGATATCCACGCCGGCATCGTCGCCGACAATTTCGTCTTCGTTGACGCGCACCACGATGCGCGCGGCATCGACTTGTTCGATGACGCCACCACGCAGCGCGGCTGCAGTCACGCCCGAATCGCGCGCAACCGGGCGCTCAATGCCGGTACCGACTACCGGAGTCTGCGCACGCAGCGTCGGCACGGCCTGACGTTGCATGTTTGCGCCCATCAACGCGCGGTTCGCATCGTCGTGCTCGAGGAACGGGACGAGCGCCGCGGCAACCGATACGGTCTGCATTGGCGAGACGTCCATGTACTGGATGTCGGGTGACGGACGCAGTTCGGATTCGCCGCGGCAACGACAGGCGACCAGATCTTCGACGAAACTTCCATCCTTGTTCAATGGCGAGTTCGCCTGAGCGATGACGAATTCGCCTTCTTCGATCGCGGACAGGAATTCAACCTTGTCGGTTACCTTGCCGTTGTTGACTTTGCGATACGGCGTTTCCAGGAATCCATAAGAATTGGTGCGCGCATAAACCGCCAGCGAATTGATCAGGCCAATGTTCGGACCTTCCGGCGTTTCGATCGTGCATACGCGACCATAATGGGTCGGGTGCACGTCACGCACTTCAAAGCCGGCGCGCTCACGCGTCAAGCCACCCGGCCCCAACGCGGAAACGCGGCGCTTGTGCGTGACTTCGGACAGCGGATTGTTCTGGTCCATGAACTGACTGAGCTGCGACGAGCCGAAGAATTCCTTGGTAGCGGCAGCAACCGGTTTGGCGTTGATCAAATCCTGCGGCGTGAGTCCTTCGGCCTCGGCCAGGGACAGGCGCTCCTTGACTGCGCGCTCCACGCGCACCAGACCGATACGGAACACGTTCTCCGCCATTTCACCAACCGAACGCACGCGGCGGTTGCCCAAATGGTCGATGTCATCAACCGTGCCGCGACCGTTGCGAATGTCTATCAGCACCTTCAGCACATCGAGAATGTCCGAGGTATCGCCGTTCTTGCGAACCAGATCCTTGGAAATCTCGTCGTTGCGGCTACCATAGAATTTGCAATCGTAAAGCACACTCGGACCAAGAATGTCCTTGCGTCCGACACGCCGATTGAACTTCATCCGCCCCACGGACGACAGGTCGTAGCGATCGAACGTGAAGAACAGATTGAAAAACAGGTTTTGCGCAGCTTCCTTGGTCGGCGGCTCGCCCGGACGCATCATGCGATAGATTTCAACCAGCGCTTCCAGCGGCGTGCGCGTCGGATCGATGCGCAACGTGTTGGAAATATACGGGCCACGGTCCAGATCGTTTACGAACAACGTGCTGAGCTGGTCAACTCCGGCCTTGCGGAAATTTTCCAGATGTTCCAGATCGATTTCACTGTTGGCGGTCGCCAACACTTCGCCGGTCTTCTTGTCGACGATATCGTTGGCGAGAATTCGTCCAATCAGATATTCGTCCGGCACTTCAAGATTCTTGATGCGCGAGGCTTCCAGCTCACGCACATGCCGCGCAGTAATGCGCTTGCCGGTTTCGACAATGGTTTTTGTTCCAGCACGCAAGTCGAAGTTCAAGGTCTCGCCACGCAGACGCTCGGCGACCAGTTCCAGACGTGCGCCGCTCTTCTTGTCGAGATGGAAGATGTTTTTCTCGAAGAAGATGTCGAGCATTTGCTCGTTGTCATATCCAAGCGCACGCAACAGCATCGTCACCGGCAACTTGCGCCGACGATCGATACGCGTGAACAACGCATCCTTCGGGTCGAATTCGAAATCCAGCCATGAACCGCGGTAGGGAATGATGCGAGCCGAATACAGCAACTTGCCGGAGCTGTGCGTCTTGCCGCGGTCATGGTCGAAGAACACGCCCGGTGATCGATGCAATTGCGACACGATGACGCGTTCGGTGCCATTGATGATGAATGTACCGGTGGCAGTCATGAGCGGCATTTCGCCCATGTACACTTCCTGTTCCTTGACGTACTTCACCGCCTTCTTGCTGGCTGGACTGTCCTTGTCGTAGATAACCAGGCGCACAAGCACGCGCAGCGGCGCGCCGAATGTCATTCCACGCGCGCGGCACTCGCGTTCGTCGAACGCCGGCTCGCCCAGACGGTAGCTCACGTATTCCAGTGCCGCGTTTCCGGAGTAACTGGAAATCGGAAATACCGATCGCAATGCAGCATGCAAACCATGATCGGCGCGATCCTTGTCCGGCGTATCCTGCTGCAGGTATGCGCGATACGAATCGGTCTGAATCGCCAGCAGCGGTGGAACGTCCAGAACTTGCGGGCGTTTACCGAAGCTTTTGCGAATGCGCTTTTTTTCGGTGAAGGAATAACTCATGGCAAGCACCACCTGGATTTTTTTGGCCGCAATTGCATTTCGGCCGGGGGAGGAAAGAATCTTGAAGGGTCAGCAGTGAAAAAATCGACGTTGTTTGCCACGGCGACTGCACTGTTCACCGTTCAAGGTTCATGCAACGGACAAAGCCTGGAGGTTTGCACCTCCAGGCTGAATCCGGTCATTCCAGCAAACGCTGAAGTCCGGTTACCTGTTTTATTGTTTGGAATCATGAAGAACATGATCCCGGCTCAACGAGCATGCAGGTTCTGGCCGGGACAACGCACTTTTGCCGTTATTTGACCTCGACAGTCGCACCAGCGGCTTCAAGTTCCTTCTTGAACTTGTCGGCATCTTCCTTGCTGACATCTTCCTTGACGTTGGCGGGAGCCGATTCAACCAGATCCTTGGCTTCTTTCAGGCCCAGACCGGTGATCGAGCGGACAGCCTTGATCACTTCAACTTTCTTTTCGCCAATCGACTTCAACGCAACCGTGAATTCGGTTTGCGCTTCGGCCGGTGCTGCTGCGGCAGCAGCACCGCCGGCGGCGGCGACGGCCACCGGAGCGGCGGCGGATACGCCAAACTTGTCTTCCATCATCTTCACCAGATCGGTGACGTCGATGAGGCTCATGTTGCCAATTGCATCCAGGATTTCTTCTTTAGAAACGGCCATTTCGATTTACCTTTGTAAAAGTTTAAGAGTAGCCAAACAGGCAATGTGGATAACGTCAGGCGGCTTTCTGGTCGCGAACCGCTGCCACTGCACGCGCCGTCTTGGCGGCGGGCTCGGCAAGCGTCCGTACCAGCTTGGTGATCGGCGCCAACATCACGCCCATCAACATGGCCAGGGCCTGGTCACGGGTCGGCAGTGCAGCCAGCCTCTCGACATGAGAGCCCGGATACATCTGACCACCGATCGAGACGACCTTGGCAACCAGTTTTTCATTCGCCTTGGAGAACTCCTTGATCAACCGGCCCGCAGCACCCGGATCTTCCTCGGAAAAGGCGTAGAGCATGGGACCTACCAGTGCGTCCTTGACGCACCCGTAGTCCGTACCCTCGATTGCGCGCGAGACCAGAGTGTTTTTCGCAACTTTCACGAAAACTCCGGTCTGGCGGGCCTTCTTGCGCAGCTCGGTGAGCTGCTCCACGGTAAGACCTGCGTACTCGGCGGCGACCAACGAGTGAGCCTTGGCGGCCACATTCGCCAGTTCGGCAACGACGACTTTCTTTTGCTCGAGATTGAGCGCCATTGCCTTCCTCCGAACTGATCCGTATTTCGCTTCATGCACATGCGGATCGAAAATCACAAAGACCCTGCTCCGTGCCGGGTCCATTGGCGCCTTGCGGCGTCGAATCTGGTGGCCGTTTGGAAAAATCCATGCGGGCAACACCATCTGCGCAGGCTGGTTTCCCTGCCGATTAAGGTATTGAGCCGCTCACTGTCTGCTCCGTGCGTTGCAAGTGCATCCGTGCCACGACCCGCTACCACCTGCGGTCTTTGACGGCTTCCACTCTCGTTACCGAAAAGCAGATGCCCTCAAAACTTGTTGAGGAAACCGCGACTGGACTATCGGCGATCGTATCGACAGCGCGAAATGCTTGTCTTTGACGATTCCCGATTCCCGAATCCCGATTCCCGGGTTTTCAAATCGATAACGAAGAATTATCCACCGGGATACCCAGCCCCATCGTGCTGGACAATGAGATTTTCTGCAGGAAAATGCCCTTGGACGAGGCAGGCTTGGATTTGATCAAATCCGCAAGCAACGCATTCAGGTTTTCCTTGAGCGCGGCAACTTCGAAATTCACCTTGCCGATCGAGCAATGCACGATCCCCGCCTTGTCGTTGCGGAACTTGATCTGTCCGGCCTTGGCATTCTTGATCGCGGTAACCACATCGGCAGATACGGAACCGTCTTTCGGATTCGGCATCAAACCACGCGGACCCAACAACTGGCCCAGTTTGCCGACTACGCGCATGGCGTCAGGAGTGGCGATGACGCGACCGAAATTCAAATCGCCAGCCTGCATTTTTTCTGCAAGGTCTTCCATGCCCACGGCGTCGGCACCAGCCGCCTTGGCCGCTTCCGCCTTTTCGCCGGCAGGACAAAACACGGCCACACGCACCGTCTTGCCGGTACCGTTTGGCAACAACGTCGAACCACGCACGCCCTGATCGGACTTTTTCGCATCAATGCCCAGACGGATCGCCACGTCGATCGACTCGACGAACTTGGTCTTGGAATTGTTTTTCAGAATCTGCAGAGCCTCGTCGACCGCATAGCTCTTGCCGGGTGCAACCTTGTCGCTCATTGCCTTGTATCGTTTGCTGATCTTGCTCATGGTCAAATCTCCGTCACCAGGCCCATGCTGCGCGCGCTTCCGGCAATGGTGCGCACGGCGGCATCCATATCGGCCGCCGTCAGGTCAGCCATTTTGGTTGTGGCGATTTCTTCGAGTTGCTTGCGTGTGACCTTGCCGACCTTGTCGGTATTCGGACGCTTGCTTCCTGAAGAAATGCCCGCCGCTTTCTTCAGCAAGATCGTCGCGGGCGGCGTCTTCATGATGAAGGTGAAGCTGCGATCCGAATAAGCGGTGATGATTACCGGAATCGGCAGACCTGGCTCGACCTTCTGCGTGGCGGCATTGAAGGCCTTGCAGAATTCCATGATGTTCAGACCACGCTGGCCCAGCGCGGGACCCACTGGCGGCGAGGGGTTGGCCTGACCGGCCTTCACCTGCAGCTTGATATAACCTACGACTTTCTTTGCCATTTACCTTTACTCCTCGGGTTCGAACGCCTCACGGTTTGTTGACCGCTGCGGCTCCCCGTGTGTTTGAACCAAGGGCTGGGGGCGGAGGACCGAGGGCTGAGGATCAAAAGCGACACGCGCTTTTTCTCTTTTCAGCCCTCAGCCCTCAGCCCTTGGCCCTGCCTTTTTAAGCCTTCTCCACCTGGCCGAACTCCAACTCGACCGGCGTTGAACGCCCGAAAATCAGCACCGCCACACGCAGGCGGCTTTTCTCGTAATTGACTTCTTCGACTACGCCGTTGAAATCATTGAACGGACCATCGGTCACGCGCACCATTTCGCCAGGCTCGAACAAAACCTTTGGTCGCGGCTTCTCAACGCCGTCCTGCATGCGTTGCAGGATGGCGTTCGCCTCGCTGTCCTTGATCGGCAGCGGTCGATCGGCCGTACCACCGATAAAGCCCATGACTTTCGGCGTTTCCTTGATCAAATGCCAGGACTCGTCGTCGATCTTGGTTGCGCGGTTTTCCTGCTCCGTTTCAATCTGCACAAGTACGTAACCGGGGAAGAATTTGCGCTCGCTGCGGCGCTTCTGACCGGCGCGCATTTCGATTACTTCTTCGGTTGGCACGAGCACATCGCCAAACTTGTCCTGCATGCCGGCACGTGCAATGCGCTCCTTCAAGGCACGCTCAACCTGATGCTCGAAACCCGAGTAGGCGTGCACGACGTACCAACGTTTCACGGTTTGCGTCATCTCAGCGCCCCATCTTCAACAGGTTTTGCAGGATCGCCCAATTCAGAAACACATCGATCAAACCCAGCAAGATACTCAAGATGATGACGACGACGATAATGACCAGCGTGGTCTGGATGGTCTCTTGACGCGTCGGCCACACGACCTTGCGCATTTCAAAAATTGTTTCATTGAAATAATCCGCCAATGCGTGCCCGGAACGCGTGAAATACCCGATCGCACCACCAACGACAAAACTGCCAAGCAGCATGAGCAGCCGTTGCCATGTCGGAAAGCTGTTGAACCAGTAATAAGCCACGACACCCGCTGCGATGACCAGCACCGCGAGCGTGAGTTTGAGCTTATCCGTAGCGGATGCGCCACTTGCTTGTTCGACTTTAGCGTTCATAGATTCCGTCGGATTGGCACGCCAGGAGGGACTCGAACCCCCAACCTGCGGTTTTGGAGACCGCTGCTCTGCCAATTGAGCTACTGGCGTGTGGTTATTTATGTGATTTTCCTGGCCGTCCTTCATGACGGCCAAGAATGGACCGGCATCCATGCCGGACATTTCGTAAACGAGCAGCGATCTATTTGGTTTCGGAAACCGGGAACAGTTCCTTCGTTTGGGCTGGTTTGTTCTTTTGTTCTCTGCTCCAACGATTCCCGAATCCCGAATCTCTTACTTGATGATCTTCGCCACCACGCCGGCGCCGACGGTGCGGCCGCCTTCGCGAATCGCGAAGCGCAAACCCTCTTCCATCGCAATCGGATGGATCAGGCTTACCACCATCTTGATGTTGTCGCCGGGCATGACCATTTCCACGCCTTCGGGCAACGTCACCGCGCCGGTCACGTCGGTCGTGCGGAAGTAGAACTGTGGACGGTAGCCCTTG
>DASSXQ010000118.1:0-7881 GCA_035703725.1 Rudaea sp.
GCCCCAATGATGCGCAATTGGCGCGCCTGCAATTGGCGCATCTGCTCGGCCATGCGCTGCCAGGCTTGCGGAGCTGCAAACAAAAACAGGCCTTCGATAACCAGCACCAAACACAAGGCAGCACTCAATTCGTGCGACATGCCAAAATCCGATACACCACCGATTGGATCAGTTGCCCGCGTTACGGCTTGGATTCACCTTTGCTCTCGTCGAAATAACGCAGGAAATCGGATTTCGGATCCAGCACCAGCACCCCGCCATTCTTGAACGACTCGCGATAGGCCTGCAAACTGCGATAAAACGCGTAGAAACTGGGGTCCTTGTTGTACGCTGCGGCGGAAATTTCCGCTGCCTTGGCGTCACCTTCACCACGAATCTTCTGCGCGTCGCGCTCGGCTTCTGCCTTGATTACCTGGACCTGGCGATCGGCATCGGCCTCGATTTTCGCGGCGGCTTCCTGGCCGTTGGAACGTTGCTCGTTGGCCAGACGATGGCGTTCGGCACTCATGCGCTTGTACACGGATTCGACCACCTCGTCGGGAAATTCGATGCGCTTGATACGCACATCCACCACGTGGATTCCAAGCTTGTCTTCGCTGGCTTCATTGGCTTGCTTGCGTACCTGTTCGGTGATATCCGAACGTGCATTGGCAATCAAATCGTTCAATGAACGCCCATTGAATTCAAATCGCAGTGCGTCCTTGATGATTGGAGCGAGACGTTGATTGGCCGAAGTCTGCAATGGATCGGCACCAAACGATTGATAGTACGCAACCGGATTGGCAATGATCCACTTGACGTAAAAATCGACGTTGACGGCTTTCTTTTCTTCGGTGAAGTAGCGCTCAGGTTGTGCTTCGAGATTGAGAATCCGGCGGTCGTAGCGCACCACCTGCTGGATCAAAGGGATCTTGAAGTGCAAACCGGGGTTGTAGTTGGCACCCGCCGCACTTTCGGTGTTTTCGATTTTGCCGAACTGCAGCACCAACGCGCTTTGCCCTTCCTGCACGATGAATCCGCTATTGGCAACCAGCACGACAAGCAGGATGGCAATGATGGGAATGAGCATCTTCATTGGCTGCTCTCCTTGTTGGTCTTTTGTGTTGCCGTCGCCGCAGCGGCCGCGGCGGCCGCGTTTGCGGCGGCCTGGCTTTCGAGTTTCTCCAGCGGCAGGTACATGATGTTCTTGCCACGGCTGGCGTCAACGACCTTCAAGTTGTCACCCATTACGATTTGCATGGTTTCCAGGTACATGCGCTTGTGCGTGACTTCGGGCGCGGCCTTGTATTGCGCCTCGATCAAATTGAAACGTTGCGTATCACCGGTGGCTTCCGCGACACGCGCGGTTTTGTAGCCTTGCGCCTCGGCGAGGATGCGCGCCGCCGCACCGCGCGCCAACGGCACAACCTTGGCGGCATAACCCTTGGCTTCGTTGATGAACTGTTGCTGGTTGTTGCCGGCGTTGTTGGCATCATCAAAAGCCTGCTTGACTTCGGTCGGCGGCATGATTTTCTGGAAATTGATCTCGGTGACCAGCAAGCCGACGTTGTAGCCATCCAGAGTCTCTTGCAACAGCTTTTTGGTTTCGCCGACCACTTCCGAACCGTGTCCGGACAAGATCGTATCCATGTCGCTGCGACCAACGACTTGTCGCACGGCGCTTTCGGCAGCCTGCTTGAGCGCTTCGTCGGGTTGGTTGGCCGAGAACAAATATTTTTTCGCGTCGGTGACCTGATACTGGACGTTGAAATCGATCATCACGATGTTTTCGTCCTTGGTCAGCATGCGCACTTCATCGGAAACCGAGCGCACGTTGGTCGCATCGACGGGATAGACCCGCTCGATCGGTGACGGCCACTTCAGGTTCAGGCCGCTGGTCATGACACGATTGAACTGCCCGAAGCGCAGTACGACGCCGATCTGGCGCGCATCGATCTTGGCGAATGAGGTAAACGCGACCCAACCCAGAATCACCACGATCACGATGATGGTCAGTCCGCCCGAGCCACCGCCGGAGCCATGACCACCAAATATCTTGCCGACGCCATCGCGGATGCGTTTGAGGATGGCGTCGACGTCGGGTGGCTTCTTTCCTTGCCAGGGATCGCGTTTGCCATTGCCGCTGCCGGGTTCATTCCAGGCCATATCTGTCTCCGTCGGGGTCCACATCGAACATTTCGATGCGGTTCGATGTTGCAAGCGCGCCTGCGCTTGCCGGTTGCGGCGCAACCGGGGCGAAAATCATTGCGGGGTTGCCGGGGAATTGTAGATAGGTGGGTCCAAGGCAGCAAGTGCGCGATGCCTGACATGCGACCAAACCATTGAACTTCAAGTCAGGTCGGTTCGGGATTGCATGTCGACAAGCTGCGCCTTGAGCCAGTCGCCCTCGGGCAAACCAAACAGCGGTTCAAGCAAGGATCGCGGCGCATCGATTTCCAGTTCCCAGCCTTGCTCGGCGGGACGTTCATTGGCCACGAGACCCTGCGCAAACAAACGTGCGCGCAAGCGACCTGCATCGTCGGGTACGCGCAGCCACCCGTGAATACGCTCGCGCTGCAATTGGTGGGCAAGCGTATCGCGCAGCAAATCAAGGCCCTGCCCGGTCACGGCCGACACCCACACCCGCGGCGTGTGCCCCGCCGCATGCGTGACGAAGCCGATCGGTTGTCGAGACGTGCGGCCGGAAATGGCCGCTTCCTTGTCTTCGCGATCAGGGGCGGACGCAGAAATCATGTCGAGCTTGTTGAACACCTGAATCTGCAGTACATCCTGAGCACCGATTTCTTCAAGCACGCGTTGCACCTCGTCGATACGCCGATCCTGATCCGGATCGGCCGCATCAACCACGTGCAGCAGCAAATCCGCATCACGCGTTTCAATCAACGTGGATTTGAATGCGGCGACCAGATCGTGCGGCAAGTCGCGAATGAAACCAACCGTATCTGCAAGCACGACCGGGCCACAGGACAATCCTTCAATGCGTCGCAAGGTTGGATCAAGGGTGGCGAACAATTGATCGGCCACATAAACCTGCGCACCGGTCAATGCATTGAACAAAGTGGATTTGCCTGCGTTGGTGTAGCCCACCAGCGAAACCAGCGGCACGGCATTGCGCTGGCGCGAACGCCGCGCCTGCGCGCGCTGGGTTTCAACCTTTTTCAAGCGTGCCGTCAGCTGTTTCACACGACCGGCGAGCAGGCGACGATCCAGTTCCAACTGCGTTTCACCCGGGCCACGCAAGCCGATCGCGCCACCACGTTGGCGCTCCAGATGCGTCCAGCCGCGCACCAGACGCGTCGCCATGTGCTTGAGTTGCGCAAGCTCGACCTGCAGCTTGCCTTCGTGCGAGCGTGCACGCTGAGCAAAGATGTCGAGGATGAGTCCGGTGCGATCTACCACTCGGCACTCGGTCAATGCTTCCAGATTGCGTTCCTGCACCGGACTGAGCGCATGATTGACGAGGATCAAATCCGCATCGAGAGTCTGTTTGAGCAGCTTCAATTCATCGGCTTTGCCCGTACCGACGAAATATTTCGGATTGGGCCTGTCGATGCGCGCGTTGAGCGAGCCGGTGATGACGGCACCGGCCGAACGTGCCAGCTCGGCAAATTCGGCCAACGCTTCCGGTTCGTTTTCGCCTGCCCGATACGGTTGCAACAGCAGTGCGCGTTCGCCCTTGCGGGAACGTTCAAACATGCCGCCTACGTCCACCCGTTGTCTGTAAACGCAGCCATTGGCACCTGCTGCCGGATCGGGCAAATCTCAATCCTGTGCCGATTCGTCTGCAGCCGTGGAATCGTCATGTCCGTTGTCGTTGCTGATGCGCACATTGCGACTGGGAACGATGGTGGAAATCGCATGTTTGTAGACCATCTGGCTCACGGTATTGCGCAACAACACCACGAATTGATCGAACGATTCGACCGTGCCTTGCAACTTGATGCCATTGACCAGATAAATCGAGACCGGCACCCGATCGCGTCGCAGCGCATTGAGGAACGGGTCCTGCAGGGACTGACCTTTTGACATTTTTATACTCCTGGTCCACGAAACGACGAGCCGGCAAAAAGAATCGCGCAGTGGCAAATCCCCATCCGGACTGCAGCGCGTCGGCTCAAGTATTGAAATTCTAACCTTTTTCAGCCAGTTGGCAATGAATTGTTTACCCGCGATGGGTCGGGCCGGTGGCCGACAAACAAGCGCAGTGCGGCGACCGCCTGTGCCGGATGGTGCGGGTCGAGAGCATCGAGCACGCGCGCATCCAGTTCGCTGCGCAGCCAGGTCATCTGGCGTTTTGCCAATTGGCGTGTCGCGAACAGCGCCCGATCACGAAATTCCTTGGCATCGAGTTCGCCTTGCAGATGTTGCCAGGCCTGGCGGTAGCCGACCGCGCGCAAGGCGGGCAAGTCAGGATGCAGATCGCCACGTGCACGCAATTTTCGCACTTCGTCGAGAATGCCCTCCGCGAGCATCGCATCCAGACGCTGTGCGATGCGCGCATGCAACACAGAACGATCCGAAGGAATCAGTGCCAGTTTGAGCACGCGATAACCAAAACGCTGCGTGGGGCCGGATTGCTGTTGCGAGAGAGGTTTGCCGGTCAAGGCAATCACTTCCAGCGCGCGCTGAATGCGCTGAGCATCGTTGGCATCGATGCGCGCGGCCGCGACCGGGTCCAGATTTTCCAACCGCGCGTGCAGCGCGTGCCATCCGCAATCGCGCCCTTCCTGCGCCAGTTGCGCACGAACGCTCGCATCGGCATCGGGCAAACTGGATAAACCGCCTTGCAGCGAGCGGAAATACAAACCGGTGCCCCCGACCAGCAGGGGAATACGTCGGCCGGCCGTGATCGTTGCCATCTCGCGCAACGCATCATGGCGAAATTCGGCCGCCGAATAAGGCTGCGACGGATCGCGAATATCAATCAATCGATGTGGGAACTGCGCCAGCGTGGCCGCGTCGGGTTTGGCCGAACCAATATCCAGACCACGATAGACCAGCGCGGAGTCGACGCTGATCAGTTCCAGCGGAAACCAGCGCGTCAGTTCACACGCCAGTGCGGTCTTGCCCGACGCCGTCGGGCCCATCAGGAAAACCGCCAGTGGCCGTTGGTCGCAGGACATGCGCCTAGTCTACGGGGAAACTTCGACAGTCCACTCAAGCCTTGTTTGCGGCAATGGCTGCGCGGATGAGCTTTGTGAATGCGGCCGCGTCAATCTTGTCGTTTTCGCCAATGTCGATGGCGCGCCGAGTGTTGCCATTGAATCCGGCATTGAAAAGACCATCAGGGTCCTCTATCGCAGCGCCTTTGGCAAACGTCACCTTTACCTTGCACTTGTAGGTTTCACCCGTACAAATGATGCCATCGTGCGACCACACCGGGACGCCGGCAGGATTGGACGGCTTTTTCCATTTGATGGATTCCACGACCTCCGGATCGGCTTTCTGGATCAGGCAACGGATGCGAGCAAGCGTTGTTCCGCGCCAATCACCGAGACCATCGATCTTCGCATCGATCGCCGCTGCAGCGGATTCCTGTTCGTGCTGCATGATGGACTTGCCTTTCGAGTTCATCCGCCCTCCAAATGCCGTGTCGCCGACCGGTTTTTCCCATCGACACCCGAGTATTGCCGGCATGGACTCGGGGCGCCCGTGTGCGCCCGGCATGTCATGTCATGCCATGTCACAATCCTGACTTCGTTCGCCGCGGCCAAGCCGCCACGCATTATAATTGCGCGACAACTGGAGATTGCACATGCCGCAGACGATGAAAGCCCTGGTCAAGCGCGAAGCCGCGAAAGGTATCTGGATGGAACAGGTGCCGCTGCCGGAGATCGGCCCGAACGATGTCCTGGTCAAGCTTGAAAAAACAGCGATTTGCGGCACCGACTTGCACATCTACAAATGGGATGACTGGTCGCAACGCGTGATCAAACCGGGATTGGTGATCGGCCATGAATTCGTCGGCCGCATCGTCGACATGGGTCCGGGCGTGCGCGGCTACAGTGTCGGCCAGCGCGTTTCGGCCGAAGGTCACATTGTCTGCGGCGTATGTCGCAACTGCCGCGCCGGACGTCAGCATCTTTGCCCGAATACCACCGGCATCGGCGTCAACCGCAATGGCGCATTCGCCGAATACATTTCCATGCCTGCGTCGAACCTGTGGCCGATTCCGGATCAGATTCCGTCGGAACTGGCCGCGTTTTTCGATCCGTACGGCAACGCGGCACATTGCGCGCTGGAGTTCGATTTGATCGGCGAGGACGTGCTCATTACGGGTGCTGGCCCGATCGGCATCATTGCCGCGGGTATCTGCAAACATGTCGGCGCGCGCAATGTCGTGGTCACCGACGTCAACGATTACCGCCTCAAGCTCGCCGCCGACATGGGCGCGACTCGCGTGGTTAACGTATCCAAACAATCGCTGACGGAAGTTGTCAACGACCTGCACATGGAAGGTTTCGATATCGGCCTGGAGATGTCGGGCAATCAACGTGCATTCAACGACATGCTCGGCTGCATGTATCACGGCGGCAAGGTGGCCTTGCTCGGATTGCTGCCGAATGGCGCCGGCATCGATTGGGACAAAGTCATCTTCAAGGGTCTGGTATTGCACGGCATTTATGGACGACGCATGTACGAGACCTGGTACAAAATGACGCAAATGTTGCTGACCGGATTCCCGCTGCAGAAAGTACTCACCCACCAGATTCACATCGACGATTTTCAAAAAGGCTTCGACCTGATGGAAACCGGCAATTGCGGCAAGGTCGTGTGTTCCTGGCATTGACGTTTCTACCTTCTCCCGCGCACAGGAGAAGTGAAGGCTGGTTCAAATTGAAAATTGCCAACAAATTCTCCTGATTTGGTCCGTTCCTCAGCCACGTTGGTGTCGCAAAGCACTCTCAACCCGTCATTTCGGGGCCATCGCCGGCTTTATCGGAGATGGAACCCGGACTGTGGGGGCAGGACGCAGGAACGAACGTTCGCGTAGCGAAGCCGAAGATGGGGCCAATGCCGTTGTCAGCCGGTTCGCTGTTGGCATCGCCCGAATAAGTGGCGACACTGACATTGGATGAGTTCGCCGCGAAATCGGAAACTGTGCAAGTGGCAATAGAATCGACCAACGGCACACTGTCGCACAGAGTCGTGATTTCGTCTGCATTGTTCGGCCCATCGGGCTTGCTGGTAAACGTAACCGTGCCGGTTGGGTTCATGCCCATGACCAAGGCGGTGAATGTCACTGGCTGGCCGACCAAGGAAGGGTTGCGGCTGGAATATGCGTGGAGAAAGGAGGGCCATTTCGGATTCGGCGAGCAGTCGCGCGACCATACGACCCTCGGAATTGTCCAGCCGCTCTCCGTGTACTGTGCCGTGTTTTCAACCTGATATCCGGACCAGTTGTTTGAAATATAACCGTTGAAGATGCCGGCTGAATTGGCGTCGTTGCTCACTGAATCCGAACGCATCGGCGATGGATCTAGTACATGAGTGATACCCGTATGCGTGCAGCGCATTGCGGTCGACCATTTGACGTGCCGGGCACGCCCTCTCGAGAAACAGGAATTATCAAATGCCTGGTTATCAGCTTTTTTGTCTCTTCGGGACATCTGCCCGTGTGCGCGTCGGCAGGCTAATCAGTCACGCCAACGTGCTATGGCGCAGGCGGCCACGCACGATGCGCACGATCCCGAATCGCAGCTGCGTAGCGCTGACCTATCACCCTTTCGGCACAAGTGGAGGCTGGACGAATCGACCACCCACTGCTTCGCGTCTCGCGAAACCTTCATTTCCTGCCGCAAGGATGAGCGTTTTCTTCTGCCCGCCAGCCATTCATCCGCGATTCCGTCGCGATCTGGCAAACAGACAGTCCGATGTTGC
>DASSXQ010000178.1:0-13324 GCA_035703725.1 Rudaea sp.
GCCACTCGCAACAAATTCGAGTATTGCCGCCGCAACCGGTTGCGCATCTTCAAGATGCAAATGATGACTGCCCGGCAACTGACGGATATCAATCCGTTTGATCAATGCCGCGCGGTTCCGGATCGTTTCGCGTTGCTGGTACGCCGCTCCTGGAAGTGCGCCAATCAACAGCGTCGGTACCTGGATGCCACTCAGCACGGCGCACACCTGGCTTTCAGTCAAACGCAGTGGAGAGGTCAACGTCAGGCGTGGGTCGGTTGACCAGATAAATCCGCCATCGACTTTTTTCAAGCCGCGCGATATCAGCAATTCGGCAGCGTCACGAGACAATCCGTTGGCTTGCATGCGCGCGGCAACCGCATCATCGCGCGCGGCGAACACGCGTAGCTGCTTGTCTGCGTGGCGCTGACGTTCAATCAGCGCGCGCTGCCATTGTTGCAGCGAATTTTCCGCGTCGGCAGCGAGCGGACCCAGAGCTTCGATCAAGAGCAGTCGATCCACACGCCGCGGACAGATTGCGGCAAATACGCTGGCTATGGCGCCGCCAAGCGAGTGTCCAAGCAGGCCGAATTGTTGCAGCCCCAATGCGTCGGCAGCGGCAAGCACGTCATCTGGATAATCGACGAAGTGATACCACGCGCCAGGCGCACGCCAGTCGGATTGGCCATGGCCAGGCAAGTCCAAAGCCACCACATGGAAGTGGTCCGCAAGTAGCGGCGCAAGCCGGTCAAACGATGCGGCGTTGTCCAGCCATCCGTGCAAAGCCAACAGCGGCGGCAACGACGGATTTCCCCAGCTGCACGCGGACAAACGCAGGTGCGGCAGACGCACCTCGAATTCACGGCGTTGCATGCAAGCCGGCGCCATCCCAATCCCGAATGTGATGTTCGATCAAATGTTGCAGCATGCGCAGGTGCGCCGCGCTGTCGTTCAATGCGGGAATGTAATCCAGGCGTTCACCGCCGCCTGCAAGAAACTGTTCACGACCGCGAATGGCTATTTCCTCCAGTGTTTCCAGACAATCCACGGCAAACCCGGGGCACAACACTTGCACATGGCGCACCCCTTCGGCGGCAATGCGTGGCAACTGCTTGTCGGTGTACGGGTCGAGCCAGCGCTCGCGGCCAACGCGCGATTGAAAACTCACCATCAGGGTCGTTTCATCCAGATTCAATCGGTCGCGCAATGCATTCGCCGTCGCCAGACATTGGTCGCGATAGGGATCACCGGATTGCACATAACGCAGTGGAATCCCATGGAACGACAACAACAACCGTTCGCCGCGACCGCGCGTGTCCCAATAGCGTTCGACGCTTTCGGCGAGCGCCTGAATGTACTCCGTCCGCACGTGATAATCATTGATGCTGCGCAGTTCCGGCAGCCGGCGCTGTTCGCGTAACGCAGCGAAAACACCATCCAGTGCGCAAGCGGTCGAAGTCGCCGAATACTGTGGATACAGCGGCAACACGAGCACGCGACGAACACCATCGGCGAGCATCCGGTCCAGCGTCTGCGCAATTGTCGGCTCGCCGTACGTCATCGCAAATTCCACACGCACGTGTTGCGGTCCAAGCGTCCCGGCCAAACGTTGCGACAAGGCGCGGGTATTGACCAGCAGCGGCGAACCGGCCGGGGTCCAGATTGACGCATACGCACGTGCGGAGCGTCGCGGCCGCACGCGCAAAATCACCCCGTACAACAGCGGCAACCATAACCAGCGGGGGTAATCGATAACCCGTTTGTCGCTGAGAAACTGCGCCAGATAGCGGCGCACGCTGGCCGCAGTGGGTGCGTCGGGCGTACCCAGATTCAACAACAAGACACCGACATCAGCGGGTATGGATTGTGGCAAAGTCGCGATGGTTGCACTGGACATGGGAGATTGGCTTGAGCGCATTGGGCGCGGACATCCATTCGGGAACACAAGCACTTGTGGTCAATAGCCTGCGCAAACGGCAAATCTTGTGCCCGGTCGCGCACAAGCGGATACAGTCTAGCACTACGCGGCTAAGGCTTTGTTTTCTATGCACTAGCTGATAGACTCAAAAGCGCTGTCTGGGGATTCGGGCAGCGGACGATTACCCAATAATTAGAAACATAAAAAACGAGACTGCCCATGTCCTTGCGCGCCATTATCGCTGCGCTGTTTCTGTGTGCCGCCTGCGGCCAAGCGGTCGCAGCCGACGTTATCGGTTACAGCGAGGCATTCGATACGCTGTATCGGGTCAATCTGGCCACGCAGACAGCCACCGAAATTGGCCGCGCGACTCCTCCGGGTATTCCGCGTTTGG
This sequence comes from Rudaea sp., assembly GCA_035703725.1. GTDB lineage: Bacteria > Pseudomonadota > Gammaproteobacteria > Xanthomonadales > Rhodanobacteraceae > Rudaea. Next base: position 2,292 of record DASSXQ010000178.1, read on the forward strand.
CGCTTGTGGAAGGTCTGACGTTTGACCCAACCGGAAAGCTTTATGCCGTCTCCGATGCCGGTGCCGTGAAGACACTGCTGAGCATCAATGAAGGTACCGGTTTGGCAACGGTCATCGGCGTGCTGGACCTGGGCACGAGCGACAAGCTGGATCTGGGCATGGCATTTACCTGTGATGGACGACTTTGGCTGTCGGCAGTCAGCGGACAGTTGTGGCAAGTCAATCCGGCGACCGCCCAGATCACCTTGATTGGCACCATGTCGAGCGACGGCAAGGGCGTGTCCATCACCGGTCTGGCGGCACGCGGGAATCAGCTTTATGGTGCCGGTAGCCAAGGCGACAATCATTTTTACCTTATCGATACAGGCACAGCCAAGGCAAGCTTGGTGGGTGCCTATGCATCCTCGGCCTATATCACCGCAGCCAGTCCGGGTTTCGACACGAACGGGCAGCTTTGGGTGCTGCTCGATTATGTGCCACCGGCACCGGGCGAATCATCGACAGCACTGTGGAGCGACTTGGGCCAAATCGCACCCAATTCAGGCCAATTGACCAATCTTGGTCCGGTTACGGCACAAGGCGAATCCGTTGCAAATCTTGCGCATATCGGATTACGCGGCCTGGCCATTCCTTCCTCGGTCTGCGCCATTCAAGCCGATGTAGCCCCTACGCCGACCCTTTCCCGGCAAGCATTGGCGATTTTGAGCTTGCTGTTCGCATTGCTTGCGGGAACTGTCTTGCGCAAGTGTCGTCCAACGCATTGAGTCGCGCCTTGTCGTGCGGCTTGCCCGCAGACTTCACCCGGACAAGGAATTGACGATGCTTCGCGTGCTCTGGCTGTTTTTCGCTCTTTTTTGCCTGGGATATTCTCCCCTTGGCCACGCCGCTCCGGCGCCAAGGGAGATTGCGCGCGCCGACAATGCGCTGCGCGTGCTCAAGGAAATCGTGATGGCGCCTGACAAACGCTTGCCGTCTGATCTGATGCGCAATGCCCACGCGATTGCCGTGATTCCGGATGTTCTCAAGGCCGGCTTCGTGATTGGCGGACGCCACGGCGTGGGGTTGCTCTCGATCAAGACGGCCGATGGCGTCTGGAGCAACCCGAGCTTCATCAGCATGACCGGTGGTAGTGTCGGGTTCCAGGCTGGCGTGCAATCGACGGACGTGATCCTGGTTTTCCGCACGCAACGCGGCGTGGATTCAATCGTGCACGGCAAGTTTACCCTCGGCGCCGACGCTTCGGTCGCCGCAGGCCCGGTCGGTCGTGATGCCCACGCCGCCACGGACGCCCAGCTCAAGGCCGAAATCTATTCCTATTCACGTTCACGCGGGCTTTTCGCCGGCGTTTCGTTGTCCGGTTCGGTACTGTCGATCGACAACTCCGCCAACGCGTCGATCTATGGAACCGGCACGACAGCCCGCAGCATTTTCGCCGGCGACGTCAGCAATGTGCCCGATCCAATTGTCGATTTCCGCGACCGCCTGGAGGAGTACACTGCACGTTAGGTAATTGCGCCACACAAATCATCGTTGTGTGCAATTGATTGAGGATTACCAATCCGGAGACGAAAATGTTTGGTATGGATAGTATCTGGCACTGGCTGATCCTGCTGGTGGTCGTTGCCCTGCTGTTCGGCACGGCGAAACTTCGCAACGTTGGCAGCGACCTCGGCGCGGCCATCAAGAGCTTCCGCAAAGGTTTGCAGGACGACGACAAATCGGTCAACTCCAAGCTCGAAGCCGACGCGCGCGAGCAGACCGAAGCATCGGCCACGAAGAAGACCGACGGCACCCACTAGACCAGGCTGCGATCATGTTCGACATCGGCATGGGTGAGATTGGATTACTCGGCGTCGTGGCGTTGCTGGTGCTTGGCCCCGAGCGTCTGCCGGGAGCTGCGCGCACGGCGGGTGCGTTGCTGCGCAAAGCACGCCAAAGTTGGCAAAGCGTACGCAGCGAAGTCGAACGTGAGCTGGCTGCAGAAGAATTGCGAAACACCATCCAGCGCAACACGGATGCCATGAAATCCGACGCCGGCAACATCAATGCAGCGCTGCGCGACGTCGTCCATGCGGCATCGACTCCCGACCCCAAACCGACTCCCGCGCACGACCCAACCTCAACCACACCCGATGAGCGACGCTGAACCCGACGCTGACGGCACCGGTGAACCGGCGTCGTTCATTTCCCACCTGATTGAACTTCGCCAGCGCCTGCTCAAGGCCATAGCTGCTGTCCTGATCGTGTTGGTGGCGTTGCTGCCGTTTGCCAACAGGCTGTATCACGTCATTGCGGAACCGCTGCTGAGAAGGCTCCCGGCCGGGTCGCACATGGTCGCCATCGAAGTGGCGTCACCGTTCATGACACCGGTGAAACTGGCCTTCTTTACCGCCTTGTTTGTAACCATGCCGGTCGTGCTGTATCAAATCTGGGGATTCGTTGCGCCGGGCTTGTATCGGCACGAAAAGCGTCTGGCCTTGCCGCTGTTGGCTACCAGTGTCCTGATGTTCTATCTGGGCTGCGCATTTGCGTATTTTCTGGTGCTGCCGAAGGTGTTTGCGTTTTTGTTGAGCGTGACACCCAGCGGTGTGGACATGATGACCGACATCAGCCATTACCTGGATTTCGTATTGACCATGTTTTTCGCGTTCGGGCTTTGCTTCGAGGTCCCGGTAGCGGTATTCATTGTGGCCATGCTCGGTTGGGTCAAATCCGAGCAACTTTCCCGGCAACGCCGGTACGTCATTCTTGGCGCTTTTGCCGTGTCGGCTGTAGTTACGCCGCCAGATGTCTTTTCCATGCTCATGCTGGCGATCCCGATGTGCCTGCTTTATGAATTGGGCGTGCTCGCGGTACGTCTGTTTTTGCACCAATCAAGCAACCTCGCCGACGGCAAATCTCCGCCTGCCTGAACCCGACGCAGAATGCTGAAATGCGCTTGCCGTGCGCAAAAACCAGCAATGCAACAATTTGTCTTTTGCAGCATTCTGGCATAAACTTGACGCCGCAATTGTTGCATTTTTCACCTTGTTTACGGGGGCCGGGAAATACCCATCAATATCGATATAACGGTGCGTCGCACGCGGACCGGTTGGCCGGATGATTGATTCGTGCAGCGACCGAGAAAGGATCGGGCCGGCCTTTTTCACGGACTTTCCGTGATCAAACTGCAAAACCGACGTCGCGAGCATCGACTCGTGCGGAGCAACAACACGTCATAACAAAGCACTTTTCCCCACTCGCAACAAATACGAGATCAAGAACAGGAGACCTGACCATGGCAAAACAAAATGACGATACACGCGATGCAAGTCTGCGTGTATCCAAAAAGATGCGCGACAACCTGAAGGCCGCTGCTGCGGTTGCCGGACGCCCGCTCTACGACGTGACCAACGAAGCAATCAACAATTATCTCGCGTCGGTGAAATCGGGTGGCGCACGCAAAGGCAAGAAATAAGCATTCATGTTCGCCCGCGAGTGTTGCGCAGCTCGCGGTCGAATAGGCAGAAACGGCCCGCGCGGCCGTTTTTGTTTTTGCGCTCAGCGCCGTTGCTGGTCCTGATTTGACCGGTGCACGCACTGGCGCTTTCCCCAACCACGCAGGGCAACCGCTTGCCGACGAACTCGACGCCGACGGCGTATGCGCACGCTCAAGGTTTTGCCTGCTGCAAGCAATTCGACACGCTGTACGAAGGCCAAATCGATCAGCGGCGCAATGACGCACCAGAACGGCAACCATCCCCAAATTGGATCGTGATGCCGCAATGGCGGGAACAGCAACAGCGACAAGCTGCCCGCAGCAAGCCATGTCCACAGAAATTTCGCAAGGCCATTGCTCGAAGTTCTTGCGCGTACCGATATCATTGTCATGTTTGTTTCCTCAATACCCGCGCACAGCTTGCGAGTTTGCAGTCGCACGAGTTGAGACACTCACTGGCGTTTTGAGCGCTCGTCTATAATTGCGTCACCTACGAGTATCGATGTGGAAACCTCGCACTTCCTGCAATACGCCGTGATGTTCCTCGCCGCCGCCGTAGTCGTGGTGACGCTGTCCCGGCGCGCCGGGCTTGGCGCGGTTTTGGGCTATCTTGCTGCGGGCGCACTGATTGGCCCACATCTGCTCAAACTCACGCCGGACATGAGCAATACGACCGTATTTTCCGAACTCGGCGTGATCTTGCTGCTGTTCGTCATTGGTCTGGAGCTCTCCCCGCAGCGATTGTGGGTCATGCGCCGGGCAGTTTTTGGCGCAGGCACGCTGCAAGTGGTGATTTCGGCTCTGTTGCTGGGCGGCGCCGCCACGCTGGCATTCGATATCGGCTGGAAAGCCGCGCTGGTAATTGGCCTCGGCCTGGCACTCTCGTCCACGGCAATCGGGTTGCAGATTCTCACGGAACGCAAGCAATTGGGCAGTCCGCACGGCCGCCTGTCGTTTGCCATCCTCTTGTTTCAGGATGCGGCCGCAATTCCCATTCTGGCGATGATTCCCTTGCTTGGTGTGCACCAGGTCGCCACCAGCGGGACCACGGATGTCGCAGCCGTCCTCAAGGTGGTTGGCGTGATTGCCGCAATCGTGGTCGGCGGCCGCTACTTGTTGCGCCCGGTACTGCGTGCCGTTGCACGCACGGACATCGCCGAAGTATTTACTGCCACGGCCCTGTTGGTGGTGCTTGGCACGGCTTTGCTGATGCAGGTGGCAGGCATGCAGATGTCACTTGGCGCATTTCTGGCGGGCATGCTGCTGGCGGATTCGGAATACCGACATGAAATCGAATCGCAAATCGAACCGTTCAAGGGTCTGTTGCTGGGATTGTTCTTCCTGAGCGTTGGCGTTTCGCTGGATCTGGATCTGGTGATCCGCCAACCACTGCAAATTGCCGCCATCGTGGCCGGATTGTTATTGATCAAGGCATTGGTCTTGCTGGCGCTGGGTCGGATATCGGGCAAACTGGATTTTGCCCAGGCGCTGAGTCTGGCTGCGGTGCTTTCCGGTGGCGGTGAATTTGCGTTCGTCGTGCTCAATCTCGCACGCCACGACGGCTTGCTGCGCGCATCTCAGCACAATCTGTTGGTGGTGGCAGTGACGCTTTCCATGGTGCTTACTCCGCTTTTCGTCATGGCCTGTTCGCGATGGCTTGCGTCACGCAAGGACAAAGCCGTGCGTCCATTTGACGAGATTTCAGACGGGCATCCACGCGTAATCATCGCCGGCTATGGGCGTGTTGGCCAGATTGTCGCGCGCATCTTGCGGGCACAACACATTGCATTCACCGCTCTGGAAAGTTCGATCGAGCAAGTCGAGTTTTCACGCCGCTTCGGCAGCAACATTTATTTCGGCGATTCCAGCCGACCGGAACTGCTGCGTGCCGCAGGCGTCGGCAATGCAGAGGTGTTTGTGCTCGCCACCGAAGATCCCGAGGTAAACATTCGAACGGCGCGCATCGTCAAGCGACTGTATCCGCACATGAAGATAGTCGCGCGCGCGCGCAATCGCCAGCATGCATTCCGATTGATGGATCTGAATCTGGATACGGTTGTGCGCGAAACACTGCACTCAAGTCTGGAAATGGCGCGCGCGGTACTCGAAGATCTGGGCCTGCCGCCGGATGTTGCCGGCAGTCAGATAGACAAATTCCGCGAGCACGATGCCAACGTGTTGAAAGTGCAATATCTGGTTTACGACGACGAAGCGGCGTTGATTCAATCGTCCAAGGACGCACTCGACGATCTCGAGCGGCTGTTTGAAGCCGATCGTGCCGGCAGCGTTGCGTCTTCGGCCGCCGAATCCGGCGCCGCTGCCTATTTGGATCCGAAAGCCGGTGCGCGCAAGGTTTGAGCAGCGCCGGGAATTGCCGCACTGCCCCCAAGTTCGGCAGCAATGTCGATAAACCCGAGCAAGTGCGCAACTTCACGCGGCGTGCGTTCGCGCCGATCACGGCACGTCGAATCGGCACCGCCAGCCAACAGCGCGCGCGCAGGCAGCAACAGACCATGCATCGCGCACGCGTGAAGCGCACTGACGCCGCGCCCATCCTGCAATCGCGTGTCGGCGTGATGCGTCAATAGCAGTTGCAGCAGCTCAAGCAAGCGTTTCTGATCGACGTTTGCGCCGACATCCGCATCGGCTCCGAGCAATAACAGCAGCGCCGTCTGGCCGGCACGGTTCACCGCATCCACGCACGCGCCTGCATCCAGCAGCGTCTGCAGGATCCGCGTGGCACGTTCGACATCGTCGCTGACGAATCCGAATTTCGCAGCAACGTGCAGCGCACAGGTGCCATGTTCGTCGGCAGCATTTACATCGGCGCCGTGTGCCAACAATTGAGCGGCCACTTCCGGATATCCCAGACCAGCCGCGATCATCAATGCAGTAACGCCTCCAGCGAGGCGTTGATCGACGGCTGCACCATGGGTGACGAGGACTTCGATGACTTGCGCATGGCGCGCGCAGACGGCTGCGCTGAGCGCAGTCGCACCGGCAGATGCAACCGTATCGGCATCGGCTCCGCGCGCAAGCAACTGCCTGACCAAGCCAGCATGACCGTTTCCGGCCGCACGCATCAATGCGGTTGCGCCTCGAGCGTCGATCGCGTTCTTCGGCAGGCCCAGTTGCAACAATTTGTCGACTGCGGACGTGTCGCCGGTTGCTGCTGCTGCGACGAGATCGGCGCCACGCAATCGACGACACGGCAACTTCCAGTTCGGCCAGTTGAGCCAGTCGCGCACCTCCTGCGCCGGGCGAGCCAGCGCATTACCCAATGGCGTTTCACCATTGCGTGCGGATGCGTCCGGATTGGCGCCTGCGCGCAACAGCTCGCAGATCAGTTCGACCGCGCGATGGGGTGGTTGTACGACAGCAGCGAACAGAGCCGTGCGGCATTTCCCATCGCGTGCGTCCGGGTCCACGCCGCGATCCAGCAGGACTCGCGTCAGTCCGACGCTGCCGGCGCTCAGCGCATGCATCAATGGTGTGCGGCCCGCCTTGTCGGGCGCAAACATGTCGGCACCGCGCTCGACCAGATCGAGGGCGAACCGCTCGAGCATGGCGCGATGTTCGGCGTCTTCGACGTCACCCAATCCACTGCACACCGTCATCAGCGCGCCGCTGCCACCGATCTGTGCTCCCGCAGCCACGATATCCATCGCCGCCAGCAACCCGGTCGGTCGTCTCGTCAGAGCTTGTTCGAGGACCGTGGTGCCGTCATCGAATCGCGTATTCACGTCGAGCCCATGAGTCAGCAACCAGCGCCACGCCGCGGGCTCGTCATGCCCGATCAATTCGACGAACATGTGCGCGCGTTGCATTTGCGGCCAATCGCGGAACTGGGCGGCATACGTTTCGGCGATCGGCCAATGCCCGAAGCGCAGCGCGTCGAGCAAATGCGCGTACGCCGATTGCGGTCCCGCGTCGGTTGTTGTCAACGTCGCCGGACGCGGATAATCCGGATCAAGCAGTGCCACGATATTCCAGCGGCCAGCGGCGGCGGCGAAATCCACGGCGCGGCGGCCGTCGTCCAACGCCACATCCGGCGATGCGCCAAGCCCGAGCAGACCTGCAACGATTTCTTCGCTGGCGCGCACGGATTGGCTGGCAATAATCAAGGCTGTGCGTCCGCCATGGTCTGCGCTATCCAGCGCCGCACCTTTTCGCGCGAACACATCCAGCACGTGATGAGCACCTGCGCGCGCCGCTTCCATCAACGCGGTTGCTCCACGTTCGTCCGCAAGATTCACGTCGGCGCCGGCCCGGACCAACGCCCGTGCAATTTCGACATGGCCATGCAATGCGGCCGTCATCAGCGCGGTACGACCCAGCGTGCCGCGTGCATTGACGCGCGCGCGACGCTTGAGCAGCAGGCCAACGCCGTGAACATCGTCTTCGCTGATCGAACTGGCAGCCAACAGCGCCGGTTGTGCATGCTCGACTTCCAGTTTTGCCCCGCGCTCGAGCAGAAATTCGACCAACTCCCAATTGGCTGCGGCGCAGGCGACACCGAGCGGCGTCAGACCATTGCGATTGACCGGATCGATCGTGGCGCCGGCATCGCACAGCAGTGCCGCAACAATCGGTTTTGCCGCAAGCGCGGCAAAGTGCAACGGCGTGTTGCCTTCAGCATCGACACTGTCGGTTCTCGCGCCGTTGGTCAGCAAGGTCATGACCGCTTCGGGGCGCCCCTCGTAACTGTCGCGCGTGGCTGCGATCAGCGGCGCGAGACCGGCATGGGCACGATTGAGATCCGCGCCATTCGCAATCAAGGCGCGCAGCAGACGCAAATCCGGATTGACCGCCGCAAGCACCAGCACGGATCGCTGATCGCGATCATCGGGTGGCGGCGCACAATGTACCGACGCACCATGGACGACCGCGTCCAGTGCAAGCTGGATCTGGCCCGCGCGGGCGCAGCGCAGCAACATCAAATCCAGTTGTTCGGGACTCAATCCAACGGTCAATTCCGCATCGCTGGATGGTTGCGCGCAGATTGCTGGAACGACAACCGGTATTTCGCCGTGCCCGACATGCGTGCGTCGATATGCAACCAGCACGGCATTGCGATAACACCAGATGATCAGCCAATTGGCCAGCGGCACCAACACCAGGGCGTATGCTGCGAGGGCAGGCAGACGCCAGGACTGGGCAATCGGCGCATCGATACCGGCAACACTCAATGCGCCTTGCGCCAACAGCAACAGACTGATGGCCGCGAGCAAACCGCGGCCGAAAAACAGTTCGTTATGTGCGGTCAGACGCCAGGCGTGCACGAGGCTGTGCGTCAACAGATTTTGATCTTGCGGACGTCGGTACTTGCCCGCCTCATGGCAAACCATGCCAAACACCGGCCACACTCGCCACAGTCCCAGCAATGCAATCATCACTGCACCGGACACCGCGAGAGCCGCGGCGAGCGAACCTTGCTCGCGCAACCAGCTCAATGGCCAGCCGATGATGACCGCGACCACCAGCGAATACGTGCCCAGCAGCAACAGGAAGGCACCGCTACGCGCGAAAAACGCACGGAAAGTGACGTCGCGTTGCCCCGCCACGCATTGCGCATTCATCCACAATGCGGCCGTCAACAACAGCAACGTCAGCCGTACCGCAGGCGCGGCAAGCATCGACGCCACCAACGCGGCCAATATGGCTGCCAAAATGCATGCCCCAGACCAAAGCGCCTGGCGCTGCTGCAACATCGTTTTCGCCATCGTTCCGGGCAATCCGCGGAGCATCCAGAAGGCAGTATATCGATATGCGCTGACACTGGGCAGAGCTGCGCGCACTGCGCAATCCCCAATCAAGTGAAAGCGCGTCGTCCATCGAGGTAAAACGCAATGACAACCAACCCATCCAGTGGGCGAAGCCACGGTGATGTGCGTTCAGGACCTGGCAAGGCGAACGAATCGGCGCAACACGCTTCGTGATACGGGACTCGGCCGCACCGCTTGCAACAACGCACTCACGTCAATTGCCTCTGACGTGATCGCCTCGGCGCGCGCGCGCAAATAGGCGCGCATTTGTGCCACGCCGAATTCCGGATGAAATTGCACGCCCCAGACCTTGTTTGCATAGCGCACAATCTGGTGACTTTCCAAAGTCGATCGCGCAAGAACGACTGCGTCGCGTGGTGGCAGCGTTACGGATTGCAGGTGCGTGGCTTGCGCAGCAAATCGGGATGGAAGCGCGTCGAAGAGCGCATCGTCTTTGGCCGCAGGCAGCATTTCGATGTCCACGCTACCGATTTCACGCCCGCGCGGGTTGTAATCGACCCGACCACCGAATGCATGCGCGAGCAATTGGTGTCCGTAGCACACACCGAGCATGGGCAATTGCGCTGCAGCCGCATCCAGCAACCATGCGGCGGTACGCTCGCTCCATTCCAGTCGCTGCGTCACCATTGCGCCGGAACCGGTCACTAGCGCCGCGGCCACGTTTTCCGGTGCAGGCAGCGTTTCGCCGCAATCCACGCGCACGCACCGGATTTGCTCTGGCTTCAGACGCAGACCACGCCGAAACCATTCGCCGAAATCCCCAAATCGAGCGCGGATTTCGCTGGGTGCCGTTCCAGTCTGGATGACAAGTACACGTTTGCGGCCACCATTGACCAGCACGTTGGTTTCCGATTTTCGTGGCGACATGGGTCTGCTGCGGTGGGTCGAGGCGTGTGCGCAGTCTGGTCGCGATCAGCGCACTAGTCCACCGGCGGCAATACGCCGACGATTTCGGCAATCGTGGTGATTCCACGTGCCACTTGTGCCGCCGCGCTCACGCGCAGCGGGCGCATGCCTTCAGCCAGGGCGGTTTCTCCGACTCTGCCAAGGTTCAAATCCGGCAGGATCATCTGGCGCAATTGTGGTGAAATCTTCATCATTTCGTAAATGCCGGTACGCCCGAAGAAACCCGTGTTGCGGCATTCCAGGCAGCCCTTGGGCGCATAGGCATGCTCGGGCGGCGGCAAACGCCAGCGATGCACGAGTGCATCCCATGCGTGGCCATCCAGCTTCGCTTCCGTTTTGCAATGTGGACACAAGGTCCGAATCAGACGTTGTGCGACAACGCCGGTCAAGGTGGACTGGATCAGATAATGCGGAGCGCCCAGATCAAGCAGGCGGCTCAATGCTGTAGGCGCGTCGTTGGTGTGCAGTGTGGATAGCACGAGGTGCCCGGTCAGCGCCGCCTGCACGGCCATTTGCGCGGTTTCCAGATCGCGCACCTCGCCGATCATGATGATATCCGGGTCCTGGCGCATCAACGTGCGCACGCCGGTGGCGAAATCCAGATCAATCGCCGTCTGCACCTGCATTTGGTTGAATTCCGGCGACACCATTTCGATCGGGTCTTCAATCGTGCAGACGTTGATGTCCGGCGTGGCCAGATGCTTGAGCGTCGAATAAAGTGTGGTGGTCTTGCCCGATCCGGTCGGCCCGGTAACCAGCACGATACCGTGCGGGCGTTCGACCATGCTGCGCCACAGAGTCTCTTCGTCCATCGAGAAACCCAATTGGCGGAATTCCTTGACCACGATATCGGGGTCGAAAAT
>DASSXQ010000254.1:0-18972 GCA_035703725.1 Rudaea sp.
CGCGCAGCATGGAAACCAGCACATCCACCGATGCCGCCGTGTGGCCGCGACCGTGCAGCGATGCGGTAACGCGTGCGGCATCCCAGACCAGCTCTGGACGCTGCAGGAATACCACTTCGTCTGCATCACGCAACGATGGCGCAAGTTCGTCGGCATGCGCGCCCAATCGCATGGAATTGGAGCGCGGCTCCATGCCGACCAGAATCCGCGCGTCGCCCACTCGCGCCCGCAGTCCGGCAAGCGTGGTGGCAATAGCGGTTGGATGATGGGCGAAATCATCGTAGACGTGGATTCCGGCACGTTCGCCGACCAGCTCCATGCGCCGTTTGGCATTGCGAAAATCAGCCAGCGCGGCAATTGCCTGCGCGGCAGCGACCCCACCCGAATGCGCGGCGGCAATTGCGGCCAACGCGTTCATGACGTTGTGCCGCCCCAACAACCCCCAGCGCACTTCGCCGCGTTCGCAGCCCTCATGCAGCACGGCAAAATGCGATCCGTCGGCAGCGATCACACGTGCGCGCCAGTCGCCCGAATCCATGCCGAATGTCGTTATCGGCGTCCATGACCCCATCGCCAACACTTCGGCCAGACGCGCATCTTCCGCATTGACGATCAACCGCCCATTGCGCGGCACGATACGCACCAGATGATGGAACTGCCGTTGAATCGCGGCGACATCGGGAAAGATGTCGGCGTGATCGTATTCGAGATTGTTGAGGATGGCGATGTGCGGGCGGTAGTGCACGAATTTGGAACGCTTGTCGAAGAATGCGGTGTCGTATTCGTCGGCTTCGATGACAAAATCAGAGCTGAGGGCCGAGGGCTGGGCGCTGAGCGCTGGCGTTGCACCCAACCGCGCAGATACGCCGAAATTCTCCGGCACGCCGCCGACCAGGAATCCGGGTTCGCGTCCACACGCTTCGAGCATCCAGGCCAGCATGGATGTCGTGGTGGTCTTGCCGTGGGTTCCCGCCACCGCAAAAACGCGGCGCGACGCCAACACCTGCTCACCAATCCACTGCGGCCCGGACGTATACGACAAGCGTGCATCAAGCATGTGTTCGACTGCCGCATTGCCGCGCGACAATGCGTTGCCGACGATGACGAGATCCGGCGATGGTTGCAGATGCGCGGCCGCATAACCGGATTTGAGCGTGACCCCGAGCGCGGCAAGCTGATCGCTCATCGGCGGATAAATGTTCGCGTCACTGCCCTCGACATGGTAGCCCATTTCACGCGCAAGCGCAGCGACGCCGCCCATGAAGGTTCCGCAGATGCCAAGGATATGGAGGTTTTGCAAGGTGGGTTGAGTCATGGATTGAGGGCTGAGGGCTGAGGACCAAATTTTTGATCTGTTGAATCAAGCCTTGTGGCGTGAAGATTGGGTCTCATGCTGCACGCAATTTGCCTCAGCCCGTGCGTAACATTCCTGCCCTACCCCATTGCCCCGCCCAATTTCAATTCCGCGAGCAGCCACAAAATCGCGATCGTCAATCCGGCAAAGAACGGCAGATTCAAACTGTGACGCAGGATATGCGCATCGATCACGATCTTCCAGATGACGACGGGAAAAGACACGAGGCCGAGCAGCAGTTGCAACGGCGTCACGTTCTCCGGCGTGGGAGGTTTGCCTCCGGCGAGCAAGGCAATCGGCAGGCTCAACAGAGCAAACAACAATGCGCACGCCAGCAGCGCACTTGCGGCTTGCACGAAGCGACTACGCACACCACGCAAGCTGACCAACAGGTACAGCACGCCAAGGCTGAAGCCCAAGCCGAACAGGCTCGCGCCAATGGTGTTTCCCTCGATTCCCAGGATCTGGGCGATGACAAACTGCAACCCCACGCTGGTGATGCAAATGCCTGCCAGCAGTCGCGGCGAATACGGCAGGTCTTGTGGGCCACGACGCAACAGGCAAATGTCGCGTACGACGAGAAATAATGATTGCATCGGTCAATTTCCGTGGCGGTTTGCAGCCTGCGCATCAAATCGCGCAGCGATTCGGCAAAAATCGCACAATCAGGCTGGAATGCGCGGCAACACGTCCAGAATGCGTTTGAACACGGTTTGTACCTCGCCGACGCCGTCGACCGTTACCAGTTTGCCGATTTCGGCAAAATGCGCCGCGACCGGGGCCGTCTGCTCGCGGTAAACATCCAGGCGCTTGCGCACGATTGCCGGATCGTCATCCGGCCGATGCTCGGCGGCAAAACGCGCCTCGCAACGCGCCAGGATGACATGATCGGGAACATCCAGTTCAACCGCCACATCCAGGGGCTGGTGCAACTGCGCAAGCAGCGCCTCCAGCGCGGCGCATTGGGCCAGGTTGCGCGGATAGCCATCGAGAATGAATCCACTTCCGGCATCCGGTTTGGCAACGCGTTCTTCCAGGATGCCCAGCACGATTTCGTCGGAGACGAGCTTGCCGGCATCCATGACGGCCTTGGCTTGCACGCCCAACGGGGTTGCGGCCTTTACCGCTGCGCGCAGCAGGTCGCCAGTGGAAATATGCGGTACACCCAGTTCAGCCTTGAGCAAAGCCGCCTGAGTACCTTTGCCCGAACCGTTGGGGCCAAAGAAAACAATGCGCATGAGGGTGTTTGTTTCCTGAATGTTGGTGGCGGTATCCACGCATGCGCCGGGAACGACCCCGAAGGCCCATTTCCAGCATTTCATCCGCTAAGCTAGCGGCAGTCGCAGACCGAGTCAAACAATCAGCGAGGAGAGCATGAGCAAGGGCAATTTGCTGTACGCGCAATCCGGCGGAGTCACTGCCGTCATCAACACGACCGCCAGCGCCGTCATCGAAACCTGTCGGCAACATCGAATTCGCGCGTACGCCGGGCGCAATGGCATCCTTGGCGTGCTGCGCGAGGAATTGATCGATCTGGCGCGAGAAGATCGCCGCGCCCTTGCGGGGTTGCGGCACACCCCCGGCGGTGCGTTCGGCTCGTGTCGCTTCAAACTCAAGTCAGCCGAAACCGATCGCGCCCACTACCAGCGCCTGATCGACGTGCTGCGCGCGCACGACATCCGCCATTTTCTATACAACGGTGGCAACGATTCGGCGGATACGTCGCTGAAAATTGCCCAGATTGCAAAAACACTCGGCTATCCCATGCAGGTCATCGGCGTGCCAAAAACGGTGGACAACGATCTGCCCGTAACCGATACCTGCCCCGGCTTTGGATCGGTGGCCAAGTACACCGCCGTGTCGGTGCTTGAGGCCAGCCTCGACGTCGCTTCGATGCGCGAATCCTCAACCAAGGTCTTCGTCATGGAAGTCATGGGTCGGCACGCCGGCTGGATTGCCGCTGCCGCAGGTTTGGCCGGCACCGGCAATGACGATCCGCCACACATCATCCTGTTCCCGGAAATTGCATTTGACGAGGCAGCCTTCCTTGCACGCGTGAAAGCCACGGTGCAACGCGTGGGTTACTGCACCGTCGTGGTATCGGAAGGACTGAAATCCGCCGACGGCAAGTTTCTCGCCGAGGCGGGCAGTACCGACGCCTTCGGTCATACGCAACTGGGTGGCGTGGGGCCGCTGATTGCGCAGATGGTGAAAGCCAAGCTCGGCTACAAATATCACTGGGCGGTGCCGGACTATCTGCAACGCTCCGCACGCCATCTGGCCAGCAAGACCGATGTCGATCAGGCGTGGGCAGTGGGCAAGGCCGCCGTGGAATATGCGCTGGCAGGAAAATCCGCGGTCATGCCGGTGGTCAAGCGCATCTCCAATCAACCATTCAAGTGGAAGATCGAATCCGCACCGCTGACGAAAATTGCCAATGTCGAGAAAAAGTTGCCGAAGAACTTCATCAGTCGTGACGGCTTCGGCATCACCGCCGCTGCACGCACGTATTTTGAGCCGCTGATTCGCGGTGAAGACGTCCCGCCCTACGACAAAACCAGCGGCCTGCCGAAATACGTGACACTCAAGCAGGTTTTGGTGAAGAAGAAACTACCTGCCTATTCGGTTGCGGACAAATGACGCCATAGGCGCATCTGCCCAAGCTCGTTCGGGGACAAGTTTGGGTGACGGTGAACCTGCCGAATTTCAGAATCGCTTCCGCAGGGCGATGCGCTGCGCCTGCGCTGGCGCTCTCGACCGACAAATCAGGGAGAAACAGCGAATCCACGGCGAAATCGATTTCGCTGTTTGATTTTGCGCCGCACAAGCCATCATGGACGCCGGGCCGCTATAATCGGCGGGTTT
Organism: Rudaea sp.; assembly: GCA_035703725.1. GTDB lineage: Bacteria > Pseudomonadota > Gammaproteobacteria > Xanthomonadales > Rhodanobacteraceae > Rudaea. The sequence continues at coordinate 4,220 of DASSXQ010000254.1, forward strand.
TGTGACCATTGTTTCATTCGCTACTGTCGTTGCCCCAGGGAGAATTCAATGTTTTTTCAGCACTATGCCATCTGGATCGCACTCGTCTGCGCCCTGATCGCGATTCTTTACGGAATCTGGTCGCGCGCGTGGATTCTGGCCAAACCGGCTGGTAATGAGCGTATGCAGGAAATCGCCAAGGCCATCCAGGAAGGCGCAAGCGCCTACTTGAGTCGCCAATATCGCACCATCGCCATCGTCGGTGTGGTGCTGTTTCTCATAATCGGGTTTACCAAACTCGGCTGGTCGGCCGCAATTGGTTTTGCGATCGGCGCAATTCTGTCCGGATTGACCGGATTCATCGGCATGAACATTTCGGTTCGCGCCAACGTGCGCACCGCCGAAGCCGCACGCAGTGGCATCAATGCGGCCCTGCAGGTGGCTTTTCGTGGTGGTTCGATTACCGGCATGTTGGTGGTTGGTCTGGCCCTGCTCGGTGTGGCCGGGTACTACGCCATCCTGCTGCACTTGGGTCATAGTCAGGAAGAAGCCCTGCACGCAATGATCGGACTGGCTTTTGGTTCATCATTGATCTCGATCTTCGCGCGCCTTGGTGGCGGCATTTTCACCAAGGGTGCCGATGTGGGCGCCGATCTGGTCGGCAAGGTCGAAGCCGGCATTCCGGAAGACGATCCGCGCAACCCGGCCGTGATTGCCGATAACGTCGGCGACAATGTCGGTGACTGTGCCGGCATGGCCGCGGACTTGTTTGAAACCTATGCGGTGACTCTCGTTGCCACGATGCTGCTTGGCGGCGTGCTGGGTTCACAGGTTGGCGCTTTCGGCGTGTTGTATCCGCTGGCCCTGGGCGGCGTTTCGATCATTGCTTCGATCATCGGCATGTTCTTCGTGCGCGCACGTGACGGCGGCAAGATCATGAACGCGCTGTACGTCGGCGTTGGCGTGTCGGCTGTGCTCGCCTTGTTGGCCTTCATTCCGGTTACCCAGGCGATGATGGCGGGCGCACAATTCGGCGCATGGAATATCTACTTCTGTACTGTCGTCGGCATCGTGCTGACCGTGGCCATGGTGGTAATCACCGAATTTTACACAGCCACTGAATATGGCCCGGTCAAACACGTCGCCAAAGCCTCAACCACTGGCCACGCGACCAACATCATTGCCGGTCTTGGCGTATCAATGAAGTCCACTGCATTGCCGGTGCTGGCGATCTGCGCAGCAATCTGGGCCGCCCACTTCTTTGCTGGCTTGTACGGCATTGCCATCGCCGCGACCGCCATGTTGTCGATGACCGGCATGATCGTCGCGCTCGATGCCTACGGCCCGATCACCGACAACGCTGGCGGTATCGCCGAAATGGCGGAAATGCCTGCTGAAGTCCGTGGGGTGACCGATCCGCTCGATGCCGTCGGCAACACGACCAAGGCCGTGACCAAGGGTTACGCCATCGGTTCTGCCGGTTTGGCGGCGCTGGTGCTGTTTGCCGATTACACCCACAACCTGGGTATGGCGCCAAACTTCGTGACGACCGGTGGCGTGCATCAGATATTCACCTTCGATCTTTCCGATCACATGGTCATCATCGGTCTGTTCATCGGCGGTTTGATTCCGTATTTGTTTGGCGCGATGGCGATGGAAGCGGTCGGTCGTGCCGCGGCGTCCGTGGTCGAGGAAGTGCGTCGTCAATTCCGCGATATCAAGGGCATCATGGATGGCAGCGGCAAGCCGGACTATTCCACTGCAGTCGATTTGCTGACCAAATCCGCAATCAAGGAAATGCTGGTTCCGTCATTGTTGCCGGTCCTGGTTCCAATCGTTGTGGCGTTTGGTGCAACGTGGATCACGGGATCCAACGTCGAAGGCGCCAAGGCGCTAGGCGGCGTGCTTATCGGCACCATCGTCACGGGCCTGTTCGTTGCCATTTCCATGACCACTGGCGGCGGCGCCTGGGACAATGCGAAAAAGTATATCGAGGACGGCAACTTTGGTGGCAAGGGAAGCGAGGCACACAAGGCCGCCGTTACCGGCGACACCGTCGGTGATCCGTACAAGGACACCGCCGGCCCGGCGATCAACCCGCTCATCAAGATCATCAACATTGTGGCGTTGTTGCTGATTCCGCTGTTGTAACGCGAAGCGCCCTGATCGCCATGACGGCGATCGGGGCGCTTGCCCAGTGTTCAAGGATTGATATGCGCCGACTTCTGCCTTACTCCAACATGCAATCGCTGCACTTGGGAATGTTGCTGCTGGTGGCGCGAATTCTCGCCATGTTCGGATGGCTGATTGTTGGGCTTGCCGTATTGATGCTGGTTGGCTTCTGGCTGGCTGCGCAAGTCCAATTTCACATCTCTGTCCTGAACGCCGGACCGCTTTCGATTGGAATGATCGAATTCGGCTTCGCCATGGTGATCATCAGCGGCGTACTTGCCGCACTCGTGGCCATCGAGGAAAACATGCGTCGCAATGTCGACGCTTCGTGATCGGCAACGCTTCTTTCTTTCCCCCGCTGCGCCGGGGAAGCGACAGCAATTGAGCTGCGGGACTTTTGATTCGGTCCCCAACCCGGCTGTGTGAATATCCAGCGGCGTCGCGTAGCCACACACAGGACCGAATGGGGACTACTTGGCTTGTATCAGCCGGATCACCAAACGGACGAGCAAGAACCAGGTTCCAGCCTTCGCTGGAATGGCGAGCGAGATGTCTCAACCCTCGGTTTCACCAACAAGAAGAGGCGGGTCATTGCAAACCCGACTCACGCTACACCGACTCGACTCAAAACGACGATTCAGGCCACCTGATTCAGAATCGGAGGCAACGGGCAGTGAATCGCTGCACAGATCGTGCGCAGCAACTCGGCTTCGGTCACGGTAATCACGCCATCGGCATCGATGGCACGAGTCAATCCACAGACCAACAGTTCCTTGCCGGCAGGTACCAGTCGGTCCAGCAGCGGCAACCCGCGATCCAGGGCGAGCGACCATTCTTCTGGCGGAGCATAAGGCGGAATCGCATTGGGCAAGACTTCGTTCATGCCCAGCAGATACGCGCGCTCGGCGTCGGCTGGATCGTCGCTGCCATATTCCGCGACCAGCGCAATGACCTGCGCGAGCTGGGCTGCACAGTCTTGCAATTTGAATGCGCCTGTCGGGCGTGCCTTGGATGGATCCAACGCATCGATCACCTGTACCGCGATCAACTTGGCCAGACAGTATTCCTCGATTGCGACCGTGCCGTCGGCCTGCACCACTTCGTTGAGCGCGACCAGAAACGTTTGCAACAAAGGTCGCGGGCGTCGGCGCAGAACCGGAAACGCGAGTTGCACCAATGGCAGACGCTGCATCGGATGCAACCGCGCGACGTCGCCAGCCAATGCCTCGACACCGGCGCGAGTCTCGGCATCGAAGTATTTCTCGACGATGCGCAGTTGGCGTTCGCGGATGTCGGTGCGTGTATCCAGGGTCAACGCAAACACGACCTGAGGTGCTGCGCTGGTCATGTAAGCGCTGGCACGCAGGCGCTCGGGAATGGTGTTGCTGATGGTCTGCGCATTGGCTATGTCATCCTGACTCGCAGTCCCGGTGTTTTGCGCAACTTTGTTCGCATCGATAGTCATGCCGGCATTGCCCTGCGGCAATGCCATTTGCGCCGCTGCCGCCGCGGCGACAGCGGCAATTGGTGCAGTCCCGCTGGTCGAACGCGGTGACAGTCCCGGCATTGCCGGCGCAAAACCTGCCAGCGACACGTCCGCGCTGTCGCTTTCGCCAACCGGAATCGGGTTCGACCATGCCGCAGCGATTGCGGCAAATTCACGCGGATCGAATTGCGGGTCGATGGCCTTGATGCGCTTGGGCAGCGGCGGATGAGTCGCAAACAGGGCGGAGTAGCCAACCCCATCACCAAACAGCATGTGCGCGACTTCTTCCGTTTCCGAGCTGGCAAGCTTGGAGCCCTCGGCCAGACTACCGATTTTTTTCAGCGCGCCACCAATCCCCATGGTCTGGCGGGTGAATTGGACGGCGGACGCATCCGCCAGGTATTCGCGTTGGCGCGATATCCCCGCCTTGATCAAGCGTCCGAAAAATACGCCCACGTAACCAATGACCAAAATGGCAATCCCGAACCACGCCGCATTTCCGGAATCGCGGCTGCGCCCCGAGCTGGACAGCAATTTGCGTCCAATGATGCCGATCACGAGAATGCCGAACAACACGCCCATGAGGCGGATATTCAAGCGCATGTCGCCATTGAGCACATGACTGAATTCGTGGGCGATCACGCCCTGCAATTCATCACGGGTGAGCTTCTGCAGGCACCCTTCGGTAACGGTAACTGCCGCATCCGACGGCGTATAGCCGGCAGCAAAGGCATTGATGGCCGGCTCGCCTTCGATCACATAGACCTCCGGTACCGGCACTCCCGAAGCAATGGCAATTTCTTCAACCACGTTATGCAAGCGTTTGCGCGCGAAATCCGTCGTATTCGGCGGCACCAGGGTTGCACCCATCTGCGCGGCAACGACGCTGCCACCGCCACGCAACGACGACACCTTGTACAACGAGCTGAACCCGATGACTGCCAACACCAGCAAGGTGCTCCACAATAATGCCTGCGGCAATGCGCTGGTTCCGCTGGCCATGTGGTGGCGACCGGTGGCGAAACCACCGAACGCCATGATCAGTACGAGGTCCACCGCAACGACGATGCAGATGACTGCCAGTGCGAAAAGCACCAGCATGCGCTTGGTGTGCTTGCGCGCACGTTCCTGTTGGGCGAAGAAATTCATGCGGCGTGCTCGATCAGCGGTTGGTGGTCAAACGGAAAATGTGCAACAGCCACGCGCTCGGCGCGGCTGCTGCAGCCACCAATCAATCCTTCACGTATCAGTTGAACGAAACCTTCACCGCCTGCTTGACGTCAGGTGATTCGACTTCCCACGACGTGGCTGGCGCAAAATTGAAACTGTTGGCCAAAATCGAGTTGGGGAACACTTCGCGCTTGTTGTTGTAGAACATCACTGCATCGTTGTACGCCTGGCGCGCAAACGCGACCTTGTTTTCTGTGGTGGTCAATTCTTCGGACAACTGCATCATGTTCTGGTTGGCTTTCAGGTCCGGATAGCTTTCCGACACGGCAAACAGCGTTTTGAGCGTTCCGGTCAACTGGTTTTCGCCAGCACTCAATTTCTGCATCGCCTGCGGATCGCCGGGATTGGCCTTGGCAGCCGACAAGCCGCTCATCGCTGCGGTACGCGCCGCCGTCACCGCCTCGAGGGTGTCGCGCTCATGTGCCATATACGCTTTTGCCGTTTCCACGAGATTCGGAATCAGGTCGTGCCGGCGTTGCAGTTGCACATCGATCTGGGCAAACGCGTTTTTGTAACTGTTGCGGGCGGTAACCAGGCCGTTGTAGATACCGACCAGAAACAAAACGATCGCAATGATGATGACGAGCGGAATTATGAATGTCATAACACGTAAACCTTGACTTGGCGCTACTATTGCGCGGGACACAAAAATCATAGCACGGGTTCGAGTATTACCGTGCACGTCGTGGATCAAACACAAGGCTGCTGTAGATGTGGATTGCACGCACGCTGGCGGGACTGGCGTTGATGTCATTTTTCGGGTGCGCCGTTACGGCGGCAGCTCATTCCGGCAATCAACGCGTTCAGACACCTGATCACGTCGCCTATCCAGCCAAGGTGGCCGCAAGGTTCAATGGCTGGCTGGATGCGGTTGAACAATCAGGCAAAGTGTCGGGCCTGGCGGCAGCCATCGTTTACAAAGACAAGGTTCTCCTGCAGCGCGGCATCGGTTATGCCGATGCCAGCCGTGGTCTGCACGTAACTGCAGATACCGTGTTTCGTCTGGCCTCGTTGTCCAAGGCGTTTGCCAGCGCCTTGACGGCGATGCTCGTGGACGAGGGCATGCTCAGTTGGGACACACGGGTAACCGGCGTATTGCCGACATTCGAGCTGCACGATCCGGATGCGAGCGACAAGCTCACCGTGCGCGACATTCTCAGCCAACGCGTGGGGCTTCCCCACAACACGTATGACCGCCTGCTCGAACACGAGGAGCCCTACCAGGAATTGGTGGAGAAGTTGCGCGAAGTTCCGATGACCTGCGATGTCGGCGACTGCTACGGATACCAGAACATCACGTTTGCCTTGATTGGCGACATTACCTATGCAGTCAGCGGCGATTTTTTTTATCATTTGGTTGAGAAGCGGATCTTCCATCCACTCGGCATGCGCACTGCCACGTATGGCAAGCACGCACTGGAAGCGAGCAAGAGCTGGGCGCGTCCGCACGTGCGTCGCGGCAGTGTCTGGGTACCGATTGACATCAAGGAAGCCTACTATCACGTACCGCCAGCCGCCGGCGTCAATGCCAGCATCAGCGACATGAGCAAGTGGCTGATGGCCCAAATGGGCGGCGAGCCGGATGTTTTGTCCGACAGCCTGCTCAAAACCGTGCACACGCCGTTGGTGGAAACGCCACACGAACGCCGCGCGACAGCTTGGCGTCGCGCGCGATTGCTTGATGCGGAATACGCCTTGGGTTGGCGAGTGTACGATTACGCCGGTCAGACCCTGATTTACCATGCAGGTGCCGTGCAAGGCTATCGCACCATGATTGCCTTCTTTCCGAAATACCGTTTTGGCGCGGTGATGATGTGGAATTGCGAATGCGCCCTGCCGAGCGGATTGATGCCGATGCTGCTGGATCGGTTTCTTGGTCTCAAACCCGTTGATTGGGCAGACCTTGAACACCTGCATGCGACGCATCACCTCGTCGCGGGCGGCAGCCGTTAACGATCAACGACGATGCTGATCGTCGAACATTTTTTCTTGATTGCCTGCAATCCGCAGACCGGTTTGCCGCAATGGCCGCGGGCAAAACAAAATTCGGAAACGCTTGCCGCCGCCGCATTGATTTTGGGTCTGGCCCTGCATGAACGCATCTTTCTGCATGATGGGCAACTGTGCACCGATGGAAGCCTGCCGCTTGGCCACCCACTGTTGAACGAAGCCTTGCATTTATTGGACGCAACGCACAACCAGAGCGTGAGCGCTTCAATCCGGTTATTGTCGCGTCGACTCGCCCCCCTGCCAGAACAAGTGCTCGACGGTTTGTACCGACGCGATCTGGTGCATCGCATCCAGACGCGTCGCTACTGGATCTTCAGGCAAGTACGTTATCCCTTGCGCTCGGTGCAATCACGCAATGAGGCATTGAACCGCCTGCGCGCAGCCGCACACGGCGAGCGCGAGGATCTGCATGGTCTGGCATTGCTGATGCTTGCCGACCAGAGCGGATTGCTCGCCGCAAATCTTGATGCTTTCGATCACGAACGTGCCAGCCAGCGCCTGCTTGAACTGGGCGAGCCGGAACATCAAACCACACACGCGCGCCGCATCTTTACGGAAGTTCGCAACGCATTGCTGGCTTGAGTCGCGTGCATTCCATCAACTGAATGCTGGAATGCCCGCAGCCCGCGCCGTGTGGATTTTCCGCGCAACCGACCCGGTACGGCAACACACGACACGACCTGGGAACCATTCCTCCCCGAGGCACTTGTACCAGGCTGCAACGAGATTTCTCACTCAGCCCGTTTGAATTCGATGCGACGTGTTACGCGCTCCTGGACCGGTTTGCCATTCTCCAACCGCGGCTTGAATACCCATTTGCGCACGGCATCCAGCGCCGCGCTATCGAACACACGCCGTGGTTCGGATGCGTTCACTTTGGCGTCAATGACTTTTCCGTCCAGATCGACCGTGAACAAGACTTCCACCCAGCCCGACTGCTTTCTGCGATAGGCAGCCGCAGGAAACTCCGGAGACGCGGCCTTGATCAATTCCGCAGGGCGCGTTTCACCCACGGGTTGTGGCGGTGGCGCAACAACAGGAGCGGGAGCCCGCTTCGGCGGTGGCGCTGGAGCAGGCGCAGGTGCGGCAACTGGCGTTTGCTCGGGCGGTGGAGCGGCAGCTTCCGCCTTGGCTTTCGCTGCAGCTGCAGCCGCCGCAGCAGCAGCAAGGTCTTGTTGCTTTTGCAGGCTTTCGGCTTGCTTTTTCTTCGCGTCAAGTTTGCCGCGCAGGATTGTCAGGGTGTAATTGCTGGGATCGGCTTGGGATAGAAGGTTGATTTCGCGCGTGGCTTCGTCCAGATTTCCCGCATTGATTTCCTGCTCGACTGCGCCAGTGGCGAAGGGAAAAATCTCGCGCAGGGCATCCTGCGCCATCGCGTTCTTTGGATCCTTGGCGAGCACCTGAACATACGATTCCACCGCGTTGTCGCCAGCAGGCGCCACATAGCGTTTTTCACTGAATGCCGCACTGGCTTTCTTGAGCCATTCGTCCACAGTCAGTTCGGGCGTCGGCGCCGCAGGCGCAGCCACCGCAGGTGCGGGTGGAGACGCGGGATTGACTGCGGCTGGATTACCGGGTGCCGGATTCCCGCTAGCCGGGACCACGGTCGGCGTCCCCGGGGCACTGCCGCGATGCAGGAAAAAGTAAGCCGCGATCGCAATGCCGACCAATATCACGATAATCGGAATTATCTTGATCAGCGGATTGGAAGGACTGGAGGACGGTGTTTTGGAATTGGAATCGGCCATGATCGAATCGTTCGCTGCTGATGGAAGAAAGGACTCCGCGCGTTCCTGATTCCTCATGCAACTTCCTGGCCACCCGCGTCAGTCAGGCATGAAGCCCCTGACACTGGCCGCTGCGCGGAAGCTGAAAGGTAGCGCATTTTGTGAACGATGTCCCACTCTTTTTGCCGCGGCGCCGCCGAACGGCCATGCCTCGCGCCATTGGAGCACCGCGGATACCGTGAGTTTGCCGTTTGCCGCCCAAGGTTTTGCTTCAAAACCATTCTTGAATATCGCGGCGTCATCGGGAACGACGAGGGCACTTGCCGATGGCGGCGGCAATCCATGCAATTCCAGACAGGTGCCGGTGCGGACATTGCCGCGGGTCTGACCAAGCGCGGTCGTTGCAGCAATCCCAAAAATCTTCCAGGTTTCGCTGCGCGGCCGGACGAAGCTCAGGGCAACATCATGACCGATTGTGTCCTTGCTGGTCAGCACCGCCATTCGGATCGTTGGCGGTGATTTTCGTACCCTTGCCGAATCTGCCATTACCGGCGCTCGTGTCGCAGTGTCCAAGCTGTTGCTGCGCGCCTTGCCTGCTTGCCGCGAATCCCGCGAAGTCCGGATGTTGATGCGGACTGTCGGCGCGTGGTGCTCAACCGATCATCGGAATGGTTGCCGACGCCAGCGCATCACTGGCTTGCGCAGCACCAATGAACGCATCCGTGAAATTGCCCAGCGGTGGCGTGCCGGAACAAATGGATGTGGCGTATTCGGGAATGTTCGCGCAAGGGTCATCGCTGGCCGTATCGTGCACATCGATTTGCCAGTCGTAGCGAGCGGCCGGATTGCCTGCCCAGCGATCAACGCGGTAATCAACCGACCCTTGGCCGACGGAAATGCCATGGGCGACTCCGAAGATCAGCGGACTGACGGGATGCACGTTGGTAGCGAAATCGACGCTGTCCGAAATCGGTGCAGTGAATCTGATTGGCGGAACGAGCGCAAAAACCAAACTCCGGATGAGTTTCGTCCTCGATTTCCCATCGATCAGCGAAAAAGATCACACCTGATTGCCTGGCGCAGGCGACGACCGACCCACATCGCAGGTGCCGGTTGCATGGCCAATTCACGGATTGTCGGAAACCGGCAACAATGAAACCGGGAGGAATCGGTTGGGTTGCGGATTCGGGGGCAGAGTGCGGGGTGTCGGTTAAAGTCTCTCCCTGCGCTGGGCAATCGCAGGGAGAGTCAATCGACTGAAAAAAATATTATTGGAGTGGTTCCTGTCGCAAGGCAGGCGTATCAAACATGCCTGCCTGCGATCAAAACCGGTTGTTTGCCTCTCAACCGGGTTGCTCAGACTGTTCCGTCAGTCGGTAAAACGAGCATCGTGGGTCTTGAACTGATCTTATTTCTTTTTCGCCGCGGGTTTGCGCACAGCCTTCTTGGCTGTCTTGCGCGCAGTCTTCTTGGCGACCTTGGCCCGCACAGTCTTCTTGGCAGCCTTCTTCACGGTCTTTTTCACCGCTTTCTTGGCCGCTTTCTTGGCGGGTTTCTTTGCAGCTTTCTTTGTTGCTTTCTTCATAGCCATATCGCGTCTTAACTCCTCGTCAGTTGGTAGTTGCTGCCCAGTAAAAGCATGCAGAAATGCTTCGCACAGCAAGTCGCTGTTCGTCGCATGTCTGAGATTGTTCACTTGTCGGCGGGTGCGCTCATCGGAAAGAAGCCTGAGCACGTGAAGCGGTATCGACACCGTCACTTTTTTTACGGCGACGGCTTTGCGACCGTGCTCGATGTAGGGCTTGATGAACTTCGATGCCTGCATGGATTCCATTACGCGCTTGTTACGCCGTGGCAAAAATTATTCCGGCTTCGATTCACTGTCAACAGGTTTGTGCAGTTTGTTTCGGGGCGGCAACAGTCCTGCGTCAAGCCGCCTCCCCGGCAACCGTCTCGGACGACAGCCATCCGGGTCGCTCATTCGCAGGAAGAATATACGTTTATACGTCTATACGGCGATTGCTTGAAATGCTTGCACACGCGCGCAGCGCTCGCGAAACATCGTCGGAAATGCCTGCATGTATGCGGTTTGCAGCGGGTCGGACACGCTGCTGCGAATTTTCCGGCACTCGGCACGAGACCGTCACGCACAAATCGATCGTGGAACCGCAATGCGAGTCAACGTCCGTCCGCAACGTCAACGGCAGCCCGCCCGCGCAAACTTTTCTACCGCGAGAGTCCGGAAAAAATTTTTTTTCGGCACGACCGAATTGCTGCGTTGCATGCGCGATTTGCGCAAATTTGCGCAACTGTTCCGGCGTGTGCCACGTGTCGGTTCAAGTCAGTGCGGACGCCAATGCATCAGCGAAGCGCGCAAGATCCGCGTCGGTTTTTGTTTCCGTTGCGCAAACGAGCAGCGCATTTTCATACTCGGGATAGTCGTCGCCCAACGCGAAACCGGCAACGATGTTTTCGTTGCCGAGTTGATCGATCACTTCCTGCGCCGGTCGCGGGAGATTCAACGCGACCTCATGAAAAAACGGTCGCGGGAAAATCTGCTCGACACCCTTGATGGAACACAACCGATCCCGCAACGCACGCGTGTTGCGCATGCTCGCTTTGGCTGCTCGTTCGACGCCTTGCGGACCGAGCATGGCCATGGCAATCGTGGCCGCGGTAACCAGCAAACCCTGATTGGTGCAAATGTTGGATGTCGCCTTGGCCCGACGGATGTGCTGCTCGCGCGCCTGCAAGGTGAGCGCGAACCCCGGATTGCCATCAATGTCCGTGGTGCGCCCGACGATGCGCCCCGGCATTTGCCGGACAAATTGCTGCTTGCACGCAAGAATGCCGAAATACGGACCGCCCGACGAGAGTGGCACACCAAGCGGTTGACCGTCGCCGCAAACGATATCGGCCCCGCGCGCGGCGGAGCTTTCGCTGCCCCATTGTCCGGGTGGTTTGAGCACTGCAAGCGACAGCGGGTTGACCACGCCAATGACCAGTGCATCTTTGGCGTGCGCCCAGTCGGTCAATGCATCCACATCTTCAAGCACGCCGAAAAAGTTGGGCTGCGGTATGACCAACGCGGTGAAGGGACCGAAATCCTGTTGCGCAAGCCAGGCAGGCGACACGCCGCCTCCGTCGCCGCCGATTGCGTCGTCATGGCAAAAATCCATTTCAACCACTTCTATATCTTGCAACGCGACAATGGTGTTCAGGGTTTTGCGATAGGCCGGGTGCACCGACCGCGGCACCAGAATTTTCCGCGGCCCCTTCTTCATGCAGCGTTCGGCCATCAGCACTGCCTCGGCCACTGCAGTAGCCCCGTCATACAGCGAAGCGTTCGACACATCCATGCCGGTTAGCCGCGACATCATCGTCTGATATTCGTAAATCAGTTGCAGCGTGCCCTGACTGGCTTCGGCCTGATAGGGCGTGTACGCGGAATAGAACTCGCCGCGCGAAACGATCGACCACACCGCAGCCGGGATATGGTGCTCGTAAGCGCCGGCACCGGCAAAATTCAGCGGCGTCCCGTCCAGTGCGGCACGCTGCTTCATCAGCCGGGTGACCTGCATTTCATTCAAGCCCGGTGGCACGCCTTTGAGCTGGTCGATTTTCAGTTCGGCGGGAATTTCATCGAACAGATCCTCGATGTGCGCGACACCAATCGTGGCAAGCATGGCCTTGATGTCGGTTTCGGAATGCGGAATGAAAGGCATGGGGTACTCGAATTTGAGGAGGTGAGTGGGAAGTGGGGTGGAATACGGGAGGCGGGCAGTGGAAAAGCAAAAAAACCTTGTCATTCCAGTTTTCGCTGGAATGACGCGCAGGTGAGTCTACGCCTCACGATTGACGAATCACGCCGCCCGAATCCCGAATCCCGATTCCCGGCTCTTCACGCACTACTCATCTTCTTCAATCAGCTCGGCATAGGCATCCGGATCGAGAAGTTCTTCGGATTCTTCGGCAAGATTGCTGGGCTTGACCACGTAAATCCAGCCTTCGCCGTAGGCGTCTTCGTTGATTGTCTCGGGCTTGTCATTCAGCGCCTCGTTAACCGAGGTCACCTTGCCGGAAACGGGCGCATAAACGTCCGAAGCTGCCTTGACGGATTCGACCACGGCACTGGCATTACCCGCCTGAACCTCATCGCCGACAGCAGGCAGTTCGACATAAACCAAATCCCCGAGCAAGCTTTGGGCGTGGTCGGAAATACCCACCGTCACGCTGCCGTCGTCTTCGACACGCACCCATTCATGGGACTTCAGGAATTTCAAATCGCCGGGAATTTCGATCATGGTTGTTGTCCTGAGATTCGATCAAGCCGATGCAATTCTACACTGGACGCGCGCAATGCAAACCCTCCGAATTGCGCCCGCGATCAGGTCGCGTCAATTTGGCTTTTGCCATCGCGCACAAACGGATATTTGGCCACGCGCACCGGTACCAGTTTGCCGCGGATATCCACGCTCACATCACCGACGACACCAGCCGGCACGCGCGCAAACGCAATGGATTTGCCCAGCGTCGGCGAAAACGTGCCGGAAAGTATCTCGCCATCGCCGTGTGCGGTGACAACGCGTTGTCCGTGCCGCAATACACCTTTGTCCTCGAGCACCAAACCGATCATGACGCGCGCAACGCCTTCGGCGTGCCGGCGCTCCAGCGCATTGCGACCGATGAAATCGCGCCCTTCATTCAGCGCGATCGTCCACGCCAGACCCGCTTCCCATGGAGTAATCGTTTCGTCCATGTCTTGGCCATACAGATTCATGCCGGCTTCCAGACGCAAGGTGTCGCGCGCCCCCAGGCCAGCCGGGGCAACGCCGGCAGCAATCAGACTATTCCACAATGAGACAGCCTTGGATTGGGGCAGGATGATTTCGTAACCGTCTTCGCCCGTGTAGCCAGTGCGCGCAATGAACAATCCATCGCCTTCGGCGGCGGAAAACTTGCCGAGTTTCTCGACCTTCTCGCGTGTCGCGGCACTTAGCAGCGTGTGCACGTTGCCGCGCGCATTCGGTCCCTGAACCGCAATCATGGCCAGGTCTGCACGCTCTGTGACTTTCACATCGAACGCGGCAGCCTGCTTCTCGATCCAGGCCATATCCTTGTCGCGGGTGGCAGCATTGACGACAACGCGAAAAAACGCTTCGTCGAGGAAATACACGATCAAATCGTCGATTACGCCGCCATGCTCGTTGAGCATGCACGTGTACAAGGCTTTTCCCGAACGCTTGAGCTTGTCGATATCATTGGCGATCAAATAGCGCAGGAATTCGCGCGTACGCGGACCACGCAGATCGACCACCGTCATGTGGGATACGTCGAACATGCCGGCGTCACGGCGCACGGCATGGTGTTCCTCAATCTGCGAACCGTAATTGAGCGGCATGTCCCAGCCGCCGAAATCGACCATTTTCGCGCCGAGGGCACGGTGCGTGGCATTGAGTACGGTGCACTGGGTCATGGCAATGAGGGCCGCAAACGGGGGACACGCATTATCGCCTTGGCACTCGCGGAAGCCAACCCGCGATCAACATTCGTGACAAATTCGATCGACTGCAGAATTTTCCAACACCGACCTGCACACCCGGACGTGCATTCGGGGTCAGCCATTGGCTGATCCACCCGGAAACCGCACGCGGTTTGGCTGGACCGGTTGAAAATTTTGCTGCTTCTCAGACCGCTGCGCGCACCTTCAAGGTCGAACCATCCACGTCAACGACTTCCACGGCGCTGCCGGCAGGCAAATCGGGACCTTCAACCAACCACAGGGAATCGGCGACCCGCGCCTTGCCGGAGCCGTTGACGATTGCCGTTTCCAGCGTGTAACGCCGACCGATGTACTGTTCGGCACGTCGGTTGAGCAGCGGTTGATCGCTGGGTCGATTGGCGATGCGCCGCACGAATCGCCAGTAGCCGTAGCAACTGATCAGCGCGAACACGACGAAAATGACCGCTTGCAGCGCAAACGACAGGTTTGGCGCAAACAGCAACACCACGCCCAGCGCTGCCGCGGCGATGCCGATCCAGAGAAGAAAAAACCCCGGCACCAACAATTCGGCACCAATCAGCACCAGGGCCAACAGCCACCAGCCATAGTGCGCGGCAAAATCGAAAGTCATGGGGTCGATCCTCGA
>DASSXQ010000150.1:0-14420 GCA_035703725.1 Rudaea sp.
ACGACTTCTATCGGGGGCAAACCAGCAGACGCAGCAAGTTGCTCGGACCGGCAGCACAATCCGGGCATTGAATGTGCAGCGCCCTGCCAATATCCCGCGTGGGGTGCGCAAAGCGAAGCGTGCTCGCGCGGATTGCGCACATCGCGCCACGGTTGGCAGAGGGAGCTTGCACATGCGAAAACAGCGCATCGTTGCGCGTTCACGCCATGCCGGGTGCGACTTGACTTACGGGGCCTTGATCTTGATTAGGGTATGAAACGGACCGCACAAAGCGCATACCGTGAAGGGCGGCGAGGAACGGCGAAGGGCAGCGGGTTAAAACCCGCTTTGTTCACTACGTGGCTGCGCTACCGTGGCTCCCGGTGCGAATTGCTCGGGCGGCTTCAGCCTTGCGCCAACTGTGCGGCTTCGACGGTGTTTTGCATCAGCGTCGCCACGGTCATTGGGCCGACGCCGCCGGGGACAGGTGTAATCCATGAAGCGCGTTGTGCGGCGGCATCGAATTCCACATCCCCAGTCAACGAGCCGTCGGCGAGGCGATTGATGCCGACGTCGATGACCACGGCACCTGGCTTGATCCATTGACCCTTGACCAGAGCGGGCCGGCCGACGGCAACAATGAGGATGTCGCCGAGCGCAATCATGGCAGGCATGTCACGCGTGAACTTGTGGCACCAGATGGTGGTGCAGCCGGCCAGCAGCAATTCAAACCCGAGCGGGCGGCCGACATGATTGGATACCCCCACAACCACGGCGGTGCGCCCGCGCACCGGGCGGTCGGTGTGTGCCAGCAATGTCATCACGCCTTTGGACGTGCATGGCCGCAATCCCCTTTGTCGCAATGCCAGCCGGCCGATGTTTTCGGGATGGAATCCGTCGACGTCCTTGCGCGGGTCGATGCGGTTGATCAGCGCATTGGCGTCAATGTGGGCCGGCAAAGGCAGTTGTACGAGGATGCCGTGAATGTGTGGGTCTGCGTTGAGTTTGTCGATCAAGGCCGCCAGTTCGCGCTGACTCGCGTTGGCGGGCAGATCGAAATCGCGCGAACGAAACCCGACGTGCTTGCAAGCACGTCGCTTGTTGCGCACGTAAACTGCAGATGCCGGATCATTTCCGACCAAAACCACAGCCAGTCCCGGTGCCTGCCTGCCCCGCGCCACGCTCAAGGCAACGCGTGCGCGCAAATCGTCAAGCAGTTCGTCGGCAATGCGCTTGCCGTCCAGAATCGTTGCAGTCATGGGATGTCACAGGCGAAACGGTGTCGCATTATGGCGGTTGCATGGGTCGCGCTCAAACTTTGCCCAGGGAACCACTTCACAAGCGCTTGTTCGTCATTCCAGCGAACGCCGGGATGACGGTTTGTGCAAAGGTTCTTTAGACTACCGACCAAACCACGGAGTCGAATGATGGACACCAGCACCGAACTTGAAGCTGCCGCATTCCGTCGTCTGCTGCACCATCTCAACACCGAGCGCACCGATGTGCAGAACATCGATTTGATGATACTGGCCGGGTTCTGCCGCAACTGTCTCGCCGACTGGTATCGCCAAGCCGCCGCCGAGCGCGGTATTGCGATGAATAAAGACCAGGCACGCGAACACATTTACGGCGAACCATTTGCGCAATGGAAAGCCAGTCATCAAACCGCGGCGACACCAGAGCAGCTCGCGGCATTTGCAGCAACGCGCAAAACTGCCGGTGGCGATACATGATCGAGTGCGTGATTTTCGATTGCGATGGCACGCTGGTCGACAGCGAAGGATTGGCGAGTATCGGCTTGCAGATCATGCTGCGCGAATACGGAATCCAACGTTCGGCAATCTCGCTGGAAAGCCAATACAAAGGCTGGAAGCTGGCAAACGTGTGCGCATCGCTGGAGTCCACGCATGCCATTCGACTGCGCGATTCGTTCGTGACGCAATACCGCGCGTTGCTGCACAAATTGTTTGACGAAAAGCTGCAACCCATTGCGGGCGTCGCGCAGGCCTTGTCCAAAATCGACTTGCCGATGTGTGTCGCTTCCAGCGGGCCGCCGGAAAAAATTGAACAAACCCTCGGCCTGACAAATCTGCGCCATTTTTTTGGCGACAATATTTTCAGTTCCTATGTCGTGGGGTCGTGGAAGCCGGAACCGGGATTATTTCTGCATGCGGCAAAGACGATGGGTTTCGCCGCGCATGCCTGCGCCGTTGTCGAGGATAGCGAAATTGGAACTCAGGCTGCGCTGAATGCGGGTATGCGGCCGTTTTGGTTTACTGGCGGAGCGGTTTCCGACAGATCGCCGGAGATCACATATTTCAGCCACATGGATGAACTGCCCGACCTTCTGCGCCGACCAGATCAATAATTGGCTTCAATGCGCGGCGCAGATCTGCGCGATATCTTCGTAACCCGAGAATTTTGCGGCGCTGCCGCAACCAGGGCACGCGCCATCGCGCGGCAGGCGTAATTCGCGGAAGCGCGCACTCAATGCATCGAAACATATCAGCCGACCAACCAGTGGCTCGCCGATACCGAGTGCGAGTTTCAGCGCCTCACTCGCCTGCAGCAATCCGATGATGCCGGGAAGCACGCCAAGCACGCCGGCTTCGGCACAGTTGGGCGCGTCTTTGGCGTCGGGTGGTTGCGGGAACAGGCAGCGATAACACGGCGAGTCGTCGCGTCGCGCGTCGAACACGCTGACTTGTCCGGTGAAGCGATGCACGGCACCGTAAACCAGCGGAATGCGCAGGCGTCGACATGCCGCATCAAGCAGATAGCGCGTGGGAAAATTGTCGCTGCCGTCGATGACCACGTCATGATCGCCAATCAGGGATTCGACGTTGACGGCACGCAGTCGCGCAACGTGGGTATCGATGCGCACGCGCGGATTGAGCCCGGACAAGGTCATTTGCGCCGATCGGGTTTTATCCATGCCGATTCGTGCGTCGGCATGCAGCACCTGACGCTGCAAATTGGATTTCTCCACTTTGTCGTCGTCGATCAACGTCAACGCGCCAACGCCAGCGGCGACCAGATACAACGCGGCGGGTGCGCCAAGGCCACCGGCGCCGATCATGGCGATTCGTGTTTTCCCAAGCCTGGCCTGCCCCGCCGCGCCGACTTCCGGCAGCAACAGATGACGCGAATAACGTTCGGATGCGTCCGCATCGAACAGGTCAAAACGAACCGGCAATTTCTCGGCTTGCCAGCGTTGGAATCCACCTTGCACGGAAGCAACGTTTCGATAGCCGAGCGTGAGCAGGGTTTCGGCAGCAACCAGTGATCGTATGCCGGAGGCGCAAATGGTCAGAATCGGCACATCCTGGCGCGGCGCAACGGTGCTGATGCGCTGTTGGATCAGCCCGAGCGCCAGTTCGCTGGCGCCTTCGGGCACGCCGCCGGCACGTTCGTTGTCTTCGCGTACGTCGAGCAATACGGCACCGACGCGCTGGCGTCGGATTGCCTCGGCCGGTGCAATCTGTTCAATACGCGTCGTCGACGTGGCAGACATGGTTCAATTATACGCGTGCTACCGGGGCCAACCCGGCAACGGCATCACTTCGACAACGTCGCCAGCGGCGAAGTCGTGCACGGATTCAGGCAGCACGATGAGTGCGTCGGCATCGACAATGCTGTGCAGCATTCCGGAACCCTGCGCGCGGTTGGGTGTTGCGAGCAAGGTTCCGGTGGCGTCGCTGCTCAGCCGGGCGCGCTGGAATTCAGCCCGCGAATGACGTTTATGGATTGTTGCGGTCAAGCGCGCAAACAATGATTGCGCGGATGGCGTCGCGCTGCACATGGCGTCAATGGCCGGCTTGACCAAGGCGAGAAATGTGGCAAACCCGGACACGGGGTTGCCGGGCAAGGCAAACACGAGTGCGCGTCCGATCCGTCCAAACAGCATCGGCATGCCCGGCTTCATGCGAACTTTCCAGAAAACCACTTCGCCGATTTGCGCGATCAACTGCGGCATGAAATCCGCTTCGCCAACCGAAACACCACCGCTGGTCACGACGATATCGGCATCGTCGCCCGCCCGCAGCAAGGCGTCGCGCAACAACTCCGGATTATCGGCAATACGCTCATGGCGGCGCAGTGTCGCGCCGTGCTGTTGCAGCAATCCGCCGAGACTGTAACGGTTGCTGTCGTGAATCTGGCCAAAGCTGAGTGGTTTGCCGGGTGCAACCAGTTCATTGCCGGTGGTCAGCAATACTGCATCGGGTCTTTGCGCCGTGGCTACTTCGGCCATGCCGAAGGCAGCAAGCACGGCAATGCGTGCGGGGTTCAAGCGCGCGCCGCGGCTCAGCCCGCGATCATGCGCGTGAAAATCGTCATCTGCCGCACGCACATTCGCCCCGGCAGCAGTTCCCGCCGCGATCATGATGCAATCACCTTGCGTGCGCGTATTTTCCTTCATCACCACCGTGTCGGCACCGTTTGGCAACGCGGCGCCGGTGGTGATGCGCACACACTCGTCGGCACCGACAACGAGTGGTTCGCTGCTGCCAGCGAGAATTTCGCCACGCAAGCGAAATGATTTTGTATTTGCATCCGGCAGATCCCGGGCGCGCACGGCAAAGCCGTCCATCGCTGAATTGACGAATCCCGGAATATCGCGGGGGGCATCGATGTCGATGGCAAGTATGCGATCGAGCGCGTCGCGCAACTTCACCGACTCGATCGGCATGCGGTGGCTGGCAGCAATCTCCTCGATGAGCGATCTGGCATCGGCAACACTCAGGCCAATGGGAAATGTTGCAGGATCAGATGGCATGCGTGGACTCCCAACGTCGGAAATCTTCCTCGGTATTCAAATTGACGAAGCACGATGCTTCGCTGGAAAAATCGACTTCGACAGCACCCAGATCATTCTGCCAGCGCCACACGGGAAGATCGCTTGCCAGTGCCGATGTGGCGCGGGTCGCAAATTCCTTGCGGTACAGCGCAAACAAAGGTTGTCGGCGAACGCCATCATGCGCAACGGCAATAGGCGCGTCAGCGTGGCGCAGACGTTGAACCAGATCGGTTGGTGGTCGTGGGCAATCGACCGGCACGGTCAGCAGCCAGGGTGTTGTGCATGCTCCGAGCGCACTCGTTATTGCCGCCAATGGTCCCGAAAATCCACAGGTACCATCCGGACAAACAGCAGCATAATGTTGATACAACTCCATGTTTCTGCTGGTACAAACAAGTGTATTTCCGACCTGTGACTGGATCGCCGCCAGCACATGCAATACCAGTGCTTGCCCGGCCAATGGCGCCAATCCCTTGTCGCGACCACCCAGTCGCCTGCCCTGCCCGCCCGACAAAATCGCCGCGGTGATATCGGATTGACGCAGGATGTTTGGCGACATTGGGAGGATCGCACTTTCCGGACTATCGACGTTTCGCATGTCCCATCAGGCGCTTGCGCTTTTTGACCTGACGCTCGGTCAACACATTCTTGCGCCCGGCGTAGGGATTTTCGCCTTCGCGAAATTCGATGCGCACGGGTGTGCCTTCCAGTTTGTAGCGCTTGCGGAAAAAATTCTCGAGGTAACGTCGGTAACTTTCGGCGATGTGTTTCGTGCGCGTGCCGTGTATCACGATGGTCGGCGGATTGCTGCCGCCGGGATGGGCAAAGCGCAGTTTGGGTGCGTGACCGCGCACCAGCGGCGGCTGATGGGCGGCGTAGGCTTGTTCTACTGCACGTGTCAATTCCGAAGTGGAAAACTCGCGCGTCGCCGATGCGTGCGCGCGATTGATTGCGCGCATCAACTCGGCAATCCCCGAACCATGCAGTGCGGAAATGGTTACTGAGCGCGCATACGCGACAAAATCCAGTTTGCGCGCCAGCGATGTCTTGCATTGCTCGCGATCGTACGTGCTCAATCCATCCCATTTGTTTGCCGCCAACACCAGTGCGCGACCCTCATCGAGCACGTAGCCAATCAACGTGGCGTCCTGCTCGGACACACCTTCGTTGGCGTCGAGCATTACCACCACGACATGCGCCGCAGCAATCGATTGCAGCGTCTTGATGACGCTGAATTTTTCGATGGCTTCCTCGACGCGAGCGCGACGCCGTACACCAGCGGTGTCAATCAGGGTATAGCGTTTGCCGTCTCGCTCCAGAACCACGCGAATGGAATCGCGAGTTGTACCGGCAACGTCGGAAACGACGACTCGATTTTCGCCAAGCAGGCGATTGACCAGAGTCGATTTGCCCACGTTGGGACGACCAATGATGGCGACGCGGATGCCGTCGTCGTCGGTATCGGCAGCCAGCGCATCGGCATCGATGGCTGGCAGACCTTCCAGGATCGTCTCGATGAGCGTGTCGACGCCGCGCCCATGCGCGCTGGCCAACGGTAGCGGATCGGCCAGGCCCAGCGTGGCAAATTCGGCCATTGCGGCGGATTCGTCCATGCCATCGATTTTATTGACGGCCAGAACGATGCGCTTGCCGGAGCGCCGCAATGCCGACAGCACTTCGCGATCATGCGGTAACACGCCGGCACGCGCATCGACGACAAAAACCACGATGTCGGCTTCGCCAATCGCGGCTTGTGCCTGTTTGGTGGTCAATGCACCAATGCCGTCCCGGTCTTCTGTCAGCCCACCCGTATCGACCACCACGAATTCTCGTTGCCCTTCGCGGCGACACACTCCATAGTGACGATCACGCGTAAGCCCCGGTTGATCGGCGACCAACGCGTCGCGCGTGCGCGTGAGCACATTGAATAATGTGGATTTGCCCACGTTGGGTCGGCCGACAAGTGCGACGACGGGAAGCATGCTCAAAACCCTTCCAGATTGGCGCCGAATCGCGGTTGCTGAAGCCGCGTTCGTGCAGAGGTTCATCAATACGACTTGCCGGCAAGTTCCCTCGTGCCGTTCAGGCTTGTGTCCGCCAATGACGGACTGCCTGCATCAAGCGACAACCATGGTCATGGGTGGGTGTTGCAGAAAACGTGTCACTTGATGCGCCAGGCTCCGACTTCGCCTTTCACATCCTCGATGTAGACCGTGTCGCCCACGACAACCGGGGCGGAACGAATGGCGTGTTTGGAAAGACGTGCGCGCGCGGCAAATTTGCCATCGCTGGCAGCCAGCCAATGCACGTAACCGTCATAATCGCCAACCACGACATAGTCGCCCATCGATGCCGTCTCCCCAAGCCAGCGGTACTTGAGTCCGGCTTGCTTCCAGTCCGAAGCGCCCGTGCGCAAATCAAGTGCCCACACTTCCGAGTCGGCGTCGACCACGAACACGCGGGTCGGAGCAACGGAAACCCCGGTATAGCTCGACAATTTGTGTGTCCACAGCGGCCGGCCATTTTGTGCGATCAATGCCGCAACCATGCCGCGATAGCCTGATGCGTAGACCACGCCATCGGTAACCACGACGCTGCCGTCAACGTCCTGCAATCTCTCGATCTCGGTGCGACCTTCGCCGGGTGACAGGATTTGTTCCCACAGGGTCTTGCCATCGTCCAGGCGCAAGGCGACGACTTTTCCATCGTCCTCGCCGGCATACACGATGCCATTGTCGATGCGTGGCATGGCGTTGCCGCGCAGGCTCAAAATCGGCACGCTGGAGCGATCATAAACCCAGCGTCGCGAACCATCCGAAGCATTCAGGCCATACACCCGCCCGTCATCGCTGCGGATCACGACAATACCATCGGCAATTGCGGCCGGGGCAATCACTTCCGAGGAAACTTGCGCGTGCCAGCGTTCTTCACCGCTGCTCGCATCGAAAGCCTGCACAATGCCTTCCATTGAACCCACCACGAGCAATCCCCCGGCGACGGCCGGACCACCGCTCCAGCGCAAGGAGTTATGTCCGCGATGCCAGATAAATCCGTGCCGTGCGCCCAGGCGCTTGCTCCAGATCGTATGCCCGTCGCCACCATCCAATGCGGCGACCGTGCCATCCACGCCGGACACATACAGTTTTCCATCGGCGTAAAAAGGCGCCAATCGGGTACCACTGGTATCCGCGCCCTTGCCAATGCGCTTGCTCCACAATTTCTGCGGGCTCAGCGAGGGGGTGAATTCCGTCAGCAGTGTCGGCGGCTCGATATTTTCTTTCTTGGTGTCGTTGAAAATATTCTTGATCGTCGTGCAGCCGGTCACGCAGGCTGCGACAACCACCAGCGTCAATGCGCGCTTGATCAGGTTGCGCGTGACAGGATCGTGCGTCATGAGCCTTTTTTCTCCTGCCCGGCAGAGTCATTGAGTTTCATCTCGAGGAACGTGTGGGTTGCCGAATTGGCCTGTTGCACGTCCAGTTCTGCCAATGCTTTCGCGTACGCCTCGTGGGCCTGCGCCTTGTTTCCGAGCGCGGCCAGCGCATCGCCGCGCACTTCGGCGCGCATGGATGCGTAGCCCGTCTGCGGTAGCGTGTCGAGCAACTTCAAGGCTTCCTGCGGCTTGTTTTGTGCGATTTCGGAACGTGCCAGATACAAGCCGCTGACGGTTTTCAAGGCATCGTTGCCGGCATTTTTGTATGCCTGCTCCAACGCAGCATGGGCGTCGGAATGGTCGCTGCGTTGGGCGTCGTGGGCGGCCAGGCGCAACGATGACATCGCCGCGTAGGGAGTGCTTGCATAATCGCTTTGCAATTTGGCTGCAATCTTTTTGGCAGCGTCAACATCGTTCTTGTCCAGGTCCGACTGGAATACCTGAAACTGCGTCGCTGCATCCAGGCGATGTGACGCCTGATGCCTGCGCCATTGCTGCCAGCCAAAAATAAGCAGCAGTCCGAGGCCGATCCCGATCAGAATGGACAGTACGTTTTCACGCAGCCATTTCTGCACCCGTTCGCTTTGTTCACGATCATCCAGCACATCAACATCAAAAGCCATTGCTCAGCACTCGCAGGTTTGATTGATCAGAATTGTAAATCCCGAGCCAACAGCCAGCTCGGAGCCCCGCCGCGGGCGGCGCGGGTTGCGTAGGGTAGCAGGAACGCGGTCGATTCCTGTAAAGAAGACGTTCAGCCGCCTCTGGAGGAATCTGTCCAGTCGCCGTCGGCCAGTTTGAAGCGGGCGACGTTGCCACGCAAATACGGCGTCAATTCGCGCGGTTTGCCGTCCACGCGAATACTGGCCCCGGCCGCGTTGCCAAGCAGCACGCTGAGCGAATGCGTACTGCGATAATCGCGCGCGGTACCTGCCGGCAACAGCGCGTATTCGAGCTGCTTGCCGGATCCATCGACAACTTCAACCCAACTGGGTTCAACCAATTGCAAATGCAGGTTATGTGTTCCCGCCTCGGCAACGGGAACGTCCGGTGCTTGCACCGATGCTGGAGGCGCAGGCATCTCGGCTGTGAGCGTCTGCGGCGTCGCAGAAATGAACGTTGCCATCGACGCCATGACCGCCGGAGCATTGGATGTACTGGAACCAGGTTCCGGCTTGACCGGCGTGGCGGAGGTTCCCGGTACCGGATTGGTCACGCCGTCACCTTGTGGGGCAATTGTCTGCGTGTCGGCAAGTGGAGCATCAAGCGGCGTGATTCGAGGCGTCCGGTCATCCAGACCGACATGCATGGCGAGCAATACGGCCGGTACGATAATCACGCCAGTCAAAATCAAGGGCAGCACCGATCCGGAATATCGATCAAAAAGATAGCGCGTCCGGGAAACGGCTCCGGACGTCACCAGAGGCGGCAATGCGTCGTTCGGCTCGAGCACACCGGCTGCCAGCACCTGCGGCAGATCCAGCAGTTTCAGCAATTTCACCAGATAACCACGCAAGAATATTCCCTGGCCGATACGGTCAAAATGTTCGGCTTCCAGTGCCTCGATGACCGTATGCGGGAGCTTGAGCTGCTGGGCGACAGTTTCGACCGATAGCCCGCGCGCCATGCGCGCTTCGCGCAAGCGCAGGCCGAGACTGTCCGAGACTTCGCACGATTCGCCTGGCTGCGCGATGGCGGCAGCGTTGTCGGCTGTCTCGCTCAGGCAGGCAGGTGCGGCTTCGATGTGATCGATGTTGGTGGGATCATTGTTCATTGGATTAGGTTGTACGGCATCAAATAACGACAATTGAATCAGCGTTGCGGCTTCATTTTCGACCGCATTCGCACTATCGTCCGTGACGGCACCTTGCCCCCGATTTATGCGCATATCCGTGCGCGTGGTCTCATTGCGACGCCGGAGCGACTGCGTCGAGCGAGTGAGTCTGGGTGGAGTCCGGAAAATCCTTGCGCAAGCGCTGCGCATAATCGCGCGCCGATTCGACATGACCGAGCTTGACCTCGATGTTGCGCGCCAACAGCAATGCAGCCGGGTCGGCTTTGCCCAGCGACTCGAAGCGCTGGATAAACGCACGCGCGTGGAAAAAATCGTTCTTCAAGTACAGCACCTTGGCCATATAGAACAAAGCCGCAGGATTTTTGGGATTGGCCTCGAGCGCACTGCGGAAATCCCGCTCGGCTTCGTCATAGTTGGAGCCATTGGCATGGTCGACGATACAGGTGCCGGCATTGGTGAGCAGTACATCTGGCGTCTGGTAAAACGGATCGCGCATCGCCTGTGCAAAGTACTTTTGCGCTTCGGCGTATTTGCCTTCGGCGCACAGGAAAACCCCATAGTTGTTGTTGGCGTCGCCGGATTTCGGCGCGAGTTCCACGGCACGCGCGTAATGCAGTTCGGCTGCCTTGAGATTGCCAATTCTCTCGTACAGAACGGCGATTACCGTGTGCGCATCGACGAGTTTATCGTCGTACTGCAATGCTTTCTTCAAATTGTCCAGGGCAATTTCAAGTTTGCCTTCCTGCATGTAGCGTTGACCCAATTCCATGCGCACGCGTGCAGCATCTTCGCGCTTTGTGCTGGCACTATCGCCGCTCAGGTGTGTCCCGCCGCCCGATACACATGCACTCAATAGGGTGCAAAGTGCGACAGCAATACAAACGAGGATGGTTTTACGCCGCATTTTTGGCTCCTGCCTGGATCCGACGGTTGAATTCGGCCTGACGCCGCGTACGATCCAGCACCTGCCCCTTCAACTGTCCGCAGGCTGCATCAATATCATCACCGCGCGTGCGCCGCACCATGGTCAAGACACCGGCACCCAAAAGTATGGTCTGGAAGTCACGAATGCGGGATTCTTCAGAACGCTGATAGTGCGTTCCGGCAAATGTATTGAACGGGATCAGGTTGACCTTGCTCGGCAATTTGCGCATCAGTTTGACCAACTGACGGGCGTGTTCCGGGCGATCATTGACATCTTTCATCATGGTGTACTCGAACGTGATTGTCGTGCGCGCGCGTCTGGCTGCATAACGCGCACACGCGTCGAGCAACTCGGCAATGGGATATTTCTTGTTGAGCGGCACCAGTTGCGTGCGCAATTCGTCGTTCGGTGCGTGCAGCGAAACCGCCAGCGAAACATCTGCCACTTCGCCGAGCCGGTCGATCATGGGTACCAGTCCCGCGGTCGACAGGGTGACGCGTTTGTTGGCCAGTCCAAAGCCCAGATCATCGCGCATCACGCTCATCGCGCGAACCACGTTGTCGAAATTCAACAACGGTTCTCCCATACCCATCATCACCACGTTGGTGAGCTTGCGTTGCCGATGCGGCACATTGCCAAGGTGCCTGGCCGCAACAAATACTTGTCCAATGATTTCAGCCGCAGAAAGATTGCGATTGAAGCCCTGCGTGCCGGTTGAGCAGAACGTGCAATTCAGGCCGCATCCAATTTGCGAGGATACGCACAGCGTGCCGCGAGAGGGCTCGGGAATGAACACGGTTTCGACCGCGCTGCCGCCGTTGAGCCCCAACAGCCACTTGTGTGTTGCATCGGCGGCTTGTTTTTCAAACATGATCGCAGGGGGCACGATCACGGCAGCCGCTTCGAGCTTGGCTCGCAGCGACTTGCCGATATCCGTCATTGAAGCAAAATCAGTCGCATGATGGTGATAAATCCATTTCATCACCTGCTCGGCCCGATAAGGTTTCTCACCGAGCCGAACAAACAAGTCACGCAATCCGGCGCGATCAAAATCCAGTAGATTCACCTTTGCGGAATCAACCGTCGGAATGCCGACCTTGGTGCCGTTCTTGCCAGTGCCGTTGATTGGCATTGATGCATCTTCCACCGAACTTGCTGCAGCAGCGGCGTGACTTTGTTCAGTTTGATGCGTGAAGGTTTGCATGGGCGTGCTTAGCGCGAACAGATTTCCGTGCCGGAGAAAAAATACGCAATTTCCACTTGTGCAGTTTCTGCGGCATCCGACCCGTGCACTGCATTCGCGTCGATGGACTTGGCGAAGTCTGCACGTATCGTCCCCGCAGCCGCCTTGGCGGGATCGGTTGCGCCCATCAAATCGCGGTTTTTCATGATGGCTCCCTCGCCTTCCAGTGCCTGGATCATCACCGGGCCCGAAATCATGAATTCAACCAGTGGTTTGAAGAATGGTCGTTCGCGATGCACGGCGTAAAAGCCTTCGGCTTCCGCGCGTGACAATTGTTTCATTTTTGCCGCAATGATTTTCAAGCCGGATTTTTCAAAGCGTGAATAAATTTCGCCGATGACATTATTGCCAACGGCATCAGGCTTGATGATGGAAAGGGTGCGCTCCAGCGCCATGTGTTGCATCTCCGCAATTTGCTCAGGGGAATCCCGGCAGGGAACTCCCCCCGGGGCAAGGACGTCATCGTATCACCAAATGCACGATATTCCGAGACCTTAGCGCATACACCGACAAGGTTTTCTACATTTGCAATTGCGCCTATTCCTGTGGTCTTTCAAGCTGTCCGCAAGGTATGCTCGTCGACCCTCGGTCACCGGCGCGTGCACCACGCGCCGATGAGCAAGCCGAGATTGACCGACTTCCCGCTCCAGCCTATGATTCAAACGGTTGTTTCAGTGGTGAGCCATCGGCCCCATCCGACAATCTCTTCAAGGACTCCAGATTGAACAGCCCCCATTTTTCCACCAAGCAGCGAATCCTCGATTCGGCCGAGACGCTGTTTGCCAAACACGGATTCGCTGGCGCCTCCCTGCGTCAGGTCACGTCTGCGGCAAGCGTCAATCTGGCCGCCGTCAATTATCATTTTGGCTCGAAGGAAAATCTCATCAATGAGGTCTTTCGTCGGCGGCTGGACACGCTCAACGGGCAACGCCAGCAACGCCTGGCAATCGCTCTGGCCGACGCAAACCACACCCTTGAAGATCTGCTTGCGGCTTTCATTCACCCGGCCTTGGCCGTCTCGACAGACCAGCCCGGAGGCAACCCGGCGTTTGTACGGGTACTGGCCCGGGCCTATGCGGAACACAATGAGCAACTGCGCAAGTTTCTCCATGACAATTACAGCCCGGCGCTGAAACAATTTGCCGGTGCATTTGCCAAATGTCTGCCACATCTGGACAAGCAGGAACTGTATTGGCGGTTGGATATCATCAGCGGCGCCCTTACCTATGCCATGGCCGACTTCGGCATGATCAAGCGCCGAGGTGGCATGAGCGAGCAACAGCATCGCGATCTGGCGGCCCAACATCTGATTGCGTTTGCAGCCGAGGGATTGAAGGCGAAGTAGCTGCCAAGGGCCGAAGGTTGAGGACGGAGAAACAAGCCCTGACGTTCGATCCAACGACACATCATCGGCCTCAGCCATTTCGGCCCTCAGCCCTCATATCTGATTGCCGACGCAAACTGCCAACCCATAACACCACTTTTCGGAGTCTGAACAACATGTCCCAACCCACACTTCAAATTCGCAAGGCCGCAGTGCTCGGTGCTGGCGTCATGGGCGCGCAAATTGCGGCACATCTGGTCAATGCCGGGGTGGAAACCATCTTGTACGATTTGCCTGCCAAAGAAGGCGATGCAAACGGCATCGTCCTCAAGGCCATTGCCAATCTGAAGAAACTGTCGCCCGCGCCACTGGCACTGGCGTCGCGTGCGGACAACATCGTGCCCGCCAACTACGATCAGCACCTGGACTGGCTGCCAGGCTGCGACCTGATTATTGAAGCCATTGCCGAGCGGCTGGACTGGAAGCGGGATCTCTACGCCAGGATCGCCCCGTTCGTTGGGCCTGATGCAATTCTTGCCAGTAATACATCTGGCTTGAGTATCAATAGCTTGGCGGATGTTCTTGATTCGAATCTTCACCACAGATTTTGCGGAGTGCACTTCTTCAATCCACCGCGTTACATGCATTTGGTCGAGCTGATCGCCTGCGAGAAAACCGATGCCACGGTATTGGATGGACTCGAAGCGTTCCTCACCACGACGCTGGGCAAAGGGGTCATCCGCGCAAAAGACACGCCGAACTTCATCGGCAACCGGATCGGCGTGTTCTCGATGCTGGCGACCATGTATCACACGCAACAATACAAGTTGAGTTATGACGTCGTCGATGCGTTGACGGGTCCGGCCATCGGTCATCCCAAGAGCGCCACCTATCGCACGGCCGACGTGGTTGGGCTGGATACC
>DASSXQ010000210.1:0-4232 GCA_035703725.1 Rudaea sp.
GATGTATTGGTGGTTCGCGACCAAACGCGTGAGCGGCTGATTCCGTTTGTGCGACCACAATTTGTCCACGACGTGGATCTGGATGCAGGTCGGGTGATCGTGGATTGGGATCCGGAGTTTTGACCTCGCGTTGAGGGATTGCTGCAAAGGCCCGACGAAAATCCATGCGCATCGACGTCGTCACGCTGTTCCCCGAATTCATTGGCGCCTGCGCCGGGATCGGTGTGGTGGGTCGGGCGCAAGAGCGTGGTTTGTTGCAGGTGCAGTCGTGGAATCCGCGCGACTACGCCGAGGATGCCTATCGTCGTGTGGACGAACGTCCATTTGGCGGCGGTCCGGGCATGGTGATGTTGATTGATCCATTGCGCGCTGCGTTGCGTGCGGCACGAAGCGCAGATCGGCACCCGGTAAAAACGATTTATCTGAGCCCACAGGGAACCCGGCTCACACAGGACAAGGTGGCGGAATTGGCACAACGCGAACGGGTAATCCTGTTGTGCGGTCGCTACGAAGGAGTCGACGAGCGTCTGTTGGCGCATGAGGTTGACGAGGAAATATCGATTGGCGACTACGTGTTGTCCGGAGGCGAACTGGCGGCAGCCGTTTTGATCGATGCCGTTGGCCGTTTGCAGGAAGGGGCCTTGAACGATGCCCAGTCGGCAGCCCAGGATTCGTTTTCGGATGGCGTGCTGGATTGTCCGCACTTCACCCGGCCGGAAAGGCACGAATTGGGTGATGTTCCGGCAGTTTTGACCAGCGGCGATCATGCTGCCATTCGACGCTGGCGGCGCAAACAAGCGCTGGGACGGACCTGGCAAAGGCGTCCGGACCTGCTTGAGAAGTTAAAGTTGAATCTAGAAGATGAAAAATATTTGCTTGAATATCAACAAGATGTAAAAAACCAGTAATTCCGGCCGTAGATGCGGCCCAACATCTGCGTATAATTCCGACCCAGAGTGAAGAGTCCCATGAATCTCCTACAGCAATTCGAAGCCGAACAAGCCACCCGCTCGCTACCCGAATTCGGGCCTGGCGATACCGTTGTGGTCAATGTGAAAGTGAAGGAAGGCAATCGTGAACGCGTACAGGCCTATGAAGGCGTGTGCATCGCGAAAAAGAATGCCGGCCTGAATTCGGCTTTCACCGTTCGCAAGATTTCCCACGGCACTGGCGTCGAGCGCGTGTTCCAGTCGCATAGCCCGGCCATTGATTCGGTAACCGTCAAGCGCCGTGGCAAGGTGCGTGGTGCGAAGTTGTATTACTTGCGCGGATTGACCGGCAAGGCTGCCCGTATTCAGGAAGATTTGAGCAAGTCGATCAGTCAAAACTGAAACTGAAAAATGCCGTGACCGCAGAGGTTGCCGGCAAGACCCTCTTGGAGCATTGAGTCGCGTCTGTGCTCCTCGTCCAAAGCGACCGCTGGAAACGGCGGTCGCTTTGTCTTTTACAGGGCACGGGAAATGCATTCGTGCCTTTATCGACTCTCGCGTCGTGCGACGACGACACTTTTTTCTCGTCATTCCAGCGCAAGCAGGAATCCAGTTCTTGCTATTGCTTCACGCCAAGCAGCAACGAGGAAAGGTCTGCGCAGCATCACATGTTCCAGCTACCGGGCATGAAGCAGTCAATTTCTTTCGATCCTTGCATCTTTGTATACTCGATTCAATCGATCTTCGACGCCGATTTTACGAGCGCGTGACGACATTGGGTCGTGGTTTCGGCCAGTTTCATCAATATTGCGGGGGCATCGATCAAGATCAGTACATTGCCGTGCTGAAACTCGAGCCGACACTCGGCGACCCATCGAGTCCGGGAATTGCATTGCAGTCGGCTTGCAGTTCACCAGTGAGCCCGAGGAAAACTGCAGCTACTATTTTCCCGGCCCTTGCACAACGGCATCGACGCCATGGAACCCGGTCGCAGGGACAACCGGCGCGACGGGTAGCAGCCTGAGTGGAAGTCGGCTGCCACATTGATCCGCCTTTGAACCTCAACCCGTCGTTTCAATTCGCTCCACGCGCTGGAAGCCACGTGGCAATTTGCTGCCGCGTTGCGCGCGGTTGCCGTTGTATTCGACCAGATCCGACCAGCGCAGGATCAATTTGCGTGCGCCGGCATAAACGGTAACTTCGCCGCTGCTCTCGCTGACGACTGCAACTCCTGCGACACGTTCGCCGGCGCCTAGTTTTGCCTTCGGAATCTCGATCAGTTTGTTGCCTTTGCCACCATTGTCGAGTTCGGGCAATTCGGCAACGGAGAACATGAGCAGGTGGCCGGCGTTGCTGACCACGACGATGCGGTCGCGTGCCGCGTCGCTCACGTATGCAGGGGCGAGCACGTGGGCCGTGGCATCCATGTTGATGAGCTGCTTGCCGGCTTTCTTGTTCGACAGCAATGCCTCGAATCTGGTCACGAAGCCGTAACCGAAGTCCGAGGCCAGCACCAGCTTCGTCGCCGCGTCGGCCATGGCCACGCAATCGAAACGTGAGCCGGGCGACGGCGTGAAGCGCCCGGTCAACGGTTCGCCGTTGCCGCGTGCCGAGGGCAGGGTGTGCCCTGGGGTGGAATAGCTGCGTCCGTTGGAATCGATGAATGCGGCGTGCTGCGTGGTTTTGCCTTTTGCCGCATTGAGGAAACTGTCACCCTCGCGGTAATTGAGCGAAGGCGCATCAATGTCGTGGCCTTTGGCCGCGCGTACCCAACCTTTGTCGGACAGCACGACGGTGATCGGTTCGCTGGCGACGAGTGCGGCTTCATCCAGTGCCTGGGCTGACTCGCGTTCAACCAGGGGCGCGCGCCGTTCGTCGCCGTATTTCTTCGCATCGGCCTTGAGCTCATCCTTGATCAGGGTTTTCAGTCGCGCTTTGGAATTCAGCACGACATTGATCTTTGCGCGCTCTTCTTCCAGCGCGTCGCGTTCGGCGTTGAGCTTCATTTCTTCGAGTCGTGCGAGTTGGCGCAAACGCGTTTCCAGAATGTAATCGGCTTGTTCCTCGCTCAATCTGAAGCGCGCAATCAGCACCGGTTTCGGCTCGTCTTCGCTGCGCACGATGCGGATGACTTCATCCAGATTCAGGAACGCAATGCGCAGGCCTTCAAGCAGATGCAACCGCCGCTCGACTTTTGCCAAGCGGTGTTGCAGCCGACGCGTGACCGTGTCCTGACGGAAGCGCAACCACTCACCCAGAATCTGTTTGAGATTCTTCACCTGCGGGCGACCGTCCAGCCCGATCATGTTCAGGTTGATGCGGTAGCTGCGTTCCAGATCCGTGGTCGCGAACAGGTGCTGCATCATCTCGTCCAGATCGATGCGATTGCTGCGTGGAATCAAGACCAGACGCACGGCATTTTCGTGATCGGATTCGTCGCGCAGGTCCTCGAGCATCGGCAGTTTCTTCGCGCGCATCTGCGCAGCAATCTGCTCGAGAATCTTCGATGGCGAAACCTGATACGGCAACGCGGTGACGACAATATTGCCTTGTTCTTTCACATACACCGCGCGACAGCGCACCGAACCGTTTCCGGTTGCATACATGGCCAACAGGTCGTTGCGTGAGGTGATGATCTCCGCCGGAGTCGGGAAATCCGGAGCGCGCACGTGTTCGCACAGCGCAGCGATGCTGACGTCGGGTTCGTCGAGCAAATGGATGCAGGCGCTGGCCACTTCGCGCAGGTTGTGCGGCGGGATATCAGTGGCCATGCCCACGGCAATCCCGGTTGATCCGTTGAGCAACACGTGCGGTACGCGCGCGGGCAGCCACGATGGTTCCTGCAAGGTGCCGTCGAAATTCGGCGTCCAATCGGTCGTGCCTTGATCGAGTTCTTCAAGCAACAAATCCGCCACCGGGGTCAGGCGCGACTCGGTATAGCGCATCGCCGCGAACGATTTCGGGTCGTCCTGCGAGCCGAAATTGCCCTGACCGTCGATCAGCGGATAACGATACGAAAACGGCTGCGCCATCAACACCATTGCTTCATAGCAGGCCGAATCGCCATGCGGATGGAATTTGCCGATGACATCGCCGACCGTGCGCGCGGATTTCTTCGGCTTGGCTCCGGCGTTCAGGCCCAGTTCGCTCATCGAATACACGATGCGCCGCTGCACGGGTTTGAGCCCGTCGCCGACAAACGGCAGCGCACGATCCAGGACCACGTACATCGAGTAGTCCAGGTAGGCGCGCTCGGCGTATTCCTTGAGCGGAATTTGTTCGTAATTGGATTGTTGTTGCATC
>DASSXQ010000006.1:0-5322 GCA_035703725.1 Rudaea sp.
AATGCAAACACTTCGGCATGGGCTTCTCCGGCGCGTGCATGCCAACCTTCGGCAACGATCTCGTCGCCGTGCGCGAGTACGCATCCCACGCGCGGATTGGGTTGTGTCGTCGTCAATCCACGCTCGGCCAGGCGCAGTGCATGTGCCATGTGCGCGTGATCCAGCGCGGAAAATCCGGATGCCGCAAGCGGCGACGGCGAATGCGTGGCAGACATCAGCGCTTCTTGTCATGCGCGGCGACCACCGCGCTGAGCAGCGGCAGTTGCAGCCCTTCGAGTTCAGGCAAGTCGCGCTCCAGCCGTTCGATTTCCTCACGGAACGCCTGTACATCCTCGAATCGCCGATACACCGAAGCAAAGCGCACGTAAGCAACTTGATCGATGCGCTTCAATTCGGTCATGACCCATTCGCCAATCAATCGCGATGGCACTTCACGTTCGCTGATCGAGCGCAATTGCCGGGTAATTGCACTCATGACCTGATCGATGGCGTCGCTTGCCACTGGACGTTTTTGCAATGCGCGCTCGACTCCGGTGCGCAATTTGCGTTCGTCGAACCCTTCGCGCCGCCCGTCGCTCTTGACGATTGCCGGCAGTTTGATCTCAACCGTTTCAAAAGTATTGAAACGCTCGCCGCACCGCTCGCATTCGCGCCGCCGCCGAATCGTGTTGCCGTCTTCGGCCACGCGCGAATCGATCACGCGGGTATCTTCGTGCTGGCAGTAGGGGCAGTGCATTCAGAGAGCCGGGAATGGGGAATCGAGAGGCGGGCGAGTCAAACTTGGGTTGTCAATCGATTCGCGATGCTCGATTTCCGGCCAGTCAGCCATACACCGGAAACCGCTTGCACTGTGCTGTTGCCTTTTCACGGACTGCGGCGATCACATCCTCGTCGGTGGGCGCATCCAACACATCGCAAATCCATTGAGCCAGTTCGGTGCAGTCCGATTCCTGATAACCACGCGTGGTGACAGCCGGCGTGCCGATGCGCAAGCCGGAAGTGACGAATGGCTTCTGCGGGTCGTTGGGTACCGCGTTCTTGTTCACGGTGATGTGTGCGCGGCCGAGCGCGGCTTCGGCATCCTTGCCGGTGACACCGCGGCCAATCATGTCCACCAGCATGAGGTGATTGTCGGTGCCGCCGGAAACGATCTTGTAGCCGCGTTCGACGAAGACCTTGGCCATTGCCCGCGCGTTTTTCACCACCTGCGCCTGGTACGCCTTGAACGCGGGTTCCAGCGCTTCCTTGAAAGCCACAGCCTTGGCCGCGATGACGTGCATCAATGGTCCACCCTGGATTCCGGGGAATACGACCGATTGCAGTTTCTTTTCGATTTCCTCGCCCGCGCCTTTTGCCAGAATGATGCCGCCACGCGGACCGCGCAAGGTTTTGTGCGTGGTCGAAGTAACCACATGCGCATGCGGCAGCGGACTCGGGTAAACGCCCGCGGCAACGAGTCCGGCAACGTGCGCCATGTCGACGAACAGGTACGCACTGATCTTGTCGGCAATTGCGCGGAACCGCGCCCAGTCGATCACCTGCGAATAGGCCGAAAATCCGGCAACGACCATTTTCGGCTTGTGTTCCAATGCAAGCCGCTCGACTTCGGCGTAATCGATCAAGCCTTGCTCATTCACACCATATTGCACGGCATCGAAAATCTTGCCGGAGAGGTTTACTTTCGCACCGTGAGTCAAATGCCCGCCGTGCGCCAGCGACATGCCGAGAATCTTGTCGCCCGGCGAAAGCAAAGCGAAGTACACCGCCTGATTGGCTTGCGATCCGGAATGCGGCTGCACGTTGGCGTAGTCGCAATCGAACAGTTGCTTGACCCGCGCGATGGCCAATTTTTCGGCAACATCGACGAATTCGCAGCCGCCGTAATAACGCTTGCCCGGATAGCCTTCGGCGTATTTGTTGGTTAAAACCGAGCCTTGGGCCTCAAGCACGCGCGGACTGGCGTAATTTTCCGAAGCAATCAGCTCGATATGGTCTTCCTGGCGCTGATTTTCGGCCGCGATTGCAGTGGCCAGTTCGGGATCGTAACCCTCAATTTGCAGGTTCTTGACAAACATGGACAATCTCCGCAAGCAAGACGATCATTTTAGCCGGTTATGCAGTGTTGCGGCAGAAAATCCTGTACCGCATTGACGCACATGCCTGAGGACAAACTGCTGGCAAACATGGCGCGATGGCGCTGCATGGGCGATAATTCCGCTTCTTTGCGGCGCGCGTTTTGACGTTGCGCCGCCCGCGACGGAGCAAACCATGCAATACATCTACACCATGATCGGGGTGAGCAAGATCGTGCCCCCGAAACGCCAGATCATCAAGGATATTTCCCTTTCGTTCTTTCCGGGCGCCAAAATCGGCCTGCTCGGCCTGAATGGTGCGGGCAAATCCACCGTACTGCGCATCATGGCCGGCGTCGACACCGAGTTCAACGGTGAAGCGCGCCCCCAGCCTGGCATCAAGATTGGTTATCTGGCACAGGAACCACAATTGGATCCGGAAAAAACCGTGCGCGAAAGTGTTGAAGAAGGTGTATCGGAAATCACCGACGCGCAGGCACAACTCGATGCGATTTACGCCGCCTACGCCGAAGAAGGTGCCGATTTCGACAAGCTTGCCGCTGAACAGCAACGACTTGAAGCACTGATCGCCGCGAACGACGGACATGCGCTGGACCGCACCCTCGAAGTTGCCGCCGACGCGCTGCGCCTGCCACCGTGGGATGTAAAAATCAATACGTTGTCGGGCGGCGAAAAGCGCCGCGTCGCATTGTGCCGCCTGTTGTTGTCCAAACCGGACATGCTGCTGCTCGATGAGCCGACCAACCATCTCGATGCCGAATCCGTGGAATGGCTGGAACAGTTCCTGCAAAAATTCCCCGGCACGGTCGTGGCTGTCACGCATGATCGCTACTTCCTGGACAATGCAGCGGAATGGATTCTGGAACTTGATCGCGGCCGCGGGATCCCGTGGAAGGGCAATTATTCGTCGTGGCTGGAACAGAAGGACGACCGTCTCAAGCAGGAAGCATCGACGGAAAAAGCCCGCCAGAAGGCAATTCAGCGCGAACTGGAATGGGTGCGGCAAAACGCCAAGGGACGCCAATCCAAAGGCAAGGCGCGCTTGAGCCGATTCGAGGAATTGAACTCGGTCGAATACCAGCAGCGCAACGAAACCAACGAAATCTACATCCCGCCAGGCGAACGACTCGGCGATCAAGTCATCGAATTCAAGAATGTGTCCAAGTCCTTCGGCGATCGCATGCTGATCGACGATTTGAGTTTCAAGGTTCCGCCGGGCGCCATTGTCGGCATCATCGGTCCAAATGGCGCGGGCAAATCGACCTTGTTCAAGATGATCATCGGCAAGGAAACGCCCGATTCCGGAGAAGTCATGATCGGGCCATCGGTCAACCTTGCTTACGTGGACCAATCCCGTGATGCGCTCGACGGCAAGAACAATGTTTGGCAGGAAATCTCCGGAGGTGCCGACATCATCACCATCGGACGATACGAATTGCAATCGCGCGCCTACCTCGGCCGCTTCAACTTCAAGGGCACGGATCAACAAAAACTGGTTGGACAATTGTCCGGCGGCGAACGCGGACGTCTGCATCTGGCCAAGACACTGATGTCCGGCGGCAACGTCTTGCTGCTCGACGAACCCTCCAACGATCTGGATGTGGAAACCATGCGCGCTCTGGAAGACGCCATGCTTGAGTTCCCCGGCTGCGCTCTGGTTATCTCGCATGACCGTTGGTTTCTTGATCGCATCGCCACCCACATCCTCGCGTTCGAAGGCGACTCGCACGTTGAATTCTTCGCCGGCAACTATCGCGAATACGAAGAAGACAAGAAGCGTCGCCTGGGCGAAGAGGCCGCCAAGCCGCACCGGATCAAGTATCGGAAGTTGGTGTGAGGCTTTGAGCCGGAAAGCGGGCGGGATTGGCGAGCCGGAATCGGGAATCAGGGAAGATCAAAGGCGCTTTATTCCAGCGGCTCCCGACAGTCGAAGGACTGGTCGAGCCGGAATGACGAACCAGGTTCTTCGCCATCCGCCCTCGATTCCCGGCACCCGGCTCTCCAACCGATTCAACGCCACAAACCAGTACGATAGACGCCAACTGCAATACGCGGATTTCCCATGTGGTTGATCGACCGCCTGCGAAAAAAAGCCGAATCCGACACCCCGATCATCAATGATCCTTCGGTGCCACTGGTTTCCGTGTTGATTCGCAGCATGGATCGACCTTGTCTGCAGCGCGCGCTGCGTTCGGCCGCTCGTCAGACGTGGGGCAATGTCGAAATCGCCGTGGTGGCCGCGTGCGGACGTTCACACCGGCCATTGCCGGATACGATATTGGGCCGGCCGGTACGTTTGGTATTTGCCGATGACGGTGCACCGCTGTTGCGCCCGCAGGCAGCCAACGCCTGCATCGAAGCAGCGCGCGGGCAATGGCTGAATTTTCTCGACGATGACGACGAATTGTTGCCCGAGCATTTGACCACATTGCTGTCCGCACCACGTCCCGGCAAGGAACGCGTCATTTATGCCACGACACGCGCCAACGACAAGAACGGCAAACCGACGGCTCGCGTCGGTCAACCGGGTCATCATGTGCAATTGTATTTCCATAGCCGCGCAACACTTTGCGCGATGGTGTTCGAGCGCAGTCTGATCGACGAAGGCGTCCGCTTCGATCCCGAATTTCTGGTGCATGAAGATCACGATTTCCAGATCGCTTGCGCGCAACGCACGCAATTCCTGTTTGTGGACGCCATTGTCAGCATCTGGAATGCGCAGGTCGGCGATTCCGGCTGCGGATTTGGCGCCAACGACAATCCGCGTCTGCGCATGGAAAGCGTCGCGCGCATCCGCGTAAAATGGCAGTCAACGCTGAACCGTTGGCTGCGCAACGCCGACGCATTGACGATGGCGGGCAAATTCTATCTGGATGCAAGAGATTTTCCTCCGGCTCTCGAATTTCTTGAACGCGCATTGACCCGGCGCGGCAACGATGCGAACGTGCTCAATCTGTGTGCAATGGCCAATCTGTATAGTGGCAATGCCGCGCGCGCCGAAGCGCTGATCACGCGCGCCCTGCGCCGTTTGCCGCAACATCCGCTGCTGCATCAGAATCTCGAAAAGATTCGCACTGCGCGCGGAGCCTGACATGACTTGCGTGGGACGCCCATGAATTTCGTCAATCAATTGCAGCTTGCCTGGGATCGCAACGAATCGCTGTTGTGCGTGGGACTTGATCCCGAACCCGCGAGATTTCCAAAGCTGCTGCATGACGATCCGGATGCG
>DASSXQ010000087.1:0-4075 GCA_035703725.1 Rudaea sp.
GCTCAGCGCGACGGGACTGCACTCACCTTACGAGTTGCACGATCTGCGCCTGGTCGATCAAGCCAACATGGCCGTGATCGAACGCTTGCAACGCGCATTGGCAATCTACTAACCATCGCGTGAAGCCCCTCTCCCGCCGGGAGAGGGGTTGGCATGAGAGCCGGCACGATCATTGCCGTCGCCGAACGAAAACCTTTGACGGCCGCCGCGCTCCCGCATCGTTGCGGCAAGAACTCACGCTTCGGAAAACGGGAACGCCAGCACGTCGCCGATTGAATCGGTGCCGCTGATCGCCATCAACAATCGCTCGATACCCAGCGCCACACCGGCGCAATCGGGAAGGCCCCGTTGCAGCGCCGCAAGCAGATTTTCATCCATGGGTAGCGTCGCCAGGCCGCGTTCATTGCGTCGCGCATTGTCGCGCATGAAGCGCGCACGCTGCTCGTGCGCATCCGTCAGCTCGTGATAGCCATTGGCCAGTTCGTGCGTGCCCAGATACAGCTCGAAGCGCTCGGCCACCGGCGTATCATCGTCGCGGATTCGCGCCAGCGCACATTGCGTCGCCGGGTAGTCGAAAACAGCCGTAATGCGATCAACCGGAAAATCCGGTTGGATTCGATGGGTAAGCAACAGATCCAGCCAATCGTCGCGCGCAAGCCCTTGCTCGCCAATGTGCACGTCGCCGAGTGCAGCGCGCAGTTGCGCATCGCTGGCAACAAATGGATCGATCCGGATCGTCGCGCCAAACAAATCGCGATAACTGGATTTGTGTACTTCGCACACTTTTCCCGAAAGCGCCATTGCCGCACGTATCAATTCCACCACTTCGTCAATCAATCGCCGATGATCCCAGCCGACTCGATACCACTCCAGCATGGTGAACTCGGGATTGTGTCGCCGCCCCGCCTCACCGTCGCGAAACACGCGACCCAACTCGTAGTTGTCGCCAAACCCCGCGGCCAGCAAACGCTTCTGTGCAAATTCGGAGGACGTGCGCAACCAGCGCTGCGGCGAACCAGCATCGACGTGACCGGAAAACGTCGTCATGAAATTCCGCATGTTCGGATCCGTGTTCGCCGCCGACGACAGAATCGGCGTCTCAACTTCAAGCACGTCACGCCTGGCGAAGAACTCGCGAATCAGCGCGTACAAGCGTGCGCGTGTTTCAATCATGCCGCGCCAGTCACTGCCGGTATTCGCATTTTTTGCGGGCCGCCCCTCCACCCCACCCGCTCCTCCAAGCCGCGCTGGTGCCTTCACCGCATCGGTCTGCGCACGCCTCGATGCCTTCCTGGGTTCCAAGAGCTACCTCCTCACCCAACGAATCGGTGAAAAAAAAGCAGAAAAAAGCCCTCTGTCCCAAGCACGGCTTTGGGGAGAGGTTGGGTGAGGGGGCAAAGCTTGCGCTGCATCAGCCCGAGCAGTTCCCGCCCAACGACACGATTGCCGTCGTTCATCTGACGCTCTTATCCCTGCTCACGCAAAAATTCAAGCAAGCGCGCTTCGTCCCATATTTCCACACCAAGTTGCGAAGCCTTGGCGAGCTTGGAACCGGCGTCACTGCCGGCGATGACGAAACTCGTGTTTTTTGACACGCTGCCCGCGACTTTCGCACCCAGGGCTTCGAGTTTTTCCCTGGCTTCATCGCGACTCATTGACGACAGGGATCCGGTAAGGACCACGGTCTTTCCATCCAGTACGCACGTGGGTTGGGCGTCGTTGCCCTCGATTCGACCGAGTACGTTGTGAATCGCGTCAGTACAGCTTTGCAACAACACCGACCCTTGCGGCGTATCGAAAAACACTTTGCTGCGGTTGGCCACTTCTTCCGGCAAGCCTGCGTCGATCAAGTCATTGACCTTCTTGTCAGCCAGTTCACCGAGCGAGCGCAGGCCCGTGGCGATTTGCTCGGCGCGCATCGGCGTTACACCGGGAATTTCCATATTGGACAGTACAGCCGCCAACGTCAGGGCACCGCGAAGCTTCGCGGTTGGCGGATGTGTGTCGCCGATCACGACGCCGCGCGCAAACAGCTCATCGATGACGTTTTGGTTTCCGGGCTGGGCAAAAAAATGATCGATTCCGTGTGCGACTTCGGTACCGATGTCCGGTACGGATTTGAGAATC
The DNA here is from genome assembly GCA_035703725.1 of Rudaea sp. Taxonomy (GTDB): domain Bacteria; phylum Pseudomonadota; class Gammaproteobacteria; order Xanthomonadales; family Rhodanobacteraceae; genus Rudaea. The sequence goes on from DASSXQ010000087.1 coordinate 2,128, forward strand.
GGCCAGGGCATCCGACGAATCAACGCGACGTCGCCAAACCAAAGCGCAAGCGCCTTGGCCGTACTTTCTCCGACATGCGCAATTCCGAGCGAGTACAAGAAGCGCGCGAGCGTGGTGCGTCGACTCGCCTCGATCGCCGCAATCAGATTTTCCGCCCATTTCGTTGCCACCTTTCCGGACTTGACCGTTTCCGGCGTGGTGCCGTCGCGCGTGTCCGCACGGCTCTTCATTTCAAGCAGATCGTCCAGCGACAATTTATACAAATCCGCTACCGAGGCAACGTAGCCCAACTCGCTCAAATCTTCGATGTAGCGTTCGCCCAAGCCATCAATATCCATTGCGCGACGCGACGCAAAATGGAAGATCGCCTGCACCCTTTGCGCCGCGCACGTCAGTCCACCCGTGCAACGGGCAACCGCTTCGCCTTCTTCGCGCACAATTTCCGAATTGCATACGGGACAATGCGTCGGCATCTGCCACGGCTGCGCATGCGCAGGGCGCCGATCGAGGATGACCTTGGCAACTTCGGGGATCACGTCACCGGCGCGACGCACAACCACGGTGTCACCGACGCGCACGTCGAGTCGCGCAACCTGGTCGGCGTTGTGCAGCGTGGCATTGGTCACGGTTACGCCACCGACGAACACCGGCGTGAGGCGCACCGTTGGCGTGGCCGCACCGGTCCGACCGATGTTGATGTCAATCGCCTCCACGACAGTGTGTTGTTCTTGCGCCGGAAACTTGTGCGCAATCGCCCAACGCGGCGTGCGGCCGACGAAACCGAGTTGTTTCTGATCGGCCAGATCGTCCACCTTGTAAACGACACCGTCGATATCGAATGGCAAGGCGTCGCGTTGCGCGCCAATCTTGTGGAAGTAGGCAAGACATCCCTCCGCGCCAACCGCGGTATCGACGAGATGGCTTACCGGCAAGCCCCACTCGCGGAATTTCTGCAACGTCTGCGAGTGCGTTGGCGGCAACGTCGCGCCCTCAACGACGCCGACGGAATAGGCGAAAAACGCCAGAGGACGCTGCGCGGTCATGCGCGAATCCAGTTGACGCAATGATCCGGCTGCCCCGTTGCGCGGGTTGACCAGCGGCTTGATCCTGCCTTCGGAGTTGCGTGCGGCTTCATTGTATTTCTCGAATGCCGCGCGCGGCATGTACACCTCGCCGCGCACCTCGAGCAGGTGCGGCACGTCATTGCCGCGCAGGCGCAGTGGAATGCTTTTTATCGTGCGCAGATTCGCGCTCACGTCTTCGCCGGTTTCGCCGTCGCCACGCGTGGCGCCACGCACGAAGTTGCCGTTTTCGTAGCGCAGGCTGATGGCCAGCCCGTCGAATTTTGGTTCGACGGAAAACATCGGGCCCGATATCTTCAGTCGCTTTTCGATGCCGCGGACGAAATCGCGCGTTTCGTGATCGGGATCGACGCCGGGCGGCGGTTCCGGATCGGTGAACGCGTTGGCCAACGAAAGCATCGGTATCTCATGCCGGATTTTCGCAAACGCACCCGATGGCGGCGCACCCACGCGCTGTGTCGGCGAATCCGGCGTAGCCAGTTCCGGGTGCGCGGCTTCCAGCGCTTCGAGTTCGCGCATCAACCGGTCGTACTCGGCATCCGGAATTTCCGGTTCGTCGAGTACGTGATAGCGGTAGTTGGCGTCGTCGATCAGCCGGCGCAATTGGGCGGCACGTTCACGCACGTCCGTTGAGGCAAATTGGGTCATTATTCCGTTGGCATCGCTGGGATAGTCCCAGTTTACGTTCTTGCGCGGCATTTCGGCAGCGGTTGCAGCGCCGACTCACCTCGATTTACCCGCTCTCCCACGATTCATCGGTGGATCGGGCTTCATGGTGTTCGGGACAGTTGCCGGCGCATGGCATAGGATGTCGTACGTGAACCAATCATCAGATCCGGCGGGAGAATAACGTGGCAAAGTCGACA
>DASSXQ010000104.1:0-2673 GCA_035703725.1 Rudaea sp.
AAATACCACGCGTTTGCTGCTCACGCGTTTGTCGCTGCGCAACTGCGCCCAGATTTCCGCTCGTGTTTCCAGATTAACCCAGAACCCCAGCTCGATGGACTGGCGGCCGAGCATTTGATCGCGCGGCATGCCGAAGACGCGAACCATTTCCGGATTGACATCCACGACCCGCCCATCGCTGGCGTCGAGAACGGCAACGAGGCTTGAGGAAAAGCGAAAAATGCTGGCGAGGTTCATTTCCCTCGTTCTTCACCGGCAATTGACTCGTTATATTGCAGTATAGCCTTGCAAGGCCCAGGCGACGTCAAAACCGGGAACAAACTTTCGCTGCGGACCTGATATTGCACGGCGCAAATCCGGAAGAATCTGCTTGCCGTCCCGGTCTACCCATTGGCCCATGCGGCGTTCATCGACAACGCACCTGTTCACTGCCATCACGGCACGGGAAACCATCATGCAAATGCGAATCAAGAATACCCCCCCTGCCTCGTCCATCATTCCGGAATCGCTGTACCGTCGGCGTCGCGATGTATTGAAGCTGTTGGGACTTGGCGCGGTCGGGCTGACTACCGGTTGTCAGGGACACAGTGCAGCTCCGGTCTCGGCATCAGCCACGGACGAATCGATTCCGGGCACGGCATTGAGCATTGCGCAGCGTCGCGATGATGCCGGTGGCGCAGCGCAAACCCGCTACCACGACGCAACGCACTACAACAATTTCTATGAATTCGGCACGGGCAAGGGCGATCCGGCGGCAAACTCCGGAAGCTTTCATCCTGCGCCCTGGAGCGTCGAAATTGCCGGCCACGCGCAAAAAACCGGACACTTCACGCTCGAGGACATTCTCAAACCGCATCCGTTGGAGGAGCGAATCTATCGCATGCGTTGCGTGGAAGCGTGGTCAATGGTGATTCCCTGGGTCGGATTTCCCTTGGCTGATTTGCTCAAACGATTCCAGCCCACGGCGCAAGCCAAGTACGTTGCCTTTACCACCGTGAATCGTCCCGCTGAAATGCCCGGACTGCGCGGCAACGTACTGGATTGGCCATATCGCGAAGGTCTGCGCATCGACGAGGCCATGCATCCATTGACCCTGATGGTTGTGGGCATGTACGGACGCGTTTTGCCGAATCAGAACGGCGCGCCGCTGCGCCTGGTCGTGCCGTGGAAATACGGCTTCAAGGGAATCAAGTCGATCGTGAAAATCGAGTTTGTGGAGAATCAACCAATGACGACATGGAATCAGGCCGGCGCCGACGAGTACGGCTTCTTTTCGAACGTGAACCCGGCCGTGGACCATCCGCGCTGGAGTCAGAAAACCGAACGCCGAATTGCCGGCGAAGGCTTCAATCTGTTCGGCAATCGAATCGCTACCCAGCCATTCAACGGCTACGCCGAACAAGTCGCAAGCCTGTATGCGGGCATGGATTTACGCAAGTATTTCTGATGCAGTTCGGCAAATCGCCCCTATTCCGCGATGCCGTTGCGGTATCAAAGCCGCTGGTGTTTTTTCTCTGCCTTTTGCCACTTGCGCATCTGGGCTGGGATGTCGTGCACAACACGCTGGGCACTGATCCCGTGGCTCAACTGGAGCATCGCACGGGCGATTGGTCACTGCGTCTGCTGCTGGCGACACTGGCGATTACGCCACTGCGAAAAATCAGTGGCTGGAACAAGGCAACGCGCTATCGACGCATGCTTGGCCTGTTTGCGTTTTTCTACATCAGCGTGCACCTGGGCATTTATCTGGTGATCGACCTTGGCGGGTTCTGGTCGCAATTGCTCGGCGAGATCGTCAAGCGCCCCTACATCACCGTCGGCTTTGGCGCATGGGTCTTGCTGATTCCACTGGCCTTGACTTCAACCAAGGCAATGATGCGTCGTCTCGGCCGACGCTGGCAGCCATTGCATCGACTGGTCTATCCCGCTGCGTTTCTCGGCGTCGTGCATTTCATGTGGCTGGTCAAGGCAGACAAGCGCGAACCGTCAATTTATCTGGCAATCTTTCTGGTTTTGATGCTGTGGCGATTGCCTCAATTGGCAGCGCTGCCGAAAATGCTGCGTCGTGCCGAGCGACCAGGTCCGCAACAATCGCGAGCGGGCTTGTCGAACGACGGCTGATTCAACCGACCAGGAACGTGGGTGGCAGAAACCTTCGGGCTGCAATTGTGGGGCGTGATACGGTTACCTGGCGAAAAACAAAATCCCCAGACCGATGCCGATCAACGCGGCGACTCCAATCAGCCACCAGATGTCGTTGCGTTGCGCGGCGGGCTCCGGCGCCGGTTCCGCGCTGGGCGTGGGCCGCGGCACGGCGCGCATGCTTTGGGTGATGCCGGCAATCGGTTCCGCGGTTTCGTCAACTGCGATTGCGTCGCCGCGCTGTGGCAAGCCCGGCGCTTCCAGGACAAACCGGTTGTGTTCGAAGCCGATTTGGTCATCGGGATACAACACGGCGTCGCGGACATTCACACCATTGACCGTGGTGCCATCAACCGAGCCCAGGTCACGCAAGTAAATGGATTCGCCAACCACTTCAACCGACGCATGGCGTTGGTGCATTCTGGTTTCGTCGAGCACGAGACCACAGTCATTGCCGCTGCCGATCGTCAGTTGCCCTTGAACCGGCACGATTTTGCCGAAGTAATTTCCGGATACGCCACGCAGCACCAG
>DASSXQ010000088.1:0-6859 GCA_035703725.1 Rudaea sp.
CGATTTCCAAAGCTGCTGCATGACGATCCGGATGCGATCTTCACGTTCTGTCGCGCCATCGTTGATGCTTGTGCCGATCTGGTGTGTTGCTTCAAGCCACAGTTTGCGCACTTTGCCGCGCGTCGCGCCGAAGCGACACTGGAACGATTGATAGCCCATATCCATGCCAATCATCCCGGCATTCCGGTGATTCTGGATGCAAAACGCGGCGACATCGGAAGTACGGCGCAACATTACGCAGCCGAGGCGTTCGATCGCTATCGAGCCGATGCCGTCACGCTCAATCCGTATCTTGGCCGCGACGCCGTGCAACCGTTTCTGGATCGTGCCGAAAAAGGCGCCGTGATTCTGTGCCACACCTCCAATCCTGGCGCTGCCGATATCCAGGAACTGGAAATTGTCGGTTCCGATGGTGTTGGTCGCAAACTCTATCAACACGTTGCCGCACGCATTGCCCGCGAATGGAACGGCTACGGCAATTGCGCGTTGGTGGTTGGGGCTACTTATCCGCAAGAGCTTGCCGATGTACGCCGGATTGTCGGCGACGACATGCCATTGTTGATTCCCGGCATCGGCGCGCAGGGCGGCGATGTTGCGGCTGCCGTACGCAACGGCAAGAATTCGCACGGTACGGGCTTGATAATCAGCGCGTCGCGCGCGGTGCTGTATGCCTCGGATGGCGCGAATTTCGCAGATGCTGCGCGTACATGTGCACAGACGCTACGCGAGCAAATCAACCGCTACCGCTGACGCATCGCTTTGCCCGCCTGCCACAGGTAACGTGGCGCAAGCACGAAAAAATGTGCCCAAATTCCCAGCCACACCAATGCACGCAGCAGCGGGTTGCGTGCTGCGGGATCAAATTTCGTGAACCAGCGCCACATACCCCGATGTTTGTGGCGCGCGACAAAAAGCGGCCGCGAACGAGAAGATGTCCCCTTTGCGTGCTGCACAACGACATCATTTGCACACACGACGCGAAATCCCGCATCGCGTATGCGGCGACACAGATCCAGATCTTCGCAATGCAAAAAATAGCCTTCGTCGAAGCCGCCAAGCTCGTCGAAAACAGCTCGTGGCACGTACATGGCCGCACCGGAGACGGCATCCACATTTTCGATGGCGACAGTTGAACCGTCCACCGGCAAATCCACTCCCGACAACACTTTCCAGCGCGATTGCCAACGGGCCAAACCAACCATGCTCGCCAAGGCACGACGCAACAGTGGATCGCGACGTCGACTGGCCGTTTCCGGTTTTCCATCCATGCCAAGCACACGCGCACCGATCAAACCAATGCGTGAATCACCATCGGCAATGCTGCGCAGTCTTGCAATGGTGTCGGACTCGACCCGGCAATCCGGATTGAGAAATACCAACCCATTCCCCGCTGCCACCGCTGCACCCCGATTACAACCCGCACCGAACCCGAGGTTTGCCCCGTTGTGGACAATGTGCAAACGCGGATCATTCGACCAACGCGCAGCCAAGGCAGAAATCGATCCATCGCTTGACGCGTTATCGCTCACAACGACTTGGATCTTGCCGTTCACCGCCAACACGCTTTCAACGCAACGACCCAACTCGCCGCCGCTGTCGGCTGCGACGATGATGATGCTGGTTAGCCCGCTAGACATGGTGGATTTGTTGTTTTGGCTGAGGGCTGTGGGCTGGAGGAGCGGGAGGGGGACGTAGACAACTGGAATCGTGAAATCAACGGCGCGTCATTCCAGCGCCCGCCGGAATGACAAAAGAATTCGCATTCTCATGTCCTACCCTACCTCCCACCTCCCTTGCCATCTCGCAGGATGGGTTGAGCGCAGCGATACCCATCGATGCAGGTCTTGTGATGCGTTACGGCACCAGGTGCCCAACTCATCCTGCCTGGCTCCTTCCCGCATCGGCGGCCTCCATTCAAACCGCCGACAGCAGGTTCTCGCCTTGCTCGGCTGCGTGTTGCCACACGGCCGGCCAGTGTCCGCAAAGATCGGCAAATTCATTGAGCTCGGTTGCCAGTGCGGCGGCACAGCCGGCAGCGTCGATATCCTGAGCCCAGTCGCCCAGACGTGGAGCTCCATTTGCAAGCAAGGCGCGCGCATTGCTCTGCACGATGGCGCGTGCATCGGCTTGCCAGTACACCGGCGCATCCGGCGCAGCTTCGATCTGGTGTTGCAATCGATCAATGATGTCGGCACGGATATAGCTCAGATACTCATGCAGATGCGAAATGCGGTCATTCACGCTGGCGGCAGCAAGGTCACGAAGTACATTGGCCATCGAGTGCATGCGTTGCGCAGTGTCGGCGGCATGAAACGCGCCGAACTGTTGTTGCACGTAATCGCGAATGAAGTGATTGACCCGCGGCTCATAGGCCGCAAGCGTCTTGTCCGAACGCTTGCGCGCGACCTCCTGCACGTGGCCAATTGTCTCTGGCAGTTCGAGCATCACACTGTGCGGATGGCAATAGCGCATCATGGCGCCAGCCAGCCCGTCCTCGCCGCGCCCTTGCGGATTCGTGCACGGAAGAAGGCGGCTATTGTCCAGCGTGAACGGCGTGAAGTTGGACATGGCCGAAACGCGCGCCTGAGCGACCGCATGACACAAATGCTGCGCTTCAACATTGGCCTGATAAGTATTGCGGTCATGCCAGAATTCACCGCGGCTTTCAGCATCAAGCTGATACAGCCACAGCCCGGTCTCCGTGCGCGAACTGCCACGGGTTCCCGTCTGCGTGGCAAGGATGCGCGAGTCGGCGTTGAATTCGGCCAAACGTCCCAGATTCAAGCCACGCAGGGCCAGGCGATCCAGTGGGTAAGTGTCGTGCGACAGCGCTCCGAGCATCTGTCCGCAACCTTGCAGGTGCAGATCAAATGGATCCTGCGAAACTACATCGCCCCAAGCCAGCGCATTTTCCATATTCTCCGGAAAACGTGCCAATGCCTGCGAGTTGGGGTTCGGATCCAGGCCATCACGCGCAAAATCCGGGCGATGCAGTGGCAAGCGCAAATCGTCGTCAAGCAAGGCCAAACGCGCGCCAGCCGATAGCAACAAGGCCATATTCCAGCTGCGCCCGCCGCCAAAACGGTTTGCACCTGCGCTGCGAATCAGCGCGCGCTCGAGTGCCATCCTTGCCTGTGGTTGCGCGCGCACCAGCTTGTCGAGAATCTTTGCACTCTCGGCTTGACCGATATAGGTGACCTTGCACCCCGTCGTACGCGCAAACTCCCGCAGCAAATCGCGCTGTTCGTTCATGTGCGTCGGCAAGGAAGAATCATCGAGCACAACGTAGCGACGCCCGGCGCGGAATTCGCGTTCGTACGCGCCCAAACCAGCCAGCAGGCTTTCCAGTTGCTGCGGCCGGTCGCACGCACGGATGAACACGGCGCGCACATCCGGTTGGGCAAGTGCCGGCGCCTGAGTAAAGCGTTCGATGAAGTTTCGATCCGACACGAGCAAACCGCGCTTGACCAGCCCGTCGAGCACACGACGAATGTCGGCGCGCTTGTCTGCCAAACCGGCGATCGTGGATTCAATGCGTGCAGCGTGTTCGTCCAGATTGCGGAACTCGCGGCACTGATCCATCGCCTGCAACACCTGAAACGTCATCACGTGCGTTTCGCCGCTGCGCTTGACCTGAAAGATGCATTCCTGACTCGACAACGACGCCACCCGACCGTCTTCGGAAGCAAACAGCGGCGCGTTCGGATCCTGGCGCGGGGCCGGAATCGGGGTGCCATACGAAACCTGATAATTGAGCATTTCCTGCATCATGAATCCTGAAGCGGGGTTGAAATGGATGTTAATTGAATGCGTGCCGTTGCCTATCGACCCAGCAAACGCCGCCACCACGAGCGGGGCATTTCGGTGGGCAGCTTTGAAGTCGCCGTATCCACGCTTGCACCCACTGGCTGCGTGCGCAATGCGGCGAGTTCAGCTTCCAATTCGGCGATCCGCGTTCCTGCGCGCATGTTCTTGCGCACTTCGTCATTGTAATGCCGATAGACGGATTCTTCGCGGTCGCCGAACAATGCCAGTTCGGGAACGTCCGAAGGTAGTGGCTGGCGTGAACAAAGCGCAATGAAATACAGCGGGTCGTATTGCAAACCGGAAGCCGGGATCAGCGCGTCGGCATCCAGGGTTTGTGCGATTGCATGCCGAGGTGGCCCGTCCAGACTCCAGATGGCAGACTGGAACAACAGTTTCTGCCCAAACAAGCGTACATGCGGAAAATGCGCACCAAGCAACGCGAGCAATTCGTCCCGGTACAGTTCGCGCACGTGAAACTCGTTGCGGAAACCGTTGGCGTCGCTGTAGGTACGCTTGTCCGGTGACGAGACAATGAGGATTCCATCATCGGACAGCGCACGAGCGAATCCATTGATCAACGCTTCCTGTGCCGCAACATGCTCCAGCGTTTCAAAAGAGACAACCAGATCAATGCAGCCGGGTTTCACTTCGAGTTCGGTGCAATCCCCACGCACGAAGGTCAAATTCGATTGCGTGGCATAGCGCTTGCGCGCATGCTCGATGGCGGTCTGCGCAATGTCAACGCCAAGCACACTTGTTGCAACATTGGCCAACAGCGCGCTGCCATAGCCTTCGCCACAGGCAGCATCGAGCACGCGTTTCCCCGCCGCAAAACTTCGCGCGAAAGCATAGCGATGCCAGTGCTCGTACCAGATTTCGCGCACGCATTCCGGCGTAAATCGTTCGCCGGTAAAGTCCAGTTGCGGCAGGCTTTCAGTCATGACTTGAAGCGCGCAGATTCGTCGGGAGAGTTGGTCGAATCGACCCAATGGTGACGCAAGCGCACCATGCCGAACTCACGCGATGCGCCGCGCACGGTGATGGCGCGTTCGAGTGTATCGAACAAGCGCACGCCTTCCGGATCAAGCGGATGCGCCTTGACCATATAACTTCCGGGCAGCAACGGCAAACCGTCAAACACGATTTCGGCGAAAAACGTATTTTTGTCTTCACACTGCGCCAACACGCGATCCATCTCGCTGCTCACTCCGTAAACAGGCGTGCCATCGCCACGTACGATCCCGAACACGACGACAGGTACACGCCCGTCGCGTGAGCGGATGCGAATGCGTGCGCGCAATGTGTCGCCGGGATTGATGACGATTGACATCTCGCTCACGTCGTCATTGAGCGCAAGGTCCAGCGCATGGAATTCCAGATTTTGACTGGCCATGTCGGTACGCTGACTGACGGGCTTTTCGCGGCCGGATTTTCTTTCCTGATACGCCAGATAAGCTTGCGTGACGTCGTAGACATCGCCACTGGCCTCTACCGTGCCCTGCTTGAGCCAGCACGCCTGTCGGCACAGTTTCTGCACGTGATACATGCTGTGCGAAACCAGAATCAGCGTACCACCGCCTTGAAGATATTCCTCGATCCAGCGCACGCATTTTTTCTGGAACGATTCATCGCCAACCGCAAGCACTTCGTCGGTGATGAGCAGGTCGGGCTTCAGCGCCGCAATGATCGAGAATCCGAGGCGTACCACCATTCCTGAAGAATAGTGCTTTACCGGTTCGTCAATGTAGCGGCCGATCTCCGCGAATTCGATGATTTCCGGCAACTTCGCGCGGGTTTCCTCCGCACTGAGGCCGTACAGTGCAGCCGACATGGCGATATTGTCGCGTCCGGAATATTCGATATGGAACCCTGCCCCAAGCTCAAGCAACGCGCCAATGCGACCATTGACGATGACGCGACCGGTGGTCGGCGTCAACACGCCCGTCAGCAACTTGAGCAAAGTCGACTTGCCGGCACCGTTTTCACCAATCAGCCCCAACGACTGACCTGGCGCCACTTGCAAATTCACGTCGCGAAGTACCGGAATGCCATCGGTGCTTTCGCGACCAACAAGCAAATGGTAAAGCGCGCGCATGCGATCACGCGAGCGAAAAACGGCCGGATAGGATTTTCCCAGGCCGCGCGCCTCGACGAGAAGTTCCGTATTCACAGAAAGTCCTCGAAGTGCGGTCCCAGTCGTCGAAATGTCGCATAGCCGATGGCCAGCACGATCAGTGACGCCAACAGCGACAGACCTTGCGTGACCCAACTGATGGTTCCGGAGTGGAGCAAGACGGCGCGGAAAAATTCGACATAATGGGTGATGGGATTGAATGCCAGCAAATGGTCGAAACGTGGCGGCAAGATTCCACGCGGGTAGAAAATTGGCGACGCGAACATCCACAGCATCAGCAATTGAGGGAGCGCGGCCGAAAGATCGCGAATGAAAACCTGTACCGCAGCCAGGAAGAATCCGAATCCCAGCGCAAGTATCGAGAGCTGCACGAAGCCCAGCAGAGCCAAAGGCAACATCGCCAAGTCGACGGGAACCCCGAACAATCGCAGTGAAATCGCAATCGCGATGAATCCCAGCCCTTGCAACAGAAAACAGGCCGCCACGGCAGCGATGACCAATACCTCGCGTGGCATTGCAACCTTGCGGATCAGCCCGGCATTGGTTTCGATTGACGTGTTTGCATGGGTCAGAGCTTCGGAGAAAGCGTTCCACGGCCACAGAGCCATCACCAGAAACGCGACGTAACCCGGACCTTCCGGCCCACCGGGGGCGCGCGCCTTGAACACGTAGGTAAAAACAAAACCGTATACGGCAAGCTGGATCAGCGGCTGAAACAGTGCCCACAAGCCACCGCTGAAACTGCCCAGATAGCGGCTACGGATTTCGCGGTGAATGAAATGGAGGACGAGACCGAACGCCGGCATGCGCAATTGGGATCCGTTGCTGGGCCGCGCATTATCGCAGAGGTGCGCGGCGATTACCCGTATGGCAATGGTTTCCGATCTGGTTCCACGGGTGGCAAATACGCCGGCGCAT
>DASSXQ010000102.1:0-4355 GCA_035703725.1 Rudaea sp.
GACGTTGCTGGGCTGGTGCTGATTGATCCGCCCGAACAAAACGTCGCAGCATTTGCTCCAGCGTGGGCAAAAGACGACGTCGAATCGAGCAAGCAGCGCTTTGCGTTTATCCGTCAATGCGCAAAAGGCGCGGAACAAGGCTTGCTTGCCGCGCCACCCGACAACTTGAAGCGTTGCATATCACCGGTCGTACCCTTTGCCGATGCCAAGGTCACGGCGGCTGTCGTCGGTTACAAGATGAAGCCGGCTTACTGGCACACGTTGTTGTCGGAATTGCAAAACAACCAGATCGTGTTCGCACAACCTGTCTCCGCCAACGAAAACCATGGTTCCATGCCGCTGGTCGTCTTGACCGCGGACAATACCTACGCCGACGCGCCACCTGCCGTTCGCAAATTGCTTGAAGCCGCGCGCGAATCAACCCAGGCGCACATCGCGGCCACATCCACCGGCGGTAAACGTGTGTTCGTGAAAAACACCTCGCACGACATCCAGATCGATCAGCCACAAGCTGTCGCCGACGCGATTCTCGCCATGATTTCCGATCGGCAAATGGCGACGCAACCGAAACGCTAGTTGATCGTCGCGTAATCGATGGTCCGCCTGATTGGAGCTGGTGCTCGGCAATTCCGAATCAGGAAACGTGCGTGGCGGCTGCATCGGACCCGTGCCGTGTAATAAAATGCTCCGCGCACGGGGGTCGGATATGCAATGCGGGGTACGGTGCATTTGCGTGTTGCTGGCAGCGCGCATTTGTTTCCCACAAAGGTCATTCGCATGCCCGCACTGCCCGCAGCCGAGTCCACGCCAATCATTCCGTTCTGGAATCGTTTGCGCGAAATCACGCGATACCCCTCGCACATGAGCGCGATGGTTACCATCGTCATGCTCGCGATCGGCAATCTGGTCATTTTCCTTCCGTTCGGACTGTATCTGTACCTGCTTGTCACCGTGGCAATGTACCGCTACGCATTTGAATGCCTGCGTGCCACAGCCAACGGACACATGCAGCCGCCGGAAATTGCGCAATCCACGGATAGCAGTCTCGGCTGGAAGCAGATTGGGCTGATGGTGATCTTCGTTCTCCTGATCGTGGCGGGCGGCATCGTGTTCGGGAAAAAAGCCGTCACGATCCTGATGCTGATCCTGGGCGTATGCCTGCCCGGCGCAACGATGACGCTGGCCATGGATGAAAGTCTTGCCAGCGCATTGAATCCGGCGAAATGGTTGTCGATCATCAGTCGTATCGGCTGGCCGTATCTGGCCGTCGTCGGCTTGTGTCTCGTCGTTTCAATGAGCCAGAGCTACGCGTCGGCGCTGATGGCCAAGGTGTTGCCGCTGTTTCTCGCGATAATCGTCGTTGGCATCATTTCCAACTACGCGCTCGTGGTCACGTTTCATCTGATGGGCTATTTGCTGTACCAGTATCACGACGAGGTGGGCTTCGAACCCCAAGCGCCGCAATTGCTGCGACCGTTGACCAAACCCGATCCGGATCAGGACTTGCTCGACGAAGTTGGCGCATACCTGCGCGACGGCAAACCCGAAAACGCCACGGCGCTGCTGCGCGGCCATTTGCGCGCACGCGGCGGCACGCCAGCCGTGCACGCGCAATACCGAAAGCTGCTGCGCCTGACCAATGACAACGAGGAACTGCTGCGCCACGGCCACGAGTATCTCAACATCTTGTTGGCGCAGGAAAAGGATCGTCTCGCGTTGGAGCTGCTGCGCGACTGCCAACTGGTGGACCCGACGTTTGCGCCAACCGATGCGCAACAAATCACGCAACTCGCGCAACTCGCGGCAAAAAGCGGGCAAGCGCAAATCGCATTGCGATTGCTCTCGGGCTTCCACAAACGCTTCCCCAAAAGCAAGGACATCCCGAAAAACTATCTGCTCGTGGCGACAGTGATGCACGAGCGCATGAATCAGGATGAAAAAGCGCGAGCGTTGCTGCAATACCTCAAGGTGAACTTTCCCGACGATCCGCTGATGCCGGAAATCACTGCGCGCATGAAGATGATCGACACCATGATGGCCGCAGCAAAAAAGCCTGCAACGAGCGCTTGACACAAGCATTCTCGATTCAGGCAAACGCTGAATGATTCGGGCTTTCCAACCGCCCATTTCCCTGCACAAGCGCCATATCCATTTTCCTTCCTCCGCAAGCGGGGACCATTTCAATTTTCCTTCCCCCGCAAGCGGGGACCATATCCATTTCCCTTCCCTCGCAAGCGGGGATCATTTCAATTTTCCTTCCCCCGCAAGCGGGGATCATTTCGATTTTCCTTCCCCCGCAAGCGGGGGAAGGTGCCCGAAGGGCGGAAGGGGGCAGCTCGGGATTTTGCTCTGACGCCGAGAGAAGGTGCGCCCCTTCGGTCCTGCCGGACCGCTTCCTCGGCTGCGCAGGGGAAGCGAAAAGACAGCCGACAGACATTTCTGCTACTGGTCCCACGCAACTGCGGACAGTCAGGCAGGGCGGGCCAAGCGCAGCGTGCCCACGCGCATTGCGATCACGTCGCTCAACCTTGTTGCAACAGAAACCGTGCTTTTGGCGCAAATTCGCTGTGGGCGAAATGGTGCGCGAGATACTCCAGCCGTTCGCGCCGTTGCGCTGACGCTTCGGGTGCTCGCATTGAAAACGCAAACCATGCGGCCGCCAAAGCGGGCAGATTCGGCTCGTTTTTGCCGATTGCGTAAAGCAAATCCTGCGCGGCGGCATCTGCGCCAATGCGCAACCACGGATTGATCAGACGCAACAACACACTCGAAGCGAGTCGAGGCGTGCCATCACAGCTTCGCAAATAATCGTCGTAAACGTTCTTGAGTTCACGGATATCCGCTTCCGATTTGGCCGGAAAACCCAACACGCGCGTCGCCGCAGCATCCAGTTGCGTTGTCGTGCCGCCGTAGCGCGCGCAGCGATAAAGCGCGACGAGAATGCGCAATTGTCCCGGTTCATCGGCATCGATGCGCTCGAGCAGCACGCGCGCCTGCGGAATTTCCAGTTTACCGATATGCTCAAGCGCCTGTGCGTAGCCGGATGCATTGGCCTCGTGCATTTCCTGGCGCTCGTCTTCTTCGACAAACTCATCATCCACGCAGCCGCACCGGCGCAGCACGAGCGCCAATCCGGCACCACACAAAATGCCTCCGGCGTGCGCGTCGAAACCAACATGCGCGCCGCCACTGAGCCACAAATTCAATACCTGCCAACCAAACCATAACGGCAGCAATACCAGTGCCGGAACGCGCACGTAATCGAACACGATGAAAAACCAATAGAACACGCGCACGCGGCGCAGACCCCAGATCACGCAATACGCGCCCATCAACGCGGCAATCGCACCCGACGCGCCAAGCGCCAAGCCCTCATCGCCCCAATGCCACGCGACCGTCGCAAACGAAGCACCAAACCCACCGAGAAGATACAAGCCCAGGTACCACCACGGTCCGAGCGCGCCTTCCACCAGCAAGCCCAGTACCAGCAAGAAAATCATGTTGCCAATCAGATGTTCCAGACCGCCGTGCATGAACATCGCCCACAACATTCGGCCCGGCTCCACATGCGAGAATCGCAACGCGTGACTTGCCGTAAAGGCGGTATCGCGGATGCGCTCGAACTCGGCGCGGCTGGAATGCCAGTCGGCGTAGTCGGCATCGGTCGGCTCAACCACGCGATCCGCATGCAACGCTGCGAGAAATTCCTTGTCCGATTCAATCATCGCGACTTTCGTCTCCGCCGGAACCACTTGCATTGCTTTCAGGCGCTGCTGATCGTCGCGATCTTCAGGATGATCGCGCAGCCAGGCGGCATAGGCCGGAAATTCGATACGTCCAAGTTGCGACTGCTGGTAAAAATCCAGCGCATTGCGCAGCACCCGATCATCGCCGGACTGCAAAAAGAAGTACACGAAGCAGTTGAGCAAAACCAGTATCAGCGTTACCACCGGCGCATTCGCCAACGTCATTCGCCGGTTCAGCGGCATGATCAGCAAGACAAATCTCCCCCAAACACGACGGCATCGATTGTAAGCAAGCAACGGCACGCAAGCGAGCGGTGCGGGTTGGAATGGCACTGCCGCGCAACCGTTCGTCCGAGCGCATCGACTGCGCTCAAGACCGGCTTGTGCTCGAAGCGCCGGAGCCGATGGGTCGGATCACGTTTCGACTCCGCTCGCTTTGCGAGCTACGCTCAACGCGAACGGATTCTTGATCGCGAACGGTGTTTTGCGTGATGCGCTTGGATTGCGCTCGTCCAACAACCATTCGTCTTGTGTCCTTCGCCTGTGCGCGTCCTGGAATCCGTTCGCCCTGAGCGTAGGCGCGCAGCGCCGGAGTCGAAGGGTGGTGGC
>DASSXQ010000231.1:0-4993 GCA_035703725.1 Rudaea sp.
ATTATCGCCTTGCTTTCACTCAATGCCTGTGTTGAACCGGCACCGCGTTCACGCGTGGTTTATCACGAAAGCAGTGATACCGGCTACGGCCGCGGCCTCTGTCACCAGTGTGGCACCATTCGCGATGTTTATCAGGTTGAATTGCGTCGGGGCAGCAGTGGCGGTGGCGCGTTGTTGGGCGCGATTATCGGCGGCGTCATTGGCAACTCGATAGGCCATGGCAGCGGCCGCGCAGCGGCTACAGCGATTGGCGCGGTGGGCGGAGCGGCAATTGGGGACTCGGTCGAGCGCGACAACCAGCGCTTGCGAGAGGGGTATGTGTGGCAATTCCGGGTGGAGTTGGATGATGGCCGTTGGGCGCGTGTCACTCAACGCGACAATCGCGGTCTGCATCCTGGTGATCGCGTCATCTTGCGCGGCGACCATCTGGAACTATTGCGCCGCTGAAGTTGAAGCCTTCGCGCAACGGCAGGTTGTCGGCACACAACCTGCTGTTGCGACCCACGGTTCGAATACACGAATTCGAGTCGTTTGCCAAATTCGGCAAGCAACGGCAAGCAACGGCAAGCAATCAGTTGACGCGATAAAAGCTGTGGTCGCCGATGACGGCGAGCGGCGGTCCAATTGCCCAAGTCGGAGCAGGCGTATCCGAGGCAAAGAAATGGTCTGCGTGTGGCACGACCGACGGGCGCCAGTCTGCCGGCAAGTGCCACGCCAGCATCGCCATCCCGGCGATGAGCCAGTCACGCCGCCAAGAATCCACGTCCTTGATGACGAAGTTCTTGCTGGTAGTGGTCAAGGCAAATTGATGACGTGCGCTGAGAACGGAACACAAGGAGTTGCCCCAACCTCCATTGTCGCGACGACGCAAGGCAACTTCGGCAACAGCCAATTGTCCGATCAGCGGCTCGCCGCGCGCCTCCAGATAAATGGTCGTTGCCAGACACGTGCGGTCTGCAATCGGGTTGTGGAACATCGATGCAAACCAGAGAATCCAGGCCAATTTCATTTGGCAACCTCGTACATTTTGGAATTCGCGTTGCGCCCACAAGGTCGTCGCAGCGTAATCGCGCGCCAGCCCCGGTTTGCAACAAGCGGCGCTATTGCGCCGCAATAAATGTCTCGGTTCGGAAAGTTTTCCGATACCGCTATTGAGTAATGGGATCATTTCGATCCCCGCTGGGGCGCACGTCCCGTGGGCCGCAGCGTAAGCACCGGTGTGGAGCCGGTGCCGGATTCGGTTTCCCGCCATGCAGTACGATTGCTGCGGCGTGAAATATTGCCGTGAGCCACCGTGTGTCGGTGGCGCCGGGTGCGAATTATCGCATATTCGGCCGAGTTGTCACTCTAAATGTGGCAGTTTCCTGAATGAAAGCACAATGCCCGATATTGTGGAGAAAATGCCATTTGCGCGGAATTGCAGGTTTCCTCAAAAGCGAAAATGGCAAACGTATATATGTGTAGATTGTTGCGGATTTGACGGAGCGCAGCCAAATCTCATTTGTATCCGAGTTCGTTCTTGAGAATTTGTTCGTCGCCGGCGTATTCCTTGGCGGTCGCCGGAACGAATTTGCTGATGCCAAGATCCAGCAATACTTGCGACGCGCCAGTATCGCTGGACAAATCCAGCAATGCCTGGGTCACCTTGTCGCGCACGTCGGCCGGCACATCCGGTGATGCGGTGATGCATTGGCCCGCAAATTCCCGCGTGGACTTGACCGGCGTCAGATTCGGATACTGATCCTTGAGCGAATTCGGAATCATGGCGGCATCGGCTTCGCCCGCGAAAACCCGATCGACGGCATCGCGCCATGAAGTGGCGGTCGTCTTGATATTGGGTTCCAGCACCGGATTCGGATAGAACTCCAACAACATGCTGTAGCCAAGACTTGGCGCCGACATCGTCACAATGGTGTGTCCGACCAACGCGCGCAGGCCCTTGTTGCCGATATCGATATTCGCCACCAAGGTGTAACCGGTTTGTTCGGCGGTCCGTACCAATGGCACGAAATGCTGGTGCTGAATGCGGTAATCGGTCAGGTGGGCTTCGTCGAAAGCAAAATCGGTTTTGCTGCCGCCGGTGATGTCGCGCCAGTAGTAGCGGTAAGTTCGTGCGGCGACCAGATTGAAATGTTGGCCAGTTGCGTTGTCCAGATATTTCATCAATGGCGCGTAGATTTCTTGCAGCCGGTCGGGAGGGAACGCCGGCTCGACACGAAAGGTATATTCGGCCGCAATTGCCTGGTTGCATGATCCGGCGGCAAACACGCAAATTGCTGCTAGAACAAGACCGGTCATCCTCGGTCCGCGGGTGGTGGCATACGGCATGATTCAACCCCCTTCGATTGCCGCTTTGTCTTACCACGAATTGCCCGCAAACGCGATACGCACTGCGCAAAATCCGCTGACTCGATCGCTCAGTCGAATCGGGTGCGCGCGCCGGTTGCGCTCATATCCTGACCGATGATTTGCAATGGCATGGCGTGAAGATCATCGCTCAGCGTGGCCAGGGCGATGGTCTGTTTTGCGGACGTCGTGGCGGCGATGATGATCGCGCCTGCCGTTTCCTGCGGCTGCCTGCTGCAAACGATTTGTGTACCAGGCATCGGCGCGTGGTCACCCTGGAATTCGACCAGATAGAGACTGCGTTTGTTGCCGCCCTTGAAATGCAGTCGCGCCATGATTTCCTGGCCCGGATAACATCCCTTCGTCACGCTGACCGCGCCGAGTCGGGTCAGGCCCAGCCAATGCGGCAGGAATTGGTCCTCCAACGCCTGCGCCAGTTCGATCAGCCCGGCACGGATATCGGCGAGAATCCACGGATTTCGATCCGCGTCATGGCTCGTCGGGGCAGATTGTGCCGAGGCATCGTCAAACATCATCAACCACCGCGACGGGTCAGCGGAAATCGACAGGTTTGTGCACGGCGGACCACCCGTGATGATTGAATCGGCGGCCACGTCGCCGCAGAATTCGGCAACGACTTGCGCGTCGGTGCAGCCGAAAACGCCAATCTCGTCGAGCACGAGTATCTCGACCTTGCTGCGAAAAACGAAACGCTGCAGCGCAGTTGCCATGTCGCGCGCGTGCGCGCCGCGAAGCAGCAGACGCAAGTGTTCATCGTCGTCGCGCAATAGATGAAAAAACGCGCGCACGCGTCCCTGTGGAGACAGCCATGCACTGAATTGCCAGTGGCCGTTGGCTTGCGCGCGCACGTCGCTGGAAAATTGGGCGTGCGCAAAGGCGATTGCGTCCGGTCCACGCAGTGCGATCATTTGCAAAGAGGGCAATGCGATAATCATGGGCTCAAGCTTGCATCAACGGCGCTATACTTGCTGGGCGCAAATATAGCAGGGCGGCTTGATGCCTTGTGAATGCTCCGTACGGATGCATTGAATGCAAGTCGACAACATTGTTGATTACTTCGCGCAGTTGTCAGTTGCGCGACGTGGTCGTAGGATGAGCGCAGGGGTAGCAATGCAAGAACAAGAAAATCCTGTCGAAAATTCGGGTGAGCAAGCAAACAGGGAACACCCGGTGACGGTTGTGATTCCTTCGCTGCCTGCCGAGACGGGTGGGCGTGGCGGTCTGGAGCCTACCCGGTATGGCGACTGGGAGAAAAACGGTCGCTGCATCGATTTTTGATTCTGGCGTTCAAACGATCAGGGAAATGCTTATGAGCACATCGGCGCGCCCGCTTTCACCGCACTTGCAGGTTTACCGCTGGCAGATACAGATGGTTACGTCGATCCTGCACCGCATTACCGGCGTCGCGCTCGCGGTCGGTACTCTGCTGCTGGCGGCGCTTTTGATTTCACTTGCGACCGGACCGCAGTCATACGCAGTCGTGCGGGACTTCTGCGCATCATGGATAGGGAATATTTTATTGCTCGGGTGGACATGGTCGCTGGCGTTTCACCTCCTCAACGGTATTCGCCATCTGCTGCAGGATGCCGTCATGGGCTACGCGATCAATCAATTCGTGCGCAATAGCTGGCTGTCCGTGTTCGGTTCGCTGCTGCTGACCGCATTGATCTGGGCCTGCGTATTCATGCGTGGAGGTGCGGCATGAGTGCCAAACCACACGACAACGACTTGCGCACGCCGCTCAAGATTGCGCGCGGGTTGGGTAGCGCGAAGTCCGGAACCCATCATTTCATGGTCCAGCGCGTGACCGCGATTGCGCTGATTCCGCTGGTCATCTGGGCCGTATGGCTGGCCTTGACCTTGGTGCACGCGGATTTTGCGCAAGCACATGCGCTGCTGCAGCAGCCGTTCAATGCCTTCGTGATGATTCTTTTCGTCGTCGCCGCGTTCTGGCATGCGCAACTGGGAATACAGGTGGTGATTGAGGATTACGTGCATACACATTGGCTGGCGCTCACCGCGCAGGTTCTGGTGCGCTTCACCTGTATATTGGCTGGGTTTGCCTGCGTGCTCGCCGTGGCGCGCATCGCATTGGGCCAGTCTTGATCAACACCGCGCAATCGCGATGCACGGAGGCATCGCACACTTTGCCTGCGCGGATCGACTGAAAATGTACGGGAAGGGCGTTTTCAGCAACCAGTCGGGACAAGCATGACTATGCAAGCGTACAAAATCGAAGAACACAAATACGATGTCGTCGTGGTTGGCGCTGGTGGTGCGGGATTGCGCGCCACCTTCGGCATGGCTGAAATGGGCTTGAACACGGCTTGCATCACCAAGGTTTTTCCCACGCGATCACATACGGTTGCCGCACAAGGCGGTATAGCTGCAGCCTTGGGCAACATGGGCGAGGACAACTGGCGCTTTCATTTTTATGACACGGTCAAAGGCGGCGATTGGCTGGGCGATCAGGACGCGATCGAGTACATGTGCAAGAACGCACCCAAGGCCTTCATCGAACTGTAACATTACGGCGTGCCGTTCAGCCTCACCGACGAGGGCAAGATTTACCAGCGTCCCTTTGGCGGCATGACCACGCACTATGGCAAAGGCACGGCGCAACGTA
>DASSXQ010000304.1:0-11300 GCA_035703725.1 Rudaea sp.
AATGGACGGCAAAGATCCCGGCAATGCCACATGCAACAATCCGGTTGCGCAAACCAAGGCGCTGGGCGTGAGTCTGGGCATTTCCGCTACACCGACCGTACTTGCCGAAGACGGCACGTCGGTGAACCTGACCAAGGCCCAATCGCCACAAATGTTGATGGCCGAACTGGATCGCTTGGCTGCGGCGTCGAAGAGCAACGCGGACAAGCTCGCCGGGCGTTGAGTCGAAGCGCCGGGATTCGGGATTCGGTATTCGGGAAGGCAAAAGCACGTTATTCCAGCGGCGCTCGACAGACGGAGCGTCGCGCAAGCTGAAATGACGCGTTGGGTGGTTTCGCGTCTAGTCCCGGCGTTTCCCCGTTTCTCCATCCGCAGCGTCGCGCGCTTTGCCCACATCGGCTAAAATGTGCGTTGTTCTCGAACGCGCCTTGCCATGATTGTTCTCGATGGGCTCCCAGCCCTCTCCGCGTTTCGTCTGGAACGGCTCAACCAGGAGCTGGATGCGGCCATTCCAGGCGCTTGCGTCACGCATGCGTGGAACGTCTATTGCGTTGTTGCCGAAACTTCGGGCGTGGTCATCGACGAGGCGCGATTGTGCGAGGTGCTGCGCGCCGTTGCGGGTGCGCCAAAGCCGGCCACGTTGTGGGTGGCACCGCGCCTGGGAACGATCTCGCCGTGGTCTTCCAAAGCCACCGACATCCTTCGCGGCCGCGGTTTCGCCGTATCGCGGGTCGAGCATGCGACTGCACTGATTCTTGAATCTGCGCCGGCAGCGGACAGTTCCGACTGGGAAAAATTGATCCGCGTGCTGCACGATCCGATGACGCAATCGGTATTGACGCAGTTGCAGCAAGCCGACGCCTTGTTCGCGGCCGGCGAACCGGCACCGATGCAACGTATTGAACTGGGTGATGACGCCATTGCCGCGCTGGGTGTTGCCAATCGTCGTCTGGGTCTTGCCTTGTCGGCCGACGAAATCGAATTCCTGGCGCGCAGTTTCGCGCAGCTCGGGCGCAATCCCGGCGACGCCGAGTTGATGATGTTTGCCCAGGCCAATTCCGAGCATTGCCGACACAAGGTATTCAACGCGCAATGGAACATTGACGGGCAGGCCCAGGAACAGACCCTGTTCGGCATGATCAAACACACGCATGCGCAGTCACCCGAACATACATTGTCGGCCTACAGCGACAATGCCGCGGTAATTCAGGGTAGTCCAGGCAAGCGTTTTTTTGCCGATGCACAAAGTGGAAAATATGGCATTGTGGAAGAATCCATTGATTATGCGATCAAGGTCGAAACGCATAATCATCCGACAGCCATCGCGCCATTCCCCGGTGCCGCCACGGGTGCAGGTGGCGAGATCCGCGATGAAGGGGCGTGTGGTCGTGGCGGCAAGCCGAAAGCCGGATTGACCGGATTCGTCACCTCGTATTTGCGCATCCCCGGCTTGCCGCAAGCCTGGGAAAAGCCGCGTCCGCTGCCGCCCCGCATGGCCAGCGCTTTCGAGATCATGCGCGATGGTCCGATTGGCGCGGCTTCATTCAACAACGAATTCGGGCGTCCGTGTCTGGGTGGGTTTTTTCGAACCTTCGAGGCCGAAACCGGCGATGCAAATCTGCGCATGGGTTTTGACAAGCCGATCATGCTTGCCGGAGGTTTGGCCAGCATTCGTCCGGGACACGTGCAAAAAAACAAATTGCAAGCCGGCGACGCCGTGATCGTGTTGGGCGGCCCGGCCATGTTGATTGGTCTGGGCGGCGGCGCGGCTTCCTCCGTTGCCGGTGGCGAAAGTTCGGTGGATCGCGATTTCGCCTCGGTGCAGCGCGGCAATGCCGAAATGCAGCGGCGCTGCCAGCAAGTCATCGACCACTGCTGCGCGCAGGGTGCAGCCAATCCCATCGTCAGCATTCACGATGTCGGAGCCGGCGGCTTGTCCAACGCGATACCGGAAATTCTGCACGATGGCGACGTCGGCGGAATGATCGAATTGCGCAAAATTCCCAGTGCCGATCCACGACTCTCACCCATGCAGATCTGGTGCAACGAAGCACAGGAACGCTACGTGATCGGCCTGCGCATGGCAGATGTCGACGCGTTCGGCGCCATTTGCGCCCGCGAACGCTGCCCGTTTGCCGTTGTTGGCACAGTTACCGCCGAACAAATGCTCTTGCTTGCCGATTCCCGATTCCCCGTTCCGGATACCCGGCACCTACCCATCGATCTGCCCATGGCGGTGCTGTTCGGCAATGCGCCGCAGATGCGGCGCGATACGCAGCGCAAATCGCAGCGTCTGGATTTGGTGCCGGATCTGGATGGCATCGTGCTGGAGAAGGCAATTGATCGGGTCTTGCGCCTGCCCGCAGTGGCGAGCAAGGCGTTTCTCGTCAATATCGGCGATCGCAGCGTGGGCGGCTTGTGCGCGCGCGATCCCATGGTAGGGCCGTGGCAGGTACCGGTTGCCGATTGCGCCGTGACGCTGGCGGATTTCGACGGCTATGCCGGTGAGGCCATGGCCGTCGGCGAGCGCATTCCGGTGGCTCGCCTGTCGGCCGTGGCGTCGGCACGCATGGCCGTGGCAGAGGCGATCACCAATATCGCCGCTGCCGCGATTGCCAATACCGGCGAAATTCGCCTGTCGGCGAACTGGATGGCAGCGACGGGCTTTCCTGGCCAGGACGTATTGCTGTACGACGCGGTGCGTGCGGTCGCAATGGAATTTTGTCCACAATTGGATATATCCATTCCGGTAGGCAAGGATTCGTTGTCCATGCGGACGGTCTGGCAACAAGGCGGCAGCCAGCAAAAGACGGTGTCGCCTTTGTCGCTGATCGTCACGGCATTTGCGCGCGTTGGCGACACACGCAGGACGCTGACCCCGCAATTGCAAATGGATTGTGGTGACACCGAGCTGTGGTTGATCGACTTGGGCGGCGGCAAGAATCGCCTCGGTGGTTCGGCGCTCGCGCAAGCGTGGAACCGCACGGGTGGGTTGCCTGCGGATGTGGACGATGCGGGCCGACTCAAGCGCTTTTTTTCCGCCATCCAGACAGCAAACGCGCGGGATCTATTGCTGGCATACCATGATCGGTCCGACGGCGGCGTCATCGTCAGCCTGATTGAAATGGCATTCGCCGGCCATTGCGGAATCGACGTCGAATTGACCGGCTGGGCGGAAAACACGCTGTCGGCATTGTTTTCCGAAGAGTTGGGTGCGGTCGTCCAGATTCGCGCAACACATCGGGATGCGTTTCGCGCGCTGCTGGCCGAACATGAGCTCGATGATAGCGCGCATTTCGTGGGTAACCCGCGCACGCGCATGCGGGTGAAGTTGTGGTTGAACAACGAGTCCATTGCGCGCTGGCCGTGGCAGGAATTGATGGCTGCCTGGTCGGAAACCAGCCACGCGATGCAAGCCCGTCGCGACAATCCGCAATGTGCCAAGGCTGAACTCGAATGGCGTTGCGATGTGGATGACGGGGGCATCAAACCCGAGCTCGAATTCGATCCTGCCGAAGATGTGGCCGCGCCATTCATTGCGACCGGCGCACGTCCGAAGGTGGCAATCCTGCGCGAGCAGGGCGTCAATGGGCAAATTGAAATGGCC
Source organism: Rudaea sp. (assembly GCA_035703725.1). Lineage (GTDB taxonomy): Bacteria > Pseudomonadota > Gammaproteobacteria > Xanthomonadales > Rhodanobacteraceae > Rudaea. The sequence goes on from DASSXQ010000304.1 coordinate 3,608, forward strand.
GCGGCATTTACCTGCGCCGGATTTGATGCACACGATGTGCACATGAGTGACCTGCAAAGCGGTCGGGTGGATCTGGATGCGTTTCACGGCTTTGCCGCTTGCGGCGGGTTCTCCTACGGCGACGTGCTCGGCGCTGGACGGGGCTGGGCGACGTCGATCCTGTTCAATGCGCATTTGCGCGACCAGTTCGCGGCTTTTTTCCAGGATTCGGGAAAATTCGCACTCGGTGTGTGCAACGGCTGTCAGATGCTCAGTGGCCTGAAGCAAATCATTCCCGGTGCGCAGCGCTGGCCAACATTTGAACGCAACACGTCCGAACAATACGAGGCGCGTCTGGTTACGGTCGAAGTGCTCGAATCGGCGTCGATCTTTTTTTCCGGCATGGCGGGCTCGCGCATTCCGGTAGTGGTGGCGCATGGAGAAGGACGCGCTGAATTCGCCAAATCCTGGGATACGCGACGCGTTGGCGCGTGTCTGCGCTTTGTCGACGACAAGGGCAAGCTGGCACGGGATTTCCCACTCAATCCAAACGGATCGACCAAGGCAATCACCGGCGTGAGTGCCGCAGATGGACGCGTGGCGGCGTTGATGCCGCACCCGGAGCGGGTCTTCCGCAGTGCGCAAATGTCGTGGGCCCCACGCGAATGGGGTGAGGATTCACCGTGGATGCGCATGTTCCGCAATGCGCGAGTGTGGTTGGGCTGATGCGGTTGAGCCCGCTCAAGCGTTTCATGCTCGGCGCGCTGTTGTGGTTGCCGTTGGCATTTTTCGTGTGGTTCTGGTTTGCCTCGGCGTTTTCGTGGCCAGTCATTCAGATGGCCAAACTGGTGTTGCTCAATGCGTGGCCGGATTTGTTCAGCGCGGTCAGCCAGGGTGCGGATTTGCTTGATGCGCATGGCCGCATCCTCGGGCATCCGGGCTATTTGATGCAGTTGACCAGCGCAGTGCTGGTCAATGCGTCGGCACCCGGCATGCCGGCGCGATTCGGATTTCTGGAGCCGGTGGTCAACCCGATGATTTACGGCTACGCGCTGCCGCTGTTTGCCGGGCTGGTGCTGGCGACGCCGCTGACGCGCTGGCAACGATTTGCGCAAATTGCCGGTGGCGCCGTCATCATCTGGCTGGCGCAGACGTTTGGCGTTGTTGCGCAAAGCCTGAAAAGCGTGTGTCTGGATGCCGGTCCGGCAGGTTTGGAGGCTGCGCACCGGGCCGGACTGTCGCTGGATCTGATTGCGTTGGCGTATCAATTCGGTTATTTGATTTTGCCGACGTTGGTTCCCGCCGTGTTGTGGATCGTTTTCAATCGCTCGTTCATCGAGACTTTGATAAATCGTGAACGCGTGGAACCGATGACGCCGGATGCTGTCGAATTGCCACATTCTGGGGGAGATTGAACGATGTCGGCGCTGATAAACGCTGAAAATCCGGCGCTTGCATTGTTGCCGGCACTACCCGAATCGCGTGAGGTGCTCGATGAGCGCATTTGCGAGTATCTGGTCGCGCGTGGGCGCTTGAAAGAGGCGGATCTGGCGCGCGCACGGCGCTTGCTCGAAGAGAATGGCGAGGGCCACATGGTGCCCTTGCTCACTCGGCTGGGCCTGGTGTCGGAACGCGAAATGGGTGACGCGCTGTCGGAGGTATTGAAGATACCGCTGGTCGCGGCCAAGGATTGTCCGGAATCGCCACCGCCGAATGTGCAATTGTCGGTGCGATTTCTCAAGCAACATCACATCGTGCCGGTTGAAGAAACCGACACGATGGTCGGCTTGTTGATGGCCGATCCAGCCGATATTTATCCGCTCCACGCCGTGGCGCTGGCAACCGGAAAGCACGTCAACGTCAAAGTCGGCTTTCCTTCTGAAATCGATGACTTGATCGAACGCTATTACGGCCAGGGCCGGTCGGCAATGGGTACCATCGTCGAGAATCTCTCCGACGAGGCGTCGCGCAGCGAAGATGACATCGAACATCTGCGCGACCTTGCTTCGGAAGCCCCCGTCATTCGGCTGGTCAATCTGGTCATTCAACGTGCGGTAGAGCAGCGCGCCTCGGATATCCACATCGAGCCGTTCGAGAATCGGTTGAAAGTGCGCTATCGCATCGATGGTGTTTTGGCCGAAGTCGAATCGCCGCCAGCGGCTTCCACCGCAGCCGTGATTTCACGCGTCAAGATCATGGCGAAATTGAACATCGCCGAACGTCGCTTGCCGCAAGATGGCCGCATCATGCTGCGCGTGCAGGGCAAGGAACTGGATTTGCGTGTTTCCACCGTGCCGACCAGTTTCGGCGAGTCGGTGGTCATGCGAATCCTGGATCGCGAATCGATCGTGTTCGATTTTCACAAGCTGGGCTTTACCGACGAGTTCCTGCCGCAGTTCATCAAGGTGCTGGAATTGCCGCATGGCATCCTGCTCGTCACCGGCCCGACCGGATCGGGCAAAACCACCACGCTCTACACGGCGCTGTCGCAGCTCAACACGCCGGATGTGAAGATCATCACGGTCGAAGACCCGGTGGAATACCAGATCGAGGGTATCAACCAGATCCAGGCCAAACCATCGATCGGGCTGGATTTCAGTCATGCGCTGCGCTCGATCGTGCGTCAGGACCCCGACATCATCATGATCGGTGAAATGCGCGATCTGGAAACTGCCAAGATCGCAATTCAATCGGCGTTGACCGGACACTTGGTGTTGTCGACTTTGCACACCAACAATGCTGCCGGCGGCATCACGCGCATGCTCGACATGGGTGTGGAAGACTACCTGCTGACGTCCACCGTCAACGGTATCCTTGCCCAGCGTCTGGTACGCCGCCTTGATCTGGAGCATGCGCAGCGCTACGAAGCACTGCCGGAAGTGGTCAAGGAGTTCGATTTGCGCCGCTATCGTCCGCAAGGCAAAGTGGAATTGTACAAGCCCATGCCGTCGGCCCTGACCACGACGGGTTATCACGGACGCACCACGATCATGGAGTTTCTGGTCATGACCGAGCCGTTGCGCCGTCTGGTGATGCAACGCGCCGACATGGGCAAGATCGAACAACTCGCACGCGACGAAGGCATGCGCACGATGTACGAAGACGGCCTGGTCAAGTCGCTCGATGGTGTTACGACCATTGAGGAAGTGCTGCGCGTGACGCAGGAGAGTTGAAGATGCAAGTCATGCGGCATGGGGCATGGGGCATGGGGCTGATGGCTGAAAAGCCGGAATGCCGATAAGCCGGAGAGCCGATAAGCCGCAATCGTCAGCGTTTTACCTTCACCTGAGCGATCAACTCAATCCTGGACCTAAACCTAAACCTAAACCTAAACGTCAACCTCAACTCGAGCCCGCAGCCGTAACAATCTCGGCCCCAAGAAGACAAGATGGAACTGGATTCCTGCTTGCGCAGGAATGACGAGCCGGGGTTTTCTGCCCTCAGCCCTCAGCCCTTACAATCCCAGCCCCTGCAATCCCAGCCTTTAGCCCTCAGCCCTCATCCCAAGACAATGGCTTTATATCTCTACAAGTCTGTCACTCCTTCCGGCGAAATTCTCGAAGGCCAGATGGACGTTGCCTCCAATGATGAGGTGATTGCCAAGATTCAGGATGCGGGCAATATTCCGCTGGACGTGCGTGAGGCTGGCGACGGCGGCGGCGCCAGCGCGCTGGGTGGCATGTTCAAGCGCACAGCGATGAATGCGACGGCTGTGTTGCAGTTTACCCAGCAGTTGTCGACATTGCTCGGAGCCGGGCAGCCACTGGATCGCGCGTTGCAGATTTTGCTGGAACTGCCCGAAAGCGAAAAAGCCCGACGTATCGTTGAACGCATTCGCGATCACGTACGTGGCGGTGCGCCGTTGTCGGATGGCCTGGAAGCCGAACACGGAGTGTTTTCGCGCCTGTACGTGAACATGGTGCGCGCCGGCGAGATTGGTGGATCGCTGGATACCACGCTGGCACGCCTGGCCGACTATCTTCAGCGCTCCAAGGCGTTGAAAGAAAATGTCATCAACGCCATGATTTATCCGGCCATACTGGTAGTGATGGTATTTGCGGCTTTGTTTGTGCTGCTGATATTCGTGGTTCCCCAATTTGCTCCCATGTTCAAGGATATGGGTGTGGAATTGCCGTTGCTGACGCAAGTGGTGCTATTCATCGGTGACACATTGCGCAGTTGGTGGTGGGCAATGGCTATCGCGATATTCTTCATTTTCGTGATGTTCCGACGCAAACTGGCAGAGCCGGAATTCCGGCTTGCCTTTGACGCACGCATGTTGAAGGCGCGCGTGTTCGGTGCACTGATCGGCAAACTCGAGACCGCACGTCTGGCCCGCACATTGGGAACTTTGCTCAAGAACGGCGTTCCCTTGTTGACGGCACTCGGAATCGTGCGCAATGTTCTGGGCAACAGCGCATTGACCGAAGCGGTGGACAATGCCGCAGAAGACGTGAAAACCGGTGGCGGTTTGGCGTTGGCACTCGGGCGCAGCAAGCGCTTTCCCAGGCTTGCGATCCAGATGATTGCGGTGGGTGAAGAGTCCGGAATGCTCGATGACATGTTGCTGAAGGTCGCAGACACCTTCGACACCGAGGCCAAGAACACCGTGGATCGTCTGCTCGCGGCAATGGTGCCTGTTTTGACGCTGGTAATGACGGGTGCAGTCGGTTTCATCATGATGGCGATACTGTTGCCGATCATGAGCATCAGCGGATCACTTCAATAATAGGGCGATTTCAACAATGCATAATTCCACACTGCAAAATTTCCGCAATCACCATTCCATTCCCGCGCAATTCGCGCGAGTCCGCGGATTTACGCTGATAGAAATGGTCATGGTTATTGCGCTTATCGGCATAATCATGGGCGTGGTCGGCAATTACGCGTTTCAGCGTTTCAATCAGGGAAAATACAATACCGGAAAACTCGCGGTTCATACCTTGGCCGGCGACGTGGAAACGTATGCCATCGACAACGGGTCGCCTCCACAGTCGTTGAACGATTTGGTGACTCGCCCGAGCGGGGCGAGCAATTGGACCGGACCCTACGCCAAGGAATCCGCCATCAAGGATCCGTTCGGCCATGCGTTCGGATACAAATCGCCGGGCGAGCACGGCGATTTCGATATCGTGTTTTACGGCAAAGATGGTCAGGCTGGTGGTGAAGGCCTGAACAAGGATTTCGGAAACTGGCAGTGATGCAGCGCCGTGAATCGGGAATCCGGAATTGGGACTAGCACGAGCCAGAGCAAGCACGAAAGCCGGGACAGATACTGTTGCTGGTGAGTTGTCGCGTCCGTGGCCTGACCTTTCTCCATTCTCGATTCCCCGTTCCCGGGCCCGCGCAAGCTCGGGCTTCACCCTGATCGAACTGGCTGCCGTCATTGTTCTGATTGCCATCGCGATGGGTGTCGTGTCGCTGTCGTTTTCCAAGAGCATGAGTAACGCCAAAGTGCGGGCCGCAAGTCGTGATCTGGTCGCTGCGCTGCGCTACACGCGCGGTCAGGCGATTGCAAAAGGCAAGCAGGCCGCACTGGATCTGGATATGCAAAACAACACCTATCAGGCGCCGGGCAAACCCTTGGTCAAATTGCCCAAGGAAATGCACATGACACTTCTCACCGCCGAGACCGAGCAGACCGGAGCGACGTCGGGGCGAATCCGCTTCTTTCCAGACGGAGCTTCCACGGGCGGTCACGTTTCGATTTTCATGGGAAGCCGTGAATGGCGGATCAATGTCAGTTGGCTGACAGGCAGGGTCGAACGGGCAGAAGTTGCCGCGCGCTGAACGCGCCGTGCGAATGTGGTTATGCAGCAATTGTCCTTGCCCTCGCCGATTTTTTTCCGCCAATGTGGCAATGCGCAGGCCGCCGACAGTGACGCTGCTCGCGCAGCCGAAACCAAGGCCAGGCAAACGTCGGGAATACCGCTGCCGGCCCGCATCGCAACAGGCAATCGTGGCGCGGCTCGCGTTGCGACGGTCGCAATACGGCGGGGACCGGCGAGCATGCGTCGCACAATTCCGGATTTCCAAAAGAGCGCCGGCTTTACGCTCATGGAAATAATTGCTGCGTTCCTGATCTTTGCCATCAGCTTCGGCGTTTTGTTGCAGATTTTAAGTGGCAGCCTGCATATCACGGCGCGCTCAGCCGACTACACGCATGCTGCGCTTTGGGCGCAATCGCTGATGGATACGCAAGGTGTTGGTGAACCGCTGCGGGAAGGTGACGAAAGTGGTCGTTTCGACGACAAGTACAGTTGGACCCTGCACATTGCAAAAGTTGATCCGCCACCGGTGCAGCAGACCACCGCGCCAATCGCCGGCAACACCGGTGGGCAGGCACCGGTCGTGACCCAGGTTGCCAACAACATGGATTTGTTCGACATCGTGCTTGATGTCAGTTGGGGCAGCCAATACCTGACCCATCATGCGCGCTTCGACACATTGCGAGCGCAATCCCCCGATGCGGGCAATGTACTCGGAGCCAATTTCGTGCCGGGTGGGGTGGGTGGTCTCAATCAGCGAGGGGAACAATGAGTACCTCGTTGCGCCACGCGCCTGCCGCGCGCGTGCGCCATGGCAATCATGGCTTCACCCTGATCGAAGTGTTGATGGCGATCCTGCTTCTGGCTTTGCTGATTGCCGGGGCCTATGCCGGGATCCATTCCGCGGTGAAGGCGATGCGTGCAGGCGAGGCATCGATCGATCGCACCGACAGCGTGCGCACCGCGCAGCAATTTCTGCGTCGTCAGATCGAACATATCCTGCCGCTGGCCATTTCGCGCGACCCGAATACCGGCGAAACCACCGTGTTCGAGGGTGATCAGAAGTTCATGCGCTTTGTGGCCTTGATGCCCGGCTACCTCTCGCGCGGCGGCCCATATGTGCAAACGCTGGAACTCGCGCGCGGCAAAGATGGTCTGCAATTGGAATTTACCGACACGATGCTCAATGGTTACGATGCGCAAGACGCCAATTCCGGCGATACGACCCCGGTGGTATTGCTTGATCACATTCGCGAAGGTCGATTCGAGTACCGCAGCCTCGACGACCAGGGCCAACTTGCCGATTGGAGCAGTGCGTGGCCGGATGCTTCCGTGACGCCACTGTTGGTGCGCATCGACTTGACCATGCAATCGGGTGCGCAAGCGCCGTGGCCGACCCTGGATGTGCCGTTGCTGCTCAACGCTGGTGCAACACGTCCGCGCTTCCGGCCGACTCAAATTCGCTCGAACGGGGGGCGCTAGTGCGTCGTTCCGACTCGGTCCGTCAGCGTGGTGTCGCCTTGATCCTGGTGGTTTGGGTGGTTGCGCTGATCAGTGTGTTGCTCGGCAGTTTTGCCTTGATCGCGCGCACCGAATACCTGGAATCGCGACATCTTTTCGACGGCGTGACGGCGCGGTACGCTGCGCGCGCCGGTTTGGAACGCGCCGTGTTCGCGTTGCGAGATCCGGACCCAACCCAACACTGGGTTGGTGACGGACGCCCTTACGATTTCGATTTTGGCGATGCGAAGGTACACGTCACCCTCACCGATGAATCCGGTTTGATCGACATCAACACCGCCGACGACACCATGTTGGTGGCGTTGTTTGTCTCGGTCGGCGTGGATCAAAATCACGCAGTGGCATTGGCGGACGCGATCCAGGATTGGCGCGACCCTGATGACATTCCGCGCGCACAAGGCGCGGAGATCAGCGACTACAATGCC
>DASSXQ010000120.1:0-10279 GCA_035703725.1 Rudaea sp.
CGCACCCCAAGGTGTATTTGGCAATCGAGGCCACCGGCCGTTCCAAATGCCCTTATTGCGGCGCGCAGTACACATTGATCGACTGAGGGTCGACGTGCAGGGGCGCCGCCTCACGGTGATACAACTGTTGCCGGCGCTCAATGCCGGCGGGGTGGAGCGTACGACTCTGGAAATCGGTCGCGCAGTGGTTGCCGCCGGACATCGCTCGATCGTGATTTCGGCTGGTGGGCGCATGTTGGGGCAGTTGCTGGATCAGGGTAGCGAACATATCCACGTTGATATCGGGCGCAAATCGCTGGCAACGTTGCTGCAAGCGCGCACGTTGCGGCGGTTGTTCGCGGATATCCGGCCTGACGTCGTGCATGCTCGATCACGTCTTCCTGCATGGGTGACGCGCTTGGCGTTGCGGACCATGTCGCGTCCGCGTCCGCATCTGGTCACCACCGTGCACGGGCTGAATTCACCCGGAATCTACAGCGCGGTCATGACCCGCAGCGAACGCGTCATCTGCGTTTCCAATACCGTGCGCGACTACGTGCTGCGCAACTATCCACGTACCGATCCGGCGCGATTGACGGTCATTCCACGCGGTGTCGATGCGGCCGAATTTCCGTTTGGCTTTCAAGCCGACGAAGACTGGCAACGTGGTTTCTTCATGGATTTTCCACAGCTTGCTGGCGGCGTGTTGCTGACCTTGCCGGGGCGTGGCACGCGCCTGAAAGGTCACGCCGACGCAATTGCATTGCTTGCTCAACTTGTCGCGCGCGGGATCGACGCGCGATTGTTGTTGCTTGGCGCGCGCGAGCCAGGACGCGAGCCGTATATTGCCGAACTTGAAGCGCTGGCCAGTCAACACGATGTTCTGCAACGCATTGCCATCAGCGCACCGCGCAATGACGTGCGTGAAATCTATGCGACTTCGGCGCTGATCCTGCAGTTGTCAAACAAACCCGAGGCGTTTGGCCGTACCGTGCTTGAAGCGTTGGCATTGTGTCGACCCGTACTCGGGTATGCGCATGGCGGCGTTGGCGAACTGCTTGCCGAGCTGTACCCCGAAGGCCGTGTGCCGCTGGGCGATTCGGTGCGCCTGGCCGAACGCGCCGCCGAATTGCTGCGCGTGGCGCCGCCCATTGCGCCGCTGACCCGATACCTTCTGGCGGATATGCAGTACGACACCTTGCGCGTCTATGAAGAAGTTGCCTGGGACGAGGAAGCGGGAGGCAGGTAATCGGGAATCGCGAAATCAACGGCTCGTCATTCCAGCGAACGCTGGAATCGGGTTCTTGCTCTTGATTGAAAGACACAAGAAAAGCAAAAATCGATTACATGCCGCATCTGCGGCATGCCCTTCGGTCCATTCGCTACGTGAATGTTCGTTGCGGCATCCTGCCCCCACGGTCCAGCTTTCTCTGGAATGACGAATCTCCTATGCTCATTGCGTCTTCCGTGTCCGCTGCCTTCCATCGTCCATCTGTGCAACCACATGCCCTCACACTCCGTCCTCCCGGCGTTCATCATTCTGCTCGTCCTGGCGTTACTGCCGGTCGGGCGTAGCTCCGAGGCGCCCCTGATCATTGCTGCCGTTGCCGGCATCGTGATGTGCTGGCGTCAGCGCGACGCGGTCTGGTCGAATTCGAGCGTACGCCTGTGCGTTGTCATCTTTGCCTGTTATTGGTTGGCTGCGTTTGTGTCTGCGCCCGGTGCCGTTGCGCCGGGCAAAACATGGAGCACGGTCGGCTATTTGTTGCGTTTTCTGCCGTTCGCGATATTTGTGTCGATGAGTTTGCGTGATGCTGCGCTGTCGGCGCGCGTGCAGGCAGCAAGTGCTGCCATCGTGTTGTTGTGGCTGCTGGATGCATGGGTGCAGATTCTTACCGGCTACAGTCTGGCCGGGGCGATGGCCAGTGATCGTTTGTCCGGCATTTTCGGCGCTGGCAATCTGAAGCTCGGTCCGGTGCTTGCGGTGTTGTCGCCATTCGTGTTTTCTGCTGCACGTCGCTGGTTGGGATGGCGCGGTCTGGCACTCGCGTTCGTGTTTCAGTTGGTGCCGATTTTGCTGGCTGGCTCGCGCGCGGCCTGGTTGATGTACACGTTGGTCGTGCTCGTGGTGCTGTGGCGCGAGACGCGTGCGCCCCTGCGATTTGCCGGCTGGAGTGCGGCGCTACTGGTTGTTGCCATGATCAGTGCTGGCGTGGCTGTGCATGTTTCCGGTGCATTCGATTCACGGGTGCAACGAACCTTGCTCGTGCTGCACGGAAACGAACAAAGTGTCGACGCAGCAAGTGCAGGACGCTTGCGCATTTGGGGCACGGCCCTGCGCATGAGTGCGGCGCATCCGCTCACCGGTGTCGGCGTGCGCGGATTTCGCTACGCCTATCCGGACTTTGCCGACCCTGGTGATGCGTTCATCGATGCGAAAACCGATGAAGGCGCATATCACGCGCACCAGATCGTGCTTGAGATTCTCGGCGAAACTGGCGTAACCGGTCTCATTCTGTGGATTTTTGGTGGATTCTGGGCGATTCGCGCCTGGTACCGCGCGTCGCCGCTGGCGCGCGCACGCGCAGCAACACCGGGTCTGGCGCTGATCGCGATGACGTTTCCGTTGAACACCCACTTGGCGTTTTATTCGGCTTGGTGGGGGCTGTTGTTCTGGTGGCTGCTGGCGTTGTATTGCGCTGCGCTTTCGCCGCCGCCTGAGCACGCCAGCCCGCTCCCCCAGGCTTGCCTGGAGAAGAGAGCTGGGTGAGAGGGCAGCGCCCGGCAGCGACTGAATTCATGCTTGCGTCGCATCTGTATTCTTGGCAGCGCAAAGGTTTCACGGACTTGCACCACGCGAGACCTTCGGGACTGCCGAACGCCTTGCGAACGGCACGGCGCAGGCGCGCGATAGCTTTGCTTTTGATCGGGAAGTGACGGGTATCGCTGCGCGCAACGCGTCTTGCTCACTGCTCGATAATCAACGCGATGGCGCAAAACGTTGACGGTTACGATCACGCGCCCGTGGCACGCAATGCCGCGCGGTACAATTCGTGGAAATGGTGGACACCGTTTTCGCGGCGTGGATTCAGGCGGCCGGCGAAATACGAACCTGAGGCGAGCCCGCGTTGCACCTGTTCGCAAATGGCAATGTCTTCGCGCTGCACTTCGTCGCTGAAATCCTGATCTCGTGCTCGAATTTCCGTGCCGTCGGGATAGTAGTAATCGAATTCGACCCGGCAGCGGTCCACGCCAAGCGGTATCACACGATTGGTTTGCAGGCGCCCTGGCAGGATATTGAGCATCGTGTTTGGCCAGACGAAGTAGTACAGCGCTTCGCCATTGCCGTACAGCGTGTCTGCACTTTCCAGAGCACTGTGTTGCAGACTGTGCCAGTCTGCCAGCTCGGTCACATAGCCACGATAGTCGAGCATGCGATTGAGTGCCGGGTGCACGTGGGGCAGATGATAGCCTTCCAGAAAATTGTCGACATAGACTTTCCAGTTGCACGCGATGTCGTAGCCGATGCGATGACTGAAGATGCACGCGCGCATGCTTGAGTCAGCGATGCGGGCGTCGATGCCTGCCAACACATCATCCAGCGCGATGCGCGGATCGAGAGCGGCGAACACGAGTCCATTCCACTGCGTGACTTGCGCTTGGGGCAGGCGAACGTCTTCGACGTGGAAGTCGGCGCAGTCGTCCATCTCCGGGGCGCTGCGCAATTGACCGTCGAGTCGGTACGTCCAGCCGTGATACTTGCAGCGCAAGGCGCGCAGGCCGTGGCCGTCACAGCTTGCCAGCGGGCCGGCACGATGCCGGCAGACGTTGTGCAGGGCTCGCAGCACATGATCGTCGCCGCGCACGAGTACCAGTGGCACGCCCGCGATTTCGGCAACGACATGATCGCCAGGTTCGCGAACTTGTGCGGCATGTGCGACCAACTGCCAACTGCGCGCAAAAATGTCGCGACATTCGCGCCGCATTACTTCGGGATTGGTGTACAGCGGCGCCGGCAGCGCGCTCGCGTGCTCGAGCATGGTGGACGCAAGCCAGCCTGGATCGATGGGCAAGTCCATGGACGGCTGGCGCAGCGTCAGGCTGGGCCGGCGCGCTGAATCAGCGCCGGCACGCCGTATCAGTCGACGAGCAGTGCATTGATGGCTTTCATGTCGTCGATGCTGGCAACGCCGGCCGCAGCCTTGAGTTGCAAGCCATTCAGGACAAACTGGTGGCGCGCTTGCGAATACGTGCTTTGCGCCTGAAACAGTTGTTCCTGCACCGTCAGCACTTCGACAATGGTTCGTGTACCGACTTCAAAGCCCGCTTGCGTCGCATCCAGCGAACTCTGTGCGGAAATTACCGCTTGCTTGGTGGCCTCGACTTCGCTGATTCCGGCTATGACGGATCGATACGCATTGCGCGTGTTGGCGATCACCTGACGCCGGGTAAGCGAAACCTGATCGCGCGCGGCATCACGCTGGAATACGGCTTGGTGGGTTTGTGCCCACGTGGCGCCACCGCTGAACAACGGAACGCTCAGCACGACGCCGAAGGTGGTGTCGCCGCGCAAGCCGTTGCCGGGGATCGACAACGAGCTGGTTTCGCCAAAGTTGCTCGATTGCGATCCCCACGACGGCGAATCTGTGCGCACCAGCGATGCGGACAGCGTCGGCAGATGGCCGGCGCGCTGGGTGGAGACGTTGTAGTCGGCAGCATCCAGAGAGTGTTCGCTTGATGCCAGAACCGGACTGTTTTTTACCGCCATGTCGACCCATTGCTGAATGTTCGGCGGTTGCGGTTGCTCCAGCGGCAAAGTGTCCCGCAACACCTTGAGTTCGCCGAACTCCTTGCCGGTAATCTGCACGACCGACTCGCGCGCCATATCCACGGCGTTTTGCGCCGTGATGACCTGGGCGATGGCCGAATCATGATTGGCGCGAGACTCGTGCACATCGGTAATGGCCGAAAGGCCGACCTTGTAACGTTGTTCGGCCTGATCAAGCTGACGAGCCAGTGCCTTCTCGTTGCCTTTGGCGAAGATCAATTGGTCTTGCGCGGTAAGCACGTTGAAATAGGCTGTCGCGGTGCGCACGATCAAATCCTGCAATGCCGCATCGTAATTGCTGTCGGCACTTTTGGCGTTGGCGCCGGCACCGCGCAGGCGCTCGAAATCAGCCCAGTTGAACAGGGTCTGGCTCAATTGCGCTTGCGCCGAACGCGAACGGCTGCGACTGGTGCTGGTAATCGGCACGAGCAAGTAGTTTCCCGACCCATCGCGTTGCGCACTGACACTGCTGTTGCTGCTGTCGCTGTGGTTGTAATTGAGGCTGGCGCCAAGCTGCGGCAACAGCGGCGCGCGGGCAATACCAACGCCGGCATTGGCGGCGCCCTTGTTGGCGTCGGCAATGGCCAACGTTGGATCGGCCTGACGCGCTTCGTGATAAATCTGCAGCAGATCCTCGCCGTGCGATGGCGATGCCATTCCAGCCAGAACCAGTGCGATCGCGGCATAAACGGTCGTTTTGTACATCATTGCATTTCCTTGAAAGGTTCTACTTCACGTTTTTTCAGAGCACAAATTGCGGCACGGGTGCGGCATTGTGCAGATATGGCAAGTCGGTCTCGAACAGGGTTTGTTGCTCCCACCCATCGCCGTCGCGCACGCAAAGCACCGCATGTTGCACCGGCGACTTTCCAATGATGGCCACGATCCTGCCAGCCGGTTCGATCCAGTCGCGCCAGTGTTGCGGCAATGTGTTCACGGCACCAGTGACAACCATCACGTCATAGCGCCGACCCGGTTTGAATCCGCCAACGGCTTCGGCGATTTCGACTTTTGCATTGGTGACGTTGGACACGCGCAAGCGATCACGTGCGCCGTCGGCAAGGTCCGGGTGAATCTCGACCGAGTGAACCTCGCCGCCGAGCCGTGCCAGACAAGCGGTGAGAAAACCCGAGCCGGTGCCGATTTCAAGCACTTTTTCCGAGTGTGTCGGTGCGGCAGCCTGGAGAATTCGTCCTTCCACCACGGGCTTCATCATTACCTCGCCATGACCCAATGGCAGGCACATGTCGGCAAAGGCCAGATTGCGGCACGCCGGCGGCACGAAATCCTCGCGCCGGATTGCGCTGAGCGCTTCGAGCACGCGGGCGTCAAGCACGTCCCAGGGACGTACCTGCTGCTCGACCATGTTGTGCCGGGCCAACTCGATGTTCATGCGCATGACAAGGGAATCCGTGGGCAAAAAAGACTGAAAAGGATAGGGGTTATCGGTGCTCGCGGCAATGACAAGATCGCCTAGCTGCGGCATCTGTCGAAGTGCCGGAAGTCATTTGCTGGTGTGGATGGCACGACATATTGGTTTTACGCCGGGACTGTTCAAGTGCCTGCAGCGATCAGGCGATCTGCACCAGATGTGTCTGCGTTGCCACGCGGCACACGAAACCATGCCGCATATAGTGCCGGTAAAAACAGCAGGGTCAATGCCGTCGCAACCAGTAATCCGCCCATTATTGCCACCGCCATCGGCCCGTAAAATGCGCTGCGTGACAATGGAATCATGGCCAGAATCGCGGCCAGCGCCGTCAATACGATGGGACGAAAGCGACGAACGGTTGCATCGACGATTGCAGTCGAGGTGGCATGACCGGCGGCAATATCCTGTTCGATTTGATCGACGAGGATGACGGAATTGCGCATGATCATGCCCATTAGCGCAATTGTGCCAAGCATGGCGACAAAGCCGAACGGCACATTGAAGATGAGCAAAAACGCGGTTACGCCGATCAATCCCAATGGTGCGGTCAAGACCACCAACAGCACGCGCTGGAAACTGCGCAACTGGATCATCAACACGGTGAGAACGACCAGGGCGAACAAACCCATGCCTGCGTTGACGGACGCCTGCCCCTTGGCGCTTTCCTCCACCGCGCCACCCACCTCGATGCTGTATCCGGGTGGCAGTTGCGCACGAATTGGCGCGAGCGTCGGCGCAATCTGGTCGGTGACGGTAGCCGGAGTGAGGTGGCCGACCACATCGGCGCGAACCGTGATGGTCGGCAAGCGATCGCGACGCCAGATGATGCCGTCCTCGAATCCGTAAGCGATGTGGGCAATCTGACCCAGTGGAATGCTTTTGCCCGTGGCGGTAGGCACGGAAAGGTCGGCCAGCAACGATAATCGCGCGCGTTCTTCGGGCGGTCCACGCAGCAGAATCTGAATCAATTGGTCGCGCTCGCGGTACCACGTGACCGGCACACCGGACAGGGAACTTTGCAGGAAGTTGGCCAGATCCTGCGAGCTCACACCCAGCACGCGTGCGCGCTGCTGATCGATTTGCAGGCGCACGACCTTGCTGGGTTCCTGCCAATCCGGATTCACGTGAGCGACATGCGCATTCTCGCGCATCGTGTCGGCGACGCGTCGGGCCAGGTTGCGCACCGTGGCGATATCCGGACCCGATACGCGAAACTGCACCGGATAACCCACTGGCGGTCCGTTTTCCAGGCGCAATACGCGTGCGCGCAGTTCGCTGAAATCGCGATTGAACAAGGCAAGCAGGTCGCTGCGCAGCTTTTCGCGGTCAGCAAGGCTTTTCGTGAGCAGGACAAATTCGGCAAAGCTGGCTTGCGGCAATTGTTGATCCAACGGCAAATAAAAACGTGGTGCGCCGGAGCCAACATAACTGGTGTAGTTTTCCAGTTCCGGTCGCGTGGCCAACCACGCTTCAAGTTTTTTCACCTGCGTGCGCGTTGCGGTCAGCGACGAACCTTCGGGTAGCTTGAGATCCACGAGCAGTTCCAACCGGGTTGATTCAGGGAAAAATTGCTCCTGCACGAAGCGGAACCCGACCACCGAAAGCACAAACAACAAGATGGTGCTGAAAATGACCGTCTTGCGGTGTTCCACGCACCAGCCGATGAGGCCACGAAAGCGGCGATAGAAAGCTGTCGCGTAGGGATCGTGTGCGCGCGCGTGCTTGGCGTGCGCCGGTTCGCCGCGCAATGTCTGCGGCAGCACGGCCAGGGCGCGATCACGCCATGAACGCAAGTGCGATACCGCACGGCCGGAACTGCGCTGCGTTGCGTCGCGCTCCGGCAGCAACGCATGCCCCAGGTAGGGAATGAGAATCACGGCGGCAAACCAGGAAATGAGCAAGGCAATCGTTACCACCTGAAAAATCGAGCGCGTGTATTCGCCGGTACCCGATTGCGCAGTGGCGATCGGCAGGAAACCTGCGGCCGTCACCAACGTGCCGGTAAGCATGGGGAATGCGGTCGAGGTGTACGCAAAAGCGGCCGCCTTGGCCCGATCCATGCCTTGTTCCATCTTGATCGTCATCATCTCGATCGCGATGATGGCGTCATCGACCAGCAAGCCCAACGCCAGCACCAGCGCGCCCAATGAGATCTTGTGCAGGCCAATATCGAAATATTTCATCGCGGCAAACGTCATCGCCAATACCAGCGGTATGGACAAGGCCACGACCAGTCCGGCGCGAAAACCCAGCGAAAAAAAGCTCACCAGCAACACGATGGCGACGGCCAGGGCGAGCGTGTCGATGAATTCTCCGACCGAATGCGAAACCGCGCGTGCCTGATCGGCAACGCGGTGCAGTTCCAGGCCCACCGGCAGGGTCGGGCCAATGCGCGCAACTGCCGCGTCCAGATGCTTTCCCAATGCAAGAATATCGCCGCCCTCGTGCATCGACACGGCGATACCCAATGCATCCTTGCCGTCAAAGCGCATGCGCGGCTGCGCCGGGTCGGCATAGCCGCGTTTCACATCGGCGACATCGCCAAGGCGAAACAGACGGCCATTCGCGCGAATGGCAATGTTGCGTATCGATTCGACCGAATCAAATGCTCCGGATGGACGCAAGTAGATGCGATCGGTGGGTGTTTCAAAACTGCCCGATGCGGTTATTGCATTTTGCGCGTGCAGGATTTTTTGCACCTGGTCAAAACTCACGCCAAGCGTGGCCAGTTTTGAATTGGATACCTCGATGTATATTTTTTCGTCCTGACGACCAATCAGCTCGACCTTGGCGACATCGGGTACGCGCAACAGTTCGAGTTTGATGCGCTCGGCGTAATCGCGCAGTTGGGCGTCGTTGTAGCCGTCGCCACTGAGCGCAAAGATGTTGCCGAACGTGTCTCCAAACTCATCGTTGAAAAACGGGCCTTGAATGTCGGGTGGCAGGGTGGCGCGAATGTCGCTGATTTTCTTGCGCGTCTGGTAAAACACATCGGGAACCTGCGCGGCCGGCAGCGAATCCTTGATGCTGACGAAGACCTGTGACTCGCCGGGCCGCGAATAGCTGCGCAGAAAATCCAGTTGCGGCAATTCCTGCAGCTTCTTCTCGATCTTGTCGGTGACCTGTTCGGCCATTTCCTGCGCCGTGGCGCCCGGCCATTGCGTTTGCACCACCATCACCTTGAAAGTGAATGGCGGATCTTCGGATTGGCCCAGATGCAGGTACGACCACACGCCCAGCACTGCGAGGACAACGATGAAATAGCGCAGCAGCGCGCGATTGTCGAGCGCCCACGCAGAAAGGTTGAATCGATTCATGGGTGGCTATTCAAGGATGGATGCCACGCACCGCCGGCCGTCGAATGGGGAGGTATTGCAACGGCCAGCGGGCATGGCGAAAAGGGGTGGCTTACATGGCTACCGGGCGGTTGAGCGAATCCACCGGCGCAATCGTTTCGCCGTTGCGCAATTGGTACACGCCAGCAGCCACGATCCATTGATTTTTCTCCACGCCGGCATCGAGCAGCGCATCGTTTTCGCGATATGCGTTGACGGCAACGGCGACGGGATGGACTTCGTGGGTGCGTTGATCCACGACCCAGACCGACGCCTTGCCGGATTGCCGGTCCAGCGCCGACAGCGGGATCGTCATTTGTCCGGCACGCGCGGCATCGGTGAAGAAAACCCGAGCGGTCTGGCCAAGGCGCAGCGTCGAATCCTCTTCGTCCAGGGCCACGCGCACGCGATAGGTTCGGGTTATCGGATCGGCTTGCGGCGCGATTTCGCGCAGATGTCCGTGAACTCGCGTACCGGCTTGTGCCCAGGATTCGATACTGGCGGTTTCGCCTTCGCGATAATCGGCAACCCGATTCTCCGGCACTGCAATTTCCACTTCCACTGCGCCATCGCGCGCCAGTGTCGCGATGGCTTGGCCGGCAGCGACGACCTGCCCGGATTCCGCATCGATTGCGGTAATGGTCCCGGCGTGGTCGGCGCGCAACGTTGTGTACTGGGCTTGATTACGGGCCACGGCTAGCGCGG
>DASSXQ010000282.1:0-9679 GCA_035703725.1 Rudaea sp.
AAACCAGCGCCCACCACGCTGCACCAACATGGCTTGCAAGCGCGCACCAAACGGCGAGCGTTCAAATTGGTCCGGGGTCAGTGGTGCCAGCCTGCGCGCTGCTTGCACATCATCAATGAATGGTGCAAACAGGTTTGGTTGAAACGACAGTCCGGCCAGGGCGGTATCCACTGCCGCGGTCAGCGTGGTTCGATCCGGCAGCTTCGCCTGGCGCGCGCGTTGCGTGGCAATACTGGGAAGATAGCGACTGGGCAATTCCACATCATCAACGACGGCGGCGGAAATCCATTGCTTGACTTGTGGATCAATGCTTTCGGACAACTTCAACACACCCTGAGCATTGGAGGATTGCAGGACCAGCAGGTAGCGCACATCGGGCGCGCCCAGCGCATCGCGCAATTGCCCTTCGCGCACGAGCAGTGCTGGCGGTACCGGCGTGAGCGCGGCCAGATTGGTTTGCCATAACGGCGTGGGTGCAAGCCACAACGCAATCAATGCCAGCGCGAGTACACCCCACGGTAGCCAGCGCGGTCGTGGCATTGCATCAAGCCGGCATCGCGCACGCTTCAGCCATGCCGACTCGGCGACATCGCGGAACGTGGTCGGCATTGTTGCGGGCAACAACCAGCGCGTTGCGGCACCGGCAACGAGCAGGCCGACAATGGTAAATACCGCCAATTGCTGCAAGCCCGGAACGCCGGATGCAAAAAACGCCACGTAGGCGATGCTGGCCGAGACGATGGCAAGGCGCAACAAGGGCCACACCCCGCGTACACAGGTGTAGGCATCGCTGCCGGAGCGGCGATGGCTGAATACGCGGATGGGATATTCCTGTGCCACACCCAGCAAGGTAAAACCGAAAGCCAGGGTAATGCCGTGCACGCTGCCGAACGCGAGCATGATTGCTGCAACGCCCGCCAACGCACCGCTTGCAAGCGGCAACGCCACCAAAGCGAGCACGCCCGGACTGCGATACGCCAGCAGCAACAGCAAAACAAACCCTGCACTGCCAAACGCACCGAGTGTTTCAGCTTGGGCTCTGGTGGTTTCGCCGACTTGCACGGCAATGTATCCGGGACCACTGATAGTCAGGTGCGCAGCGTGCGCGTGTGGCAGGCTGGCGAACGTCGCGCGCAATGCGGCGATGGCCGCCGCCTGCTGTTGCGGGTTGAAGCCCCCGGCGTGGGTCTGCGCGAGCAACAGCGCTTCGCCCTTGGCCGAGAACCAAACACCGTCACGCAAAGCCGGGGTATTTGCCGGTGTCCAGCGTTGCGCCAGCGTCAACACTTCCAGCGTCGGATCACGCGGTAACAGCGACTCGAGCATGTCCGCTGCCGGCGAAGCCAGGTCATATTCGCGCTGTTGCAGTTGCGCATGCAGATACGCGCTGTCGAAATTTTCATGATCCAGGGTTGGCGACAGCAGGTAGCGATATGGCAGCAGCGCGGGATCCAGTGCCGATGGATCGGCTTCGCCATTGAGAACATGACTGAAGTGCGTGTCATGGCGCAATTTTTCTGCCAGTGCGTGACTCAATCCGGCGAGGGTTTCAATCGGCGCACCGTCAATTCCCAGCAACAGCAGCCGCGACGCCGGCCCGTTACCGATTTCGTCGAGCAACAATTTTTGATCGGCATCGCGTGCCGGTGGCATGAAGCTGCGCAGATCGCCGCTGATGACAAGCCGCTGCTGCACCACGAACGCCAGCCCGGCAAGCAGCAGCCACCAGCCCAGTATCAGCGCAATGCGTCTTCCCGCGGTCACGACTTGCCGTGACAAATGGCACTCAACCCGGCACGCGTTGGCGGCGTCTGCAACTTTGTGGCGGCAAGCGGTCCGAGCAACATGACGCTGGCATCGCCGTCGGTTTCCAGCAAGCTGAAACATTTGGGTTCACTGGCGCTGCCGTCGACGACGATCGCGTGCAGATGCCGGGCCAATGAGGACTGCAGCGGCGTCAGCGTCAAACTCCATTGTTGCGTCGTTCCCGTCAGGCTCACGGTAAACAGTTTTGTCAACGCGGCCGGGTCGCCGCCGAGCATGGCGCTGAAGCCCGTCAGCAAGGCCTGCAACTGCGGCGCACGATCCAGGGCGAATTCGCGTTTGCTGCGACCCTCGCGCTGCACGGTTACGT
The DNA here is from genome assembly GCA_035703725.1 of Rudaea sp. Classification (GTDB taxonomy): domain Bacteria; phylum Pseudomonadota; class Gammaproteobacteria; order Xanthomonadales; family Rhodanobacteraceae; genus Rudaea. The sequence continues at coordinate 2,135 of DASSXQ010000282.1, forward strand.
GTCCATCCGCAATTTCGGTGATCTCCGTATAAGGTGAATCCACGCGCTTTCCGAGTTTGTCCGCGCCACCGTAATCGAGGCGGCCTTGCATCACCATGGGCCGGCGCAACTGGTGCGCGAAACGTACCTCGGTATAGCCGGTATCCGAGGGTATGGGTTTGGCCAGCTTTTCGATCAGCGCGGCTGCGTTCTGGCCTGGATTTGATTCAGGCGGCGGCGTCGGCGGCGGGTTGGTCGACAACAGCATGGACAACAGCAGGGTGATTCCAGAAATCATAAAAGTTGAACCAGTTATAGGGCGCCAGGCGCGTGTAATGCTCCAGCCGCGTAGCGAAGCGCTGCGTCCATTCGCGCAGCATTGCCTCACGTTGATGTCGCGGAATTTGTATACAATCTGCAAAGGTCTCGAAGTATAGGTCGTAGCGGTTACCACCGCGATACAAACCGAAGCTGAGAATGATCGGCAGTTTCAATGTGGAAGCAATCAGATACGGCGCGATCGGAAACGCTGCCGGACTTCCACAGAACATGGCATCGCAGGTTGGCTCCTGCGGTCTTGCGCGATCAGCCAGCAATCCGATCAATGCCCCCTGATTCGCCGCTTCACCGATGGCCAATGCACTGGCCACGCCGTCGCTGCCGACATCGATCACGCTTGCCGCAATTGCCGGGTTCAATGCATGCAACAATTCAGTCAACGCCGGCGTTTGTTGTCGATCCATCACGATGCGCACACTCAAGTCGGGACGTTCATCCGCCAACGCGCGCAACGCCTCGAAGCTGCCGATATGCGCGCTGAGCATGAGTGCGCCCTTGCCTTTGGCAATGTACGTATCCAGACCATCCAGCCCGTGCACACGCACGTCGAATCCGTGTGTGGAGCGCGCCAGCAAAAACACGCGATCAAGAATTGTTGCCGCATAACAATGGATATGCCGCAGTACCATCCAGACGTTGGCGCGACGCTCCAATATCCGTCTCAAACAGGCATACGACATGCGTCGTTCATGTCCGCGCCTGAAGAAGAAATACAACGTGATCGGATACAACAGCAGGCGTGCCGTGGGTCTGCCAAGGCGCAATCCGATCGTGCGAATGAGCCAAAGCGCAAAATGGCCACCACCTTCGCGTCGTTGGGTCCAGTGCACACTCATGGTGCCATCTCGATCAGGCCACTGGCGACGGTGGTGTCGCCACGGATGATGTTGAAGCGAACGTTGCGTCCGTCGTCAATCAGGTTCATTTGCACGTGCTCATCCGGCAACACGGGAGACAGAAATTTGACCTGCGGCAGGGCGCATATGCGTTTTGCCCAAGCGCGTTCGAGCGCCGCAGCAACACGATCCAGCAGGATCACGCCGGGCACGACCGGCGCATGCGGAAAGTGACCCGGCAATGCCGGATGGGTTGCCGGAACGTGGAACGATTCCACGTGAGTCCGGAGCTCTTGGGTTTTGCTCATGCTGCAAGCATCGCGGCTTTTTGCGTCCCCGGCAATGATTTCAATCGCCAAGCAGGCGTGGCCATGCGCGCACGAGCCCGGACGAGAATTTCCACAACGACTGATGGGGCGCTTGTGGGAGCAATCGTGGCCGCAGAAAAAACTCGACCAGAAACAGCGCCGCTACGGCCAGCGGCAAGATCACGACACCAAATTGGGCCGGGCCGGGAAATTGCGCGGGCAACGCAGACAACGCGCCATTGGCGTGCAGCGCAACCAGTGCGCCGAATACGGCCAGCGCGGCTTGCCACAAGGCCCAAATCCACGTCAGGCGACGCGCGTAGTGCGCGACCTGCGGATCGTCGAGTTGCGCTTCCCCGTCGATATGGGCAATGGCCCGTGCGATCAAAGGCCGACGTCTGGCAACCAGGGTGCGTGCAAACAACCAGGCAACAAATGCGCAAATCAGCGCGGGCAACGACGCGAGCAGGGTATCGGTACCGGTAAAGGCAAGCAGGCACAAGGCGACCAGTCCCAACAGTCCCACAGCAGCGCGCAACGCGCGTGGGGCAATTGCGCCGATGAACAAGATTGCCGCGAACGCGCTTGCCGCGCGCCAGAGGTCGCTGTGGGTCCAATGCGCGTACGCGGCAAGCGCGGCAATTCCCAGCCAGCCCAGCGCGCGCCACATGGTATTCAGGTCGCGCGATTGGTTTCGATATATGCCGACAATTCGCGCAAATTGGAAAAGATCTTCTGATTGTCGGGATTGTCCGAGCGCAACTGGAAACCATAACGCTTGGAGATCGCCAGGGACAATTCCAGCGCATCGATGGAATCCAGACCCAATTCGCCACCAAACAAGGGGGCTTGCGGGTCGATGCTGTCGGCGCTGCGATTTTCCAGATTCAGGCTCGACACGATAATTTCGGCCAGCTCATGTTCGGCGGGTGTTTGTTCAGCCATGGGTGTCGCGTTCCATACACAAATTGCCGCGCGTTACAGCGGCTTGAGGGCCGGCGAGTGTATCATGCACGGCTACCGTGACAGCTGAATCGTATTGATAGATGGAATATGTCGTTCAACCGGAATTGAATGTCCGCAACGCTGGTTCGAGCACGTATGTGCTTGAGCCAATGCGCATGTATTACGCACAGACCAGCGTCGAATCGTTGTTGACCGACAGTGACGTACTGGCAGTGATCGGGTTTGGTGCCAATGCCGCGCGGGTCGATGATCCGCGCTGTTTGCGGGTCGGACTTGAACCGGTGTTCAAAAACGCACCCGTCGAAGTCTGGAGAGTTCGTGGCCCGGTGCGCACGCATCGTGATGGGCCTGTCGCCTGGTCGGGCAATCAGGACTATGCGTTCGGTCGCATCGAATTGGCCGAGGCCGACTTTGGTGGCGTTGCCGCAGCCGCACAGCACGCCTACGAAATGCTCAAAAGCTGGTGCCGGTCCAGCGCGACGCCGCATCTGTTGCGCATCTGGAATTATCTGGACGCGATCAACCTGGGTCACGGCGATGACGAGCGTTATCGCCAATTCTGCAGCGGTCGCGCCGCCGGGATGGGCAGTGATTTTGTCTCGACCTATCCTGCCGCCACTGCCATTGGCGTGCGCGATGGTCGCCGCGTTGTACAAATCTACTGGTTGGCGGCACGTGCTCCCGGAAAACCCGTGGAAAATCCCCGTCAGATCAGCGCCTGGCGCTATCCGCGCTGTTATGGGCCGGCTGCGCCGGGTTTTGCCCGCGGCATGCGCGCGCCCACCAGCAGTCCGCAACTTTTCGTATCCGGTACGGCAGCCGTTGTCGGCCACGCATCGCATCATGCAAACGACTGTGCGGCTCAGCTTGCCGAGACACTCGCCAACCTCGACAGTTTGATGGCCGCTGCGCAGTTTGCTGCGCAATTCGGCAGCGAAAGCTTGTGGAAAGTCTATTTGCGTCGGGACGCGGACGTTCGCATCGTGGAATCGTCGCTGCGTGCGCGCTTCGGCGACGAAATGTCATTGTTGCTACTCCACGGTGATATCTGCCGGGCCGAACTGTTGGTCGAGATTGACGGTGTTCAAAACGGCTGAGCCGGCGACGTTCACCAAAAAATTGCTCCGCGCGACCCGTCTTTCCGAAACTGTGAGGTGGTTGGCATTTGACGTGCCAACCCGGGGGCCCGGCAAGCGCCAAACGGGGCACGGCCGGTGTTCATGTGGCGGTGGTAGTATTTGCGCATCTGTCAACCGGCCCAACGGCCGTGGAGTCGGTCATGAAGCAACATCTGGGGCATTACGACATCGTCGCCGAACTGGGTCGCGGCGGTATGGGTGTGGTCTACAAGGGTTACGAAACATCACTTAATCGCTATGTCGCGATCAAAGTGCTGGCCGATTCGCTGGCCCACGACGAAAGCGTCAAGGAACGCTTTCTGCGCGAAGCACGCAGCATGGCCGCGCTCAACGATCCGCACATTATCCAGATTTACTTCATCGGCGACGATGAAGGCCAGACCTATTTCGTCATGGAATTCGTCGACGGCGAATCGCTTGGCTCACTGCTCAAACGTGAAAGCAAGCTCAAGCCCGAACAGGCCGCAAAAATCATTTACGAGACCGCGTTGGGGCTATCCACGGCCCACGACAAAGGCGTGATCCATCGCGATATCAAGCCCGGCAACCTGATGATCAGCAGTCGTGGCAGCGTCAAGATTGCCGACTTCGGCATTGCCTTGACCACCCAGGATTTCTCCAAGAAGCTCACTTCCACCGGTGAGTTTGTCGGTACGCCCGGCTACTTGTCGCCGGAAGTGTGTCAGGGCAAACCCGTGGACCAGCGTTCGGATATTTTCTCGCTCGGCATCGTGCTGTTCGAATGCCTGGCCGGGCGCATGCCGTTCACCGATGAGTCGCCCTTGGGCTTGATGCTCGAAGTAGTGCGCGCCGAAATTCCCGACGTGTGTTCGCTCAATGCCGATGTCGATCCGGAGTTGTCGCGAATCCTCAGCAAGATGGTGGCCAAGGATCCTGCCGAGCGCTACCAGAGTTGTCAGGAACTGTGTACCGATCTGCATCGGCATCCGCTGGTCGCCAAAGGCGGACCGATCACCCTGCAAACGAAGTTGTCTCCGGCCGCGGCAACCATGGTTGGTCAACGCACTCCGGTATCCGGTCAACGACCGCTGCCGAGCACGACACCGACGCCGCAATCGTTGCGCACGCCGGCCGCCGTCGTTGGGGCACCCACCGGGCAGCCCCGCGGCGTACACGAGCCGGTATTGAAGGCGCAGGCGCCAAGCGCGCGTTCTTCCGCATTGCCTTGGGCAATCGCGGCAATCGTGCTGCTGGGCGTTGCCGGCGGGGCATTTGCTTTCCGCGACCGCATACCGATGTTGCAGCAGTATTTTGGCACGACGACCAGCGCAACAAGTCTGGCGGCAACGCCAAACACCAGCGCACCGAACGCGCTGGCCGCCGTACCGACCCAGGCTCCATCGGCGCCGTCGAATGCGACGCCCGCATCGGGTACACCGGCAAACACCAATGAAGCCGTAGCCACGACCGCAACGGTGGCCACTCCTTCACCGCCATCGACCCAAAACGAAACGACTCCGACGCCGGACAGCGCGGTTGCTGTTGCCGACCAAAGTGAACAACGTGTCGACGCCGGCGCACCGGCCGCGCGCGCTTCCGAAGTGGAACCCTTGAAGCAATTGGCCGCCGCACAAGCTGCCGATGCGGCACCTGCGCAGCAGGTGGCCCGGATCAATGAACCACCTCCGGCAAGTGCACCACCACGCCCGCATATCCCGACAATTGCAGTATTGTCAGGTGGCGATTCCGCCGTGTCCGCGCCGGCCGAACAGGCCATCGAAGCCATGCTTGCGCGAAGCGGCTTCAACGTCGTGGACGAGGCTTCCTTGCCGCGCGTGAGTCGCTTGATGGGCAAGGATCGGCCGCGTTTCGCCGAAGCACTCGAGGTGCTGGCCAAACATGGTCGCGTTGACGCCGTGGTGTTCGTGCATGCGCGCGCTGTTGGAAGTCAGGAACTGACTTATTACGGTCAGAGTTCCACTTTGTATACCGCGCAATTGGGTGTGCGTGCCTATGCGATCCACGCGCGCCGTTTGCTGGGACCGGGCTGGACCCAACAAGTCAACTTCACCAGCTTGAATGCCGCCGAAAAAGCCAACGAAGCCGTCGAACCCATGTTGCGCGAAGTGGAATCGACATTGGTCGACTACCGGCCAAAGCGCCACCGCGGTTAAGTCGGCGCCAGCGCCTTTTCAGTCAGGCTTTTTCGCAAGCCGTCCTGACGTATTGCCGTGCGTCGTTTGCTGGTGCCAATCGCACGCTCGGTTGGCAACCAGGTCAAGGTACACATGCGCGGAGCGCTCCCTTCTCGCTTGCTTGTGACACGAATGTCCGCGGCATCGGTCAAGGCACGCAACCATTCCAGTCTCAATCTGCAACGTCAGCGAATTCCTGTCGGGAAAATGTGCGGCTGATTTCAGGGTTGGCGCACACTTTTCTCGGGACTCAAACCACGCGCATAAAAGTGCTGTGACGTGGGTTGCGGCGTCATTACCGCCATCATGTGAGTCGGCGTAAGTCTCCCACTGCTCAGAGCTTCTTCGTCGAAGGCATGCAGCCGATCGACAAAGTTTTGGTCCCATTGCTGATCTGCGCTGAAGTTGTGTCCAAACGATCGGTCAATGAACACGTCTATAACGTTTGAAAACCCAACGAAGAGGGAAAAATCAAATCGTTCCAACAGTAATGGCAGAATGTCTTGCGCCCGGATGCCTTCGAAACTTTCGAGCGAGCAGTCCCAGCTTTCGTAACGTTCTTCGTGCCGGCCAAGCTGGCGGTTGTACCTGTACTCGGAAGGCAACTCCTGCCAGAACCGCCGTACCTCAACCAATGCTTCCGGCCAGCGTTGATGTCCGTTGCGACCGATTATGTCGCTGGCAACAAAATGGCCGCTCGGGTGAAGGGATCGCTTTACCTCGTCGAACAACCCTTCCAAATTCAAGACATGGTGCAGGGATTGATTCGCCATCACACCGCAGTATTGCCGTGTCGCTTTCCACTTGTTGAAATCGCCTTCGACGAACGCCACGTTTTCTGACACGCCTTCCTGCTCGGCCATCTGCCGACCACGCGCAAGCATATGCGGGTTCATGTCGAGACATTCGATGACGAAGCCAGTGAGGCCGGCGTCCTTCATCAGGCGTGCAACACGAATCTCGGTGTCGCAGTTGCCGGCACCGATGCTGATGAACATGGACTGATCACCGCCGCAAGCGACTGCACTCTCGCGCAAATATTTCGCGACGAATTGATCAGGATTCGAAAACCCGAATTCCTCCAACATCGGCCGGAGATATTTGTTCGACCAGTAGTGGAATATCTGGGGCAGAACATTGATGTCCGCTACGTCCTTGTAGATTCGTGTTTCTGCGGCGATTCTCGACGCATATGCACTCTCGTCCATTGTGCTTTGCACTGGTTTGGCATTCCGGATTTTTGCAAAAACCCGTCGCAGAGCAGGGCTTGCGTTCGTCATACGTCGCGCAAGTCGGTTCAGATAGCTCATGGCCGTCTCTCTTGAATGCCAACACATCTGGCGGGGGCTACTCCGCAAATAACGCGCGGGATCCGTTCTTTCGGACCTGCTTTCGTCAGGGGATCTTTCCGGTTCGCTCGTGTTTGCACAAATCCATATTTATCGCTGTTGCTTGTTGGAAGGCGGGTCAAGCGTGCCGCGCGATGATTGGCCAGCGCCACCAAGTAGAACTCATCCAGGCTATTCGCGTCCAGCGAGGAAGACGCGCAGTGCGTGTTGCGAAACATCACGCGCGTGGCACGTTGTCGGCTTTCAGATGGACCCCGTCGTTCTTGATCGTGCGCCACCAGCGTTCAACGAACACGGACCGCGCAGCAGGTGGCGTAAATCTTGTGCCGGGTAGATCGCAGCCTGCTAGTGAGCTTGCAGTACGACGTTGTGGGATCTTTCGGGACCGGCTGGCAATGCGAATGCCATTTTTGGCGTCGAGCGTTCGCTTACGGCAATTCGCGCGGCGCGTTATTGCGGCCCAACATCTTTTG
>DASSXQ010000009.1:0-4280 GCA_035703725.1 Rudaea sp.
TCCATGCGCGCACGATCAGCCGGTTCCACAATCGGATCGATTTCGATGTGCATGAGCGATTCGGCCCGACCATTGCTGCCTTCGGCGGCAATATCGAGCACGTGACCGCCCGCATCGCGTTCGATGCCATATACCGGGTGCACCACCATATGCAAAAGCAGGCCCGCGTGCGCGATGGCAATACTGGCCGAATCGACCAAAAACGGGGCGTCGTCCGTGATGACATCAATGGATGTGTGGTTGGAGTCCCACCCGTTTGCCGCAGCGCTCGGCATATACACACGCACATTGGGCGTGCCGGGTTTACGCACACGCACGAAATCATGCAAGCTCAGCATCATCGCCGTCCAGTCCTCGACCGACCGAGAGGCCAGATCATCGGAACTGACCCGCTTGAAAAAATGCCGCGCAAACTTCTGTGCCTGTGCACATTGCGCTGCTCCAAGGCGGTCTTTCAACTGCTGCAGGACAAGATCAACGACAGGTGTCGCGGCATCGGCGTGGGTGTTCATGTCAATCCAGAATGATGGGAGATCTTGCAAACGCTTAGGATACTGTTCGCCCGCAATCTTGGCCAGCCACCTCGCTTGGCGCGCAAATTGCAAACCGCGGGTTAAGCTCATGCTCAGCTTCTCTGTGCCAACTGTTCGTCACGATGGCCGACAATATCCAACCTGGCGTTCTGACCAAAATTGATTCGCGCAAATTCCTTCGGCGACTTTCTGCACTGTTCATTGCGCTCGTTTTGATTCTCGCAACCGTCGGCGTTCTGGTGTGGACATCCAGTAATCGCTTCAGCGCAGAAGATGCCTGGGTGCAACATGCCAAGGACGTTGAAAACGCCACGCAGACCGCGATCGGACGTCTGAGTGCCTTGCAAGCCGCTGCAACCGTGTATGGTGCCACCGGAGCGCCGCTGCGGTTGGCAGAATTCAGCCTGGAATCGCCCCGACTGGACGACGACCTCACGACGCTCGCAGCACTGGTCGAGGACGATCCCGCACAAACGCGCCGGGTTCAGGCGTTCAGCAAAGCCGCGCAAGCGCGCTATGAATTGCTGAGTCAAATCGTTTCCACGCGCCGGAAAACCGGGCAGATTCCAGCCTTGCCCGAGCAGGGACCAACGCAGTTGCGTCGCGATGCCGCACAAATCATCGCAGCAAACAACGAGTTTCTGTCCGTGAGTCGGCAAAAAGCCCACTACGCTGCGCGCATGACACGTATCCTGACTGCATCGGCAATTGTGCTCAGCATCGGATTTTTGGGGGTGATGTTTTGGTTGATGCGCCACGCAAGCTGGCGCAACGCCATGGCAGCCAGGCAGCTACGTGCCGCCAATAGCCAGCTTGCCGATGCGCTGGAAGAAACGCGCCGTCGCAGCAACGACTTGAAACATCTCAATCAGTTCGCGGAAATGTTGCAGGCGTGCCGCACGATCGACGAAGTGCGCGCTGGCCTTGTCGACGCCTTCGGGCAATTGCTGCCTGGTTTGGGCGGACGCATGGCCTTGCTCAATCCCTCGCAAAACCTGCTCGCCGTCGGGGCCCACTGGGGCGAGCACGGCATGATTGCCGAATCCATCTACGCGCCTGAAGACTGCTGGGCCCTGCGTCGCGGCCAAGCTTATGCACCGGCTGAAGCCAGCGGCGGATTCGTGTGCCAACATGTCCATTGGCCAAATCCCGACCAACCGGATGCGCGCTATTTCTGCCTTCCGCTTGCCGCGCAGGGCGAGGTGATCGGGGTGTTGACGTTTGACTCACTGCAGTCGATCGACGCCCATTCGCGCAGCCTGGCGGTGGCTGCCGCTGAACAATTGGCCATGGCCCTGGCCAATCTGCGTTTGCAGGAGACCTTGCGCACGCAGTCGATCCGCGATCCACTGACCGGACTATTCAATCGCCGCTACCTGGAGGTGTCGGTTGAACGCGAACTGGCTCGCGCGACACGGCGCAACCAACCGTTGACTGTGATGATGCTCGATCTGGATCACTTCAAGCAGTTCAACGACACTCACGGACATGATGGCGGCGACGCGCTGCTGGTCCAGTTCGCCAAAATTCTGAAACGCAATACCCGATCCGAAGATATCGCCTGTCGTTATGGCGGCGAAGAGTTCACCATTTTGCTGCCGGAAGTCGATGCCGTGAGCGCGCGCGCCCGCGCTGAACAAATCCGCGCAGCAACCTCGGAAATGGTCGCGCAGCATCGCGGGAAAACACTCGCCCACGTCAGCGTTTCCATCGGCATGGCCGCGTTTCCGGAAAATGCCCGCGTCGGCGCCGACCTCATGCGCAGTGCCGACAGCGCCCTGTATCGCGCCAAGCGCAGCGGACGCAATCGCGTGGTTGCCGCAAGCGACGACGAAACCGCCTGATATTTTCTTGCCGGTTTGGTTTCGGTCGATCGCGAATGGCTACGCCATCAACGCAGCCCAGTCTCGTTGCGCGCAATCACCAGGCGCTGAATCTCGCTGGTGCCTTCGTAGATTTCGGTGATCTTGGCATCGCGGAAGTAACGTTCCAGCGGCATTTCCTTGGAATATCCCATACCGCCGTGAACTTGCACGGCCTGGTGGGTGATCCACATGGCCGCTTCGGATGCGGTGAGTTTTGCCACGGCGGCCTCGGTGGAAAAGCGTCCGCCATTGATCTGGGCCTGTTGCTTGGCCCAGGCTGCACGCAAGGTCAAAATCAGCGAGGCATCGAGCTTGCATTTCATGTCGGCGATTTTCTGCTGGATCATCTGGAATGAGCCAATGGACTGGCCAAACGCCTTGCGATCATGCGCGTAAGCCAGCGTGGCCTCGTAGGCCGCGCGGCTGAGTCCAACGGCTTGCGAGGCAATACCGATGCGCCCGGCATCGAGGACGCCCATCGCGATCTTGAAGCCGTGACCTTCTTCGCCAACCACTTCCGCCGCTGTCGCGTGATAGTCGGAGAATTCAATCTCGCACGTGGCCGAGGCGCGAATGCCGAGTTTGGGTTCGGTCTTGCCGCATTGAAAACCTTCGCGCGCAGTATCGATCATGAATGCGGTGATGCCGCGCGCATGCTTGTCGGGATCGCTCATCGCAAACAACAAAATGTATTTGGCTACCGGCCCGGAGGTGATCCAGCTCTTCTTGCCGTTGATGACGAAACTGCCGTCGGCTTGTTTGACAGCACGACAACGCATCGCCGTGGCATCGGAACCGGACTGCGGCTCGGTCAGGGCAAAGGCGCCAATGGCCTCGCCGGAAGCAATTGGCGTGACGTACTTGCGCTTTTGTTCCTCGTTGCCGAATTTCAGCAAACCGTTGCAATACAGCGTGTTGTTCACCGACATGATGGTTGAATGCGCGCAATCGGCCGCAGCAATTTCAACCATCGCCAGCACGTAAGCAATGGAATCCATGCCGGCACCACCATATTCGGCAGGCACTTCGATACCCATCAAGCCGAGTTGACCCATTTCGCGAATATTGTCCAGCGGAAATTCACCGGATTTGTCGAAATCCGCCGCAACCGGCGCAATGCGCTTTTGCGCAAAATCGCGCGCGATGGCCTGAATCTGCACTTGTTCTTCGCTGAAATTGAAATCCATGTTTCGCTCCATTGTCATTGCCCCTCTCCGGTCGGGAAAAGGGTCGGGGTGAGGGTGGGCAATCAACTCGACGATCGGTCAATCGCGCAAGGCAAATTCGTTTCGTGCGGCCCCGTCATCACCGCACGCGTCGCGCCGACGTTCCCCCATCAAACCGGAAAACCGCGTTGCGCTTCGATGCCGATCACGCAAGCGTTCATTTTACCGTGTTCGTCGAGTGCTTGCCGCAGACAACGATCCGGGTGCGGGCAAATGCTTGAAATCGCAGCCCGGATGCGCCAAACGTTGATCCAGCATCCACGGCAACAATTGCGGTGTTGCGTAAGCCTCGTGCCAGATCACATGCATCTGGTCCGGATATTCGGAGTACCGCGGTTTGCCGCCGAGCGCGCGCAACGCACGCACAACGGCGCGTGAGCCGACCATGGCGCCGCCATAGCCGGTCTCGATATCCGTGTCGTTGTCCTTGCCGCCGTGAAATATCCATTGCGGGACATCGCGAATCGACGCCAGCCCCGCAAGCTCGGTCATGCCCGACATGGGCACGCCCGCAGCGTAGCAGACCGGCCAGGTTTTCAAGGTATCCCATACGCCTGTCCCGCCGTCGGAAATGCCGGTCAGGTAAATGCGCCGCGGATCAATCGGAAAGCGCTTCAGCGCATCACGCACCACGGCAGCCACGCGACGCGGCGGCC
>DASSXQ010000036.1:0-4175 GCA_035703725.1 Rudaea sp.
AGTAGTTGTCAATACAACTACGTTGCAGCTGGCGCATGAAATTCAAGGGCCCTTACTTGAAGGGTTCAGCCTGCACTCAGAATTTTGTCGATGGCACGCCATCTCGGGGCGCGCCAGGCGGTTGCTTGCGAAGATGACGATTGGCCCGACGCGCGGCGGCCCGCCTGCTACCGCAAAAAAATTGTTCTCAACCTTTGCGCCCGTCCGCGCGCGGCGTGAGATAAATCCATGCACCACGCAACACCCACGGTGCAAATGCCAGTAGCCAGCCTGTGCCGGCAATAACCAGCCACAGGTACATGTCGCCGCCAAGTTCAGCACGGATTCGCAGCAACGTCACGATTTGCAACAGCACAAAACACAGCCAAGCGACTTTGCCCATTTGCATGGGTCGACCGGAGTGACCCATGGTCACGCGCGTCACCATTGCCACCAGCATCGAACCAAAAAAGCCGATGGCCAACGCATGCAGCGGCGCACGACCGAGGATCCAGCCACCATCGAGCGCGAAGACGATGTCCTGGATGCTGAACAACACAAATGCCAGCGGCAACCACGCGAAAGCCAGATGCAGGACTGCCAGAATTCCGGGTCGCATGCACTTCCATGGCTGCCACGCCAGCGCATGCCATGCAAACACCAGGGCCAGCGGAACGTCTGCCATCCACAGCCAGCGCAATTGCCCGCGCCAATCCAGCAGCACATGTGCGATCAGCAATACCCAAACCACCGGCAGGCTCCAATTCGGGCGACGCAGGATGTAACCGGTTGCCACATTGCCGCTGAAGAACGGCAGCATGCGATGACATACGGTGAAATAAATGGGCAAAAGAAAGCCAAAGGTGCCGAGCTTGATTGCCAACGTTGCACAATCCACGGGTGCGTGAAACATCAACCACGCCAGGAACGCAATCAAGCCAAACGTGCCGCTGACAAACGCAATCAAGCACGACCAGCCGTGCTGATTGCGATTGGCCGACGCGCGCAACACACCCGCAAGGGTAATCACCCCGACCAGATAACCACCCAGCATCAGCGCAAATCCCGATTTCAAGAACGTGGGATGGCCAAGCAGGCCGACATGCACCAACACGTATCCGCCGAGCACGCCCCCGGCCACGGCGATGTAACGCGGCGGTGGCACCACCGGGCCGCTCATCCAGCGCGGGAACGTGGTCATCAGAAAGCCGAACATGAACAACGGAAACAGTCCGTACTGCAGGCCCATTGCATGACCCCACAGCGGCAAAATCGGCGGCTGCGGCCAACCGCTCCAGCCGAATCGCGTGGCCGCCAGTTGCAACGTCCACCAGGCCATGCCCAAAAGCACCGCGATCGTGCCGGCCAGGAACAATGGTCGATGCGGCGCCGCAGCCAGCAGCTTCAGGTCGGGAAGCGATTCGCTCATGTCAGGCGCACCTCGCAACAAGGGGGTCGCCCGCCATCACCGCTGTTGCAGTGATGACGAGTTGATCGAACGTCACATGTGTGGTGGACGTTTGCAAATGTTTCATCTGCTTCACGATGTTGCGCGCGCGCGATCCTGGGCACGCACGCCCACCCACGCCTTGATTGCAGCAATGCTCAACGGAATGCTGCCAAAGATGATGAATACCATGTCGCCAGGCAGACGCATCCATTCCAGCGTGCGCGCCACGGTGGTGCTGGTGTAATCCAGACTCCGGGCATGCCAATAGCCATGCTGAATCACGTCCCAGACCTGCAACACGCCGCCGGGGAACAAGCTGAGCAGCACCATCATCAGCAGCCCGACGTTCGTGCCCCAGAATGTGACCTTGATGTATTTCTCGATTCCTGGCCAATCGCGCTCGGTAGCGGTTTGGCGCAGCACGAATACCATCAGCGCAATGGCCAGCATGCCGAACACGCCCATCAATGCGGCATGACCGTGATTGGGTGTAAGAATGGTGCCTACTTCGTAGTAGCTGACAATCGGCAGATTGATCAGGAAGCCGAACATGCCCGCACCGAAAAAGTTCCAGAACCCGACTGCAATGAGGAAATAGAACGTCCATTTGTGCGGTATGACAACCGGTTTTCCGGAGGCATCCACCTCGCCCCGGGTGGTTTTGACGAAGTCCCAGGCATCCAGCGTCAACAAGGTCAGCGGCACTACTTCCAGCACGGATACCAGCGCAGACGCGGCCATGTTGAAATTGGTTTGACCAGTGAAGTACCAATGGTGACCGGTACCCACCAGGCCACCGAGAAAGTACAGAATGGCATCCAGATAAATAACCCGCAGCGCAGTATTGCGTCGCGCCAGGCCCAGTTGGTACAGCGTCAGGGCAACGACGGTGGTGGCAAAGAATTCGAAGTACCCTTCCACCCACAAATGGATGATCCAGAAGCGCCACATGTCGACCACGGTGTAATTGGTTTTGGCGCCGAAAAACAACGCCGGAAGATAAAACACGGGAATGGCCAGCGCGGCGATGAAGAACATGCGCACGATGGGTCGCGCCTCGACGTTTTCCACATTGCGCGGACGTGCCAACCACCACAACACCGCAAACCACACCAGCAAACCAATCACCAGCAGGTATTGCCAGATGCGTCCCAGCTCCAGATATTCCCAACCCTGATTACCGAGCCAGAACCACCAGTTGCCCAGCAGTTGCGAGATTCCCGCCCACTCGCCAAGCAGGCTGCCACCAATCACCGCGACGAACGCAGCGAACAACAAATGCGCCCAGATCGACAACGCGGGTGCAGGCTCGCGTCGCAGGGTGCTGCCGAGAAACAATGCGGCTGCCACATACGAGGTGGCAATCCACATGATCGCGCTTTGCAAATGCCAGGTCCGCATCAGATTGCTGGGAAACAGCTTTTCCAGCGGGATGCCGTAAAAATCACCCGGCTCGGCGCGGTAGTGTGCAGTGGCGCCGCCGACCAGCGTCTGGAACAGGAACACCAGCGCCACGATGATGAAAAATTTGACCAGTGAACGTTGTCCCGGCGTAGACTGACCTGCCACAACAAGCGGTCGCACCTCGTGGCCGCGGCTGATCCATCCCAGGTAATCAAATTTTCCGAAAGCCAGCAAGACTGCGCCGATGCCACCCAGCAGGACCACCAGGCTCAGCGCACTCCACAGTGTCGTACCGGGCGTGGCCACATTGCCGACCAAAGGATCGTAAGGAAAATTGTTGGTGTATGAATAATTCTCACCGGGACGATTGGCGACCGATGCCCACGCCGCCCAACTGACGAACGCAGTAAATTGGCGCAATTCGACAGGATCGGTAATCAAATCGGGTTTGAGTCCGCCGTTGCCGGCCGGATCCTTGAAGTAGTCGGTCCAGTATGTCTGTTGCTGTTGCCATGCCTGTGTCTCTGCCGGCGTCAACGTCAACGTATCCGTAGCCGGGTCGTAGCGGTTTTGCTTCAATGTCACTGCGGCTTGTGCCTTCAGACCGGCCTGCTGCATGGCGTCGAGTTGCGCGAAGGGTTTGCCGACATGTTGCAGGGCCAATGCGTTGACCGTATCGACGCCCATTCGGTGCAATGCCTGCGCGGAATAATCCGGCCCGAGATAGGCGCCGTGCCCCCAGATCGAACCGTTGTCCATCAATCCGTATTTCAGGAAGACCGCCTGACCGTCACTAATGTCGGCACCGGTGAATAGCACCGCACCACTCGCGTCCACCACCTTTCCGGGAATTGGCGGAGCGTTGCGGTAGGCCAAAACCGTGATCGTGAACAATACGGCAAAACCGACGACCATTACGATGCTGATGGTTCGCAACCACCATCGCGACAAATCACCGTTGTCTTCGTGCGATTCAATTAGTGCATTCATGGCAATTCTCCCAATGGCGATGACAAAAATTGTGCCCACGATGACTGACGCTTCCAGTCAGATTGATTGCCTGGCGCTCTCGAGCACGAAAGTGAAACGTGTCCTGGACACCGGTGTATTCAAGTCAAATGCGATCAGTCCAATTGGATTCGCTGTGCCGCGCGAGCGCTCGGGTCGTTGCCAAGCTCGCGCGTCGTGCGCTCGCCAGGCAACTCCGGCATGCGACTTCCTGTCGCAGGCGTTCGACCTCGCGCGCACTACGCTTCAACGCAGCGCGCAAGCGCTCGGTCTCACCCAAACCAGCCGCCGAGGACTATCAGGGCAATCAAGGTAAGCCACACAACCAACACGC
>DASSXQ010000187.1:0-4213 GCA_035703725.1 Rudaea sp.
GAAATTCTGCTCGATGAAAATTACCCAGGACGTGCGCGATTACGCGGCAATTCACGGCATTGACGACGGTGCGGCACTGGTCGAGGGAATGGCGGAGAAGGCCAAGCAGTTCCGCGAGACCGGCGGTGAGGTTTACGTTTCCGGCGTGAACGAACCGGGCACGACTACATGAAACTGCAGTATCCGTTCGTGCAGTTGCCCGTGCGATTCGATGCACAGACACTGACTGCAGAACTGGCACAGCTGGATGAGTCGGACTGGCAACCGCATCCGCAGGGATTTGCGGGAAATTCGGCTTTGCCATTGATATCGGTCGATGGTGATCCGAAAAATGACGGTTTCACCGGTCCGATGCGGCCGACGCCGTTTCTCGCGCAGTTCCCTTACCTGAACCAGGTTCTCGCTTCGCTCGGCATGGTGCTTGGCCGCACTAGGTTGATGCGCCTGTCCGCACAAGCACAGGTACGTCCGCATATCGATCAGTCGTATTACTGGGCCGAACGCATGCGTGTGCACGTGCCGATCGTGACCCAGCCTGCGGTGCGTTTCCATTGTGCCGACGCGGACATTCACATGGGTGCCGGCGAATGCTGGATTTTCGATACGTGGCGTGAGCACTGCGTGCGCAATTCCGGCGACGCGACGCGTATCCACCTTGTTGCCGATACGGTGGGTGGCGACGGTTTCTGGGATCTCGCGCTGGGTGGCCGACCGCACCAGACCGATACGGCGGGTTGGACTGCAAATTACATTCCGCTCGATCCGAATGCCACGCCTGAACTGCATTTCGAGTCCACGAATACGCCGCGTGTGATGACGCCGTGGGAATTGCATACGCATTTGGCGTTCCTGATCGGCGAATGGAAACCGCAGCCGTTGAATGCCGAAGTGCAATTTCATGCATCGCGTTTCATGCGCGTGTGGAAGGCACTCTGGGCTCGATACGGCGACGCGCGCGAAGGGTTTGCCGACTATCGCATTGCGCTGGATCGCTTCACCGAGGAAATGCGCCGCTACCAGGGGCGGGTCACTTTGCGCAACGAGCTGGATTTCTTCGCGCAGTTGAAGGCGCTGATCCTGTTGCCGGCGCTGGCGGACCGGGGCAAAGTCGAGGTTTCTGTCGAATTGCGCGAGTCGGCGCGGGCCGTATCTGCCACGCCCGGTCCGGGAATCGACCGGCACTTTGATCGACCCGTGTTTATCGTGTCGCCACCGCGCTCGGGTTCCACCCTGTTGTTTGAAACGTTGGCCAGAGCACCCAACGTTTTCACCATTGGCGACGAAAGCCATGTGCTGATTGAATCGATCAGACAGTTGCGTCCGGTCGCCAACGACTATGCATCCAATCGGCTCGATGAAAGCGCGGCCACAGCCGACGTGATCGAGAACTTGCGCCGGAGTTTCCTTGACGCACTGGTGGATCGTGCGGGGTCAAAACCGACGACGTTGCCATTGCGCATGCTCGAGAAGACACCAAAAAACTCGTTGCGGATTCCCTTGCTCAACAAGGTGTTTCCGGAAGCGCTTTTTGTCTATTTGTATCGTGATCCACGTGAAGTCATGGCAAGCATGATTGAAGCCTGGAATTCTGGAGGCTTTCGCACTTATCCGAAACTTCCCGGTTGGCAGGGACTGCCGTGGTCACTGGTTCTGACGCCAGGCTGGCGCGACCTGATTGGCAAGCCCCTGCATGAAGTCGTTGCGTCACAATGGCAAACCGTGACTGATATTCTGCTTGACGATCTGGCTACGTTGCCCGCCAATCGGGTGTACAACGTGAATTATCAGGCTCTGATTGCTGATCCGGACAAGCTCGTGTCCAACTTGTGCCGACAACTGGATTTTGACTGGGACCAGCGGCTCGAACACAACTTGCCGAATTCTCGCTACACCGTGTCTGCGCCTGCACCGGAAAAATGGCGCCGATACCAAATCGAAATTGAGGCGCAATTGCCGCGTCTGCGCAATACCATTGATCGCGCATATTCCGTGGCGGGAAAAGGGTAGGCCCCGTATCGGGGATCGCCGATGCCCGCATCCAATTTGCGTTGCCAAGGCAGGCAGTCAATTTTGGTTCGCCGCCTCACGCCGCCCGCCACGCCGGATGTGGCAATCATGCCGTGCGGCGCCGGTGGCGATGCGTCACAATGTGCCATCGACGGCTTTGTCGTCTGGAGTAATTGTCATGCCACAAAATCTGCCGTTACCCGTAACCCGCAAGCATTGGTGGCTGCGGGGCGTTGGTCTGCTGATTGCGATTTACGTCGTGTGCGTACTGGCAGCCATGTGGTGGTGGAGTTACGAGCCGGCGCAATTCGATGTGGCAGCACGTGCGCAACAACGCGCGGCAACGCATCGCGAGCAAGTCGTCACCGGTTCCGTCGTTACCAGCACGCTGATGGCATGCGGCGAAACCCTGCTCGACAAACGCGGCGGCTACTTTTCGAATGACAAATTTCCGCCGGGCTTGTTGATGGACAACGTGCCGAACTGGGAATTCGGCGTATTGACGGCTACGCGCGATCTGGCGCGCGAACTGCGCAACAAATTCTCGCGTTCGCAATCGCAATCCGAAGAAGACGTGGACCTCAAGGAAGCCGATCCCTTGTTTTCCAGTCCGAATGATCGCTGGCTGCTGCCCAGTTCCGAAGGCCAGTACCGCAAGGCAATCGCACACGTGGACGGCTATTTCGAGCGGCTCGGCAAAAACGACCCGAATGGCGCGCAGTTTTATGCGCGAGCCGACAATCTGGCCGATTACCTGGACCTGGTATCCAATCGACTCGGCAGCTTGTCACAACGCTTGTCGGCAAGCGTGGGTCAGTTGCGTTTGCAGGGCGATGCGCCGGTGGATGCCAGTCTGGCGACGACGCAGAAGAGCCGCCAGGTCGTGAAGACGCCCTGGACCCAGGTTGACGATGTGTTTTACGAATCGCGCGGCTACACCTGGGCGCTGTTGGAACAGCTCAAGGCGATTCAGGTCGATTTCGCCCCGATTCTGCAGCGCAAGAACGCCACGGTGAGCCTGGAGCAGGTGATTCGCGAGCTCGAGGAATCACAGAAACCAGTGCGCAGTCCGCTCATCCTCAACGGCAGTCCCTTCGGCTTCTTCGCCAATCATTCGCTGGTGATGGCCAACTATGTCTCGCGCGCGAATGCCGCGGTGATCGATCTGAAGAACCTGCTCAATCGCGGGTGATGGCGGGTAATTGCAGCCATCGCAATGGCTGCCAAATTCGTAGTTGCGGTTGAGGAAATCCGGAAAATATCGATGAAGAATCTGCTCTCCGACTGGCGCCTGCCGTGGTTGTTGCTGTTGTTGCCGGTTGTGGTTTTTCTTCCCGCGTTGCCGATCGACGAGACCCGTTATCTGGCGGTTGCCTGGGAAATGCATCTGCACGGGAATTTTCTCGTGCCGCACCTCAACGGCGCGACCTACTCGCAAAAGCCTCCGCTGCTGTTCTGGATGATCAACCTGAGCTGGTTGATTGCCGGCGTGCATGTGTGGGTCGTACGTCTGGGCGCGCTCATCGCATCCTGCGCATGGTTGATGCTGTTTGCGGCACTCGTGCGCCGGCTCGACGCGGATTCGACGCTTGCCCGGAAGGCTGTTTGGCTGTTGCTCGGCATGGTCTATTTCGCGTTGCTGTCCAGCGCGATCATGTTCGACGTGTTGTTGTCCCTGTGGGTGATGGTGGCATTGCATGGCGCGCTTGATATGGACGAACAGCGCTGGTGGCGCGCGATCGCGTTGCTCGTTGCCGGATTCGGATTGGGAATCCTGACCAAAGGACCGGTTGCCTTGCTGGACGCGGGATTGATCGTGGCGGTGGGGCCGTGGTGGAGCGAAACTGCGCGTAGCCGACCCGGACGCTGGTACGGGACGTTGGTGCTCGGGGTCGTTGGGGGAGCGGCAATTGCGCTGGCGTGGGCGATTCCTGCCGCATTGGCGGGCGGGCAAAAATATGCAGACGCCATTTTTCTGCACCAGACGGTCGATCGCATGACGAAGAGCTTCGCCCATCGTCGCCCGGTGTGGTGGTACTGCATGGTACTGCCGATGATGGTTTTGCCCTGGACGTTGTCATTGCGCGCGCCGTGGCGAGCGTGGCGGGACAATCTCCACATTTGCAAAAGTTCGCGTTTTGCCATCGCCTGGTTTGTACCGGCGTTCATCGCTTTTTGTCTGGTCAGTGGCAAGCAGCCGCACTAT
>DASSXQ010000243.1:0-20688 GCA_035703725.1 Rudaea sp.
CTGCCCAGCGGCGATCGGACCACGTGCAAGGATCGCAGCTTTCACTCGACTGCGGCGAGCAAGTCACTCCCGACGTATTGCAGGATGGGTCGACTCCGAACTTGATCCGGGGAATTCCCATCGTTCGCCGGTCACAAGCAGAGCTTCCACGCGACTGCATCGAGCGGGCCACTTTCAGGTGAAGAACATTTACGCGCCTGCCGCGAGCGAGTTACTTCTTCGTGTGTGGCCAAGAAGAAGCAACCAGCAAGAGGCCCACCCCGATGGTGCACTCTCCGGGCATCCTGCCCTGCGAGTACGCGAGGCTGCTGCGCGGTTCGCTGCTGGCGCACATCGTACGCGCCAGCCTGCGGCCTTTCCTGCGCATCCGCGCCACCCCAAAGGGGGCCGATTTGGGCGGCATTCCCTGCCGCAGAAGCCAGAAGCAAAAAGCAAACAGCAACGAACGTTCATTGCCGCGGCCGCTTTTGATTTCGCTTTTGATCTGTCTCTTGATCCTGGATTCCCCTTGAGCGCGCTGAACATCGAAGGCTTTGGGGATCAGGTCCGCAGGCGTGCGGCGATGGATCGCCGCACTCGTGATCGGTACAGGGATGTACGGTCCGAGCGACCCCGCGAAACCGGGAAGCGCAAGCAACCTCGTGCGCGCAGCGCGCGAGGCGCGGCACCCGAAACCACCAATCAAAATTGCGAGGGCTCGCCATGCGCTGGCTGATCCGGCGAGTACTCAAGAAAGGCAAAGGCTCCGTCAGTTATGAGGAAGACGTCCACTACGGCGATGTCCTGACGATTGGCCGTGCGGCCGATCAGGCAATTTTCCTGCCGGACATGCGTGCGGCGCTGAACCATGCGCGCATCACCCTGCTTTCGGATGGTCAATACAAGATTGAATCGTTGATTCTCGCCGGCATTCGGGTCAACGGTGACATTACCTATTCCACTACGGCCGGCCCGAACACGGTGGTGGAAATTGGTGATACGCGGTTGTCCTTGCTGCAACCGCCGCAGGATTACGAAGGCGGCGTCGAAGTCAGCACGCTGGACAAGCGCGAGCAACAAGCCGAAAAGGAAAAGCGCGCGAAGCCAACGCGTCTGAGTCAAACCGGACTGAGCAAACGACGCCCATCCTGGATCCTGTTTCTCGGCGTGCTGATTTTTGGTTTGATCTTGCCGATGATCGGACACTTCGTGCCCAGATTCGGTGCTTTCCTCGCACGCAGTCCCTTGCCCAGCACACAAAGCTGGAATCCCGGGCCGCTCGCGGCGGCTCATCATTATTTCGGATCAAACTGCAGCAAGTGTCATCAACACGCATTTCTCAGAGTCCGCGACAGCGCATGCTTGAGCTGTCACGTCAACACGGCGGCGCACGCCGATCCAGCCAAATTCAATCTGCCGCAGTTGGGTAATGCGCAGTGTCGATCCTGCCATCAGGACCATCAGGGCTTGAACGGCTTGATTCGCACCGACCAGTCGCTTTGTTCGAGTTGCCATGCGGATTTGAAGGCGCGCACGAAAAACGCGAGTGCCTTTGCCGATGTCAGCGATTTTGGAACCGCGCATCCGCAGTTCAAGGTCGAACTGCCAGACTGGACCATCGACGGCAAATTTGCCCCGCGCAGGATCACCTGGGCTGTCGACCTGAAAGAAAATTCCGGCCTCAAGTTCAATCACGTCAAGCATCTGAAGGCCGATGGACTCAATACGCCCAATGGTCATCGCGTGCTGGATTGCAAGGATTGCCACAAGCCCGATGCCGGCGGCGCCAACATGCGGCCGGTGGCTTTCGAGACGATGTGTCACGACTGTCACAAACTCGGATTCGACCCCGTCGCGCCGACGCGCGAAGTACCACACGGCAAAGTGAGCGAGGTCATTTACACGCTCAATGAGTACTACGCCAAAGTGGCTCTCGAAGGTGGCTATCAAGACCAAAAATCGCCAGCCATCGTGCAACAGCGTCGTCGTCCGGGTTCACCGCCGCTATCGCAGCAACAGACGCAGGAAGCGCTGGCATGGGCACGCGAGCAATCGCGCAACGTCACCGAAAGCCTGTTTACCGGTAAAGCCTGTTCGACCTGCCACAAGGTCACGCCTCCGCGCAATGCCGATGACACCTGGCATATCGCGCCCGTGCGCGTTTCCGGCGTGTGGTATGCGGACGCCAAATTCACGCACGCCCGGCACACAACGGTCAAATGCGAGGATTGCCACGCAGCACGCAAATCAGACCAAGCCAGCGATCTGCTGATCCCCGGTATCGCCAATTGTCGTGCATGCCATGCGGGCGCCAAGGCAAGCGGAAAGGTGGCTACCACTTGTATTGCTTGTCACGATTATCATCAGTCACCTACATTGAAAATGGGTACATTATGATGGGCTCCCTGCGCTATGATGTCGGCGCAGGGATGTTCGGGATTCCGGCCCGAACCAAAGCAGCGCACTTGGGGAGAAGATGCGATGGCAAAAGTACATTTCCGTACGCTGGCGGTGGTCGTTGCACTGGCCCTTGCCGGTTGCGGCGGCGGCAGCAATTCGGGGAATCCTGACGGCACTTCGCCGCCCCCGCCACAACCCACGTCGGATTCGGGCTGTACCGGTTCGTGCGCCAATGCGGACTCGTTGCTGACGGCGGACGACGTTCGCAAAGTCATCGCGCAAGCTGCGGCGGAAGCTCAAGCACAAGGCAAGCCGGCGGTCATCTCCGTGGTTGATCGCGTTGGTAATGTGCTCGCGGTCTACAAAATGGATGGGGCGCCCGTCACGATGACGATCACTTCCAACCGTGGTGTCGTCGGCGGTCTGGAAAACCTCAAGGTACCCAGCGAGCTCGCGGCAATCGCCAAGGCAATCACGGGGGCCTACCTGTCGTCAGAGGGCAATGCCTTCAGTACGCGTACAGCCAGCCAGATCGTTCAGGAACATTTCAATCCCGGCAACCTGGGACAACCCGGTGGCCCATTGTTCGGCGTGCAATTTTCACAATTGCCGTGTTCGGACTTGAGCACGCACTTTTCTGCCGACCCCGGTGGCACTGGCATCGGCCCGCATAATTCTCCGCTGGGACTGTCTGCCGATCCCGGTGGTTTCCCGTTGTACAAGAATGGAACGCCCGTTGGTGGCGTTGGTGTTGCAGCCGATGGCGTCTACGGGCTTGATCCCAATGTACGCGATCGGGATCGAGATATTGACGAGATGATTGCCTTGGCGGGTACGTATGGCTTTGGGGCGCCAACCGATCGTCGCGGCGACAAGATCACCGTTATCGGTCTGGTATTTCGCTACAGCGATGTCGAATATTCGGATTTGGCCAGCGTACCCGCCAGCGCCCCACCCTATTCCGCACTGGCCAATGGCCAATTGATGAAGGTGCCGTTGTATGCGGACGCGCGCATCCTCGACGGTACCGCATTTGGTCAAGCGGCATCGGGCATTGAACCGGATACCACCGATTATCCGGGCCTGGACGCGTTTGTTTTGACCGATGGCCACGGCAACAACCGGTACCCGCCCATTGCCGGAACCGATGGCGACAACGCCTTGAGTGCCGAGGAGGTCAGGACCATCGTGCAACAGGCATTGACGGTAGCCAATCGCGCGCGTGCGCAAATCCGCAATCCGCTTGGCAGCCAGGCCCGTGTTTCCGTCTCGGTTGTCGATACCAACGGGGTCGCGCTGGCAGTTGCCCGCACCCGCGATGCCCCAATTTTCGGAACCGACGTGTCCCTGCAGAAGGCACGCACGGCATCATTGAATTCCGGCGTCTACGCAGCTGGCGTTCTGCAGTCGCTGGAACCCGTCAAATATTTTGCCGACGACGTGAGCGATATAAGCAATGGTCACGTCGATTTGAGCATCGTCGGGCAAACCAATATTGGCGATTACGTAACCAACCTGCGCGAATTTCTCGGCGTGCCCACGGCTTTGGCGGATGGACTGGCGTTTACCGATCGTGCGGGTGGAAACATGGCGCGGCCATTCTATCCGGATGGCATCGACGGCAATCCCAACGGGCCATTCAGCTATCCATTTGCTCAATGGAGTCCGTTTCAGGATGGCTTGCAGTTGGATTTGGTCTACAACGCCGTTGCCCTGAATCTGGTTGCATATCTGCAGGCCGCCGGACTGACCGTGAATCTCGATGGCGCGCCGCTCGGCCCGGTTCCGCCGCCGACGTCATGTAACAACACCCTGCGCCTGGGCAACGGTATTCAGGTTTTCCCCGGAAGTGTGCCAATTTATCGTGGCAGCACACTGGTTGGCGGTATCGGCGTTTCAGGCGATGGCGTGGATCAAGATGACATGGTCAGTTTCCTCGGCGTGCACAACGCCGGAGTTACGCTGCAAGGAAGCATCGGCAACGCGCCACCCGGCATGCGCGCCGACAAACTTGCGCCACTGGGCGCTCATTTACGCTACGTCCAATGTCCACAATCACCATTCCTGGACAGCAAAGACGAAAATGTCTGCGAGGGCAAGTGACATGCGACCGAACTTGCGCCACTTCAGCTTGACCGCCTGCATCGGCTCCGTTGCCTTGTCCATGCTTTGCGCCACCCCAACAGTGCGGGCGCAGCAGGCCGCCAATTTCACTCCGCACGTACTGGAATTGCTCGGCATTCTTCCTGCGCCGACCTACGACCCGCAAAAATCGCAGATCCCGCGACGTCGACCCGGCCATCCGTACGTTGCGCCCCCGCAGATCAGCATCGTCAATCCGGATGGTGTGGAGCCGGCACCCGTGGATCAGGCTGGCGCATTCATTCCGGTGCCAGGCCGCTGGCGCATCATGGAAACCCTCGGCTTCAAGTTTCCGTGGTACGACCCGTACAACCAGAATATCCTCAAGGGCGATTTGCCCATCGACAACAAGGATCATTTCCTCGTTTTTACCGGAATTTCGGAAACGATCGTCCAGCCGCGCAGCATACCCACTCCCGTTGGTCCACAGTCAACGGGCCGTCCCGGCGAACTGGATGTGTTTGGCCACGTCAATCAGCTCATTTTCAAGCAAAACTTCATTACCAGCATCGATTACTACCACGGCGATACGACGTTCAAGCCACCCGATACCGAATACAAGCTGACGCTCGCCTTCAATTACAACCGCGTCAACAGCCACGAGGCACGCTTTCTAAAAATCAATCCGAGCCATGGTACCGATCGCGACGACGGTTTCGTCGGCGTGCAGGAACTATGGTTCGACAAGCATCTTCGCGACCTCGACTCGCGTTATGACTTCGATTCGCTGCGCATCGGCATCCAGCCATTCTCCACGGATTTTCGTGGCTTCCTGTTTCAGGACAGTCAACCCGGAATTCGATTGTTTGGCAACCGCGACAACAATCGCTGGCAATATAACCTTGCCTATTTCCGGCGTCTGGAACGCGACCTGAACTCGAATTTGAACGATGTCACCAAGGGTTTGCGCCACGACGACATCTTCATCGCCAACCTGTATCGGCAGGATTGGCCGGTACTTGGCTTTACGTCGCAGGCAACCGTCGTCTACAACCATAACGCCGACACCAACATTTTCAATTCCAATGGTTTCATCGAGCGTCCCGCCGATCTGGGCCTGCAGATTCCGCGCAAGTACGAAGTCACGTACCTGGGCTACAACGGCGATGGCCATTTCGGTCGATTCAATCTCACCGCATCGGCCTATTACGCCATTGGACACCAGACGCCTGGCGTTTTCGTACGCGAAAGCACCGACATCCGTGCCGGTTTTCTTGCCGCAGAAGCGTCGATGGATTTCGACTGGATTCGAGCGCGTTTGTCGGCCGCGTACGCCAGCGGCGACAAGAATGCTTTCGATGATCGCTCAACGGGCTTCGACGCCATATTGGAGAATCCAATCTTTGCCGGTGCCGACACCAGCTATTGGACCAGCCAGTTCATACCGCTGATTGCGGGCGGCAGCGTCGGGTTGACGCAAACCAACGCCATGCTGCCGGATCTGCGCAGTTCCAATGCCTTGGGTCAATCGAATTTCGACAATCCCGGTTTGCGCTTGATCGGCATTGGCGCCGATTTCGACCTGACTCCACAATCGCGCGTATCGGGCAATCTCAACGAATTGTGGTTCGACAACACCGCAATCCTGCAAACACTGCGGCAACAGCCGGACATTCATCGAAATATCGGCACCGATGCGTCGGTTGCGTGGATCTATCGTCCGTTTTTCACCCAAAACGTCGTCATGCGCCTGTCCGGCGCAGCATTGGTTCCCGGTTCGGGTTTCAAGAATTTATTCGGCAACAACCACTCGCTGTACTACTCGGTACTGGCGGACGTGATTCTGACATTTTGAGGACCGCGCCATGAAGTTACCCAAACAGGCGAACCAGACCTGCCGTCGCGCGGACATCACGCATTCGCCGAAATCGTCGTCACCACGCGCACGTCGCGTTGCAGTGCTTGTGTTGGCAACACTTGCGCTGTGCACACTGTTCGCGAGCACACCGCGCCTATCCAGCGCTCACGAAGAAGAAGCAGTTGAACGCACCTACGTCGACACACCTGCCGCACCGGCATTCCAGACCAGGGCCGACGCAGACAACAAATCCACCGGTTGCGTGTCCTGCCACACCGATTCAGACAGCAAGACGATGCATCGTTCCGAAGCCGTAGTGCTCGGCTGCACCGATTGCCATGGCGGCAATGCTGCGGTCAATGCACCGAGCGGCGAAACCTATTCGGCGCAGGCACACCAGAACAAGCGCGACTGGTCGTCGGCCTATCAAACCGCCATGGACCAAGCGCACGTGTTGCCGAAATACCCGGAACACTGGAAATCCAGCGCCAATCCCGTGCGCAGTTACACCTGGTGGTTGAAGGAATCGCAGCAATTCGTGCGGTTCGTCAATCCGGGTGACTTCCGCGTTGCCGACAAGGCTTGCGGGGCGTGCCATCTGCCGGTCATTCAGGCCAACAAAAAGAGCTTGATGGCCAATGCCGCAATGTTCTGGGGCGCGGGCGCGTACAACAACGGCATCCTGCCCTACAAACATTCCGTGCTCGGTGAATCCTATGACGACAACGGCATCGGCGCAATTGCCGTAAGCCCGCTCAAACCGGACGAGAACATGCAGGCCCACGGCATTCTGCCGAAAATCTATCCGATGCCGGCGTGGGAAATCACGCCTCCGGGAGATGTGTTTCGCGTGTTCGAGCGTGGTGGCCGAAACATCGTCAGCACCTTTGCCGAAATCGGTCTACCGGATGAAACCGGTCAGATTCAGCGTCTGGAAGAACCCGGGCGACCGGACTTGCGCCAATCCAATCGCGGCATGGGAACCGGGCTGCGCGTGGCCATTCCCGTTCTCAATATCACCAAGACGCGTTTGAACGACCCGTTCACGTGGATGCTCGGCACCAACGACAATCCGGGCGATTTCCGTTCTTCCGGCTGCTCATCGTGCCATGTCGTCTATGCCAATGATCGCGATCCATATCATTCGGCCGGCTATGCCAAGTACGGCAACATGGGCATGTCGCAGGAAGCCGATCCAACCATTCCGCACAATGAATCCGGGCATCCGCTCAAACACGAATTCACGCGCCAGATTCCCACAAGTCAATGCATGATTTGCCACATGCATCAGCCAAACATGTTCATCAACACCATGCTTGGCTACACCATGTGGGATTACGAATCCGACGCGCCGTTCATGTGGCCGGAAAAGCAGAAATATCCAACCGACGAAGAAAAACACAAAATCCTCGAGCGCAACCCCGAAGAAGCGGCAATCCGCGGCAAGTGGGGCGACCTGGACTTCGTCAAGAACGATTCGCTGCTCAATCCGAAACTCAAAGACACCCAGTTCGCCGACTACCACGGGCACGGCTGGAACTTCCGCGCCGTGTTTGCGCGTGACCGGAAAGGCGACCTGCTCGACAAGAACCGCGCAATTGTCGCCGACAACGATCCGGACAAATGGAAAAAAGCGGTGCACCTGCAATCCATCCATGTGGACGTCGGCATGCAGTGCGTCGATTGTCATTATGGACAGGACAATCACGGCGACGGCTACATCAAGGCCGAAGTCATGGGTGCGGTTGAAATTCGTTGCCGCGATTGCCATGGGACATCCGACAACTACCCGACTCTGAAGACGTCCGGTCCCGCAGCCAGTCCGTACGGCAAGAACCTGCTGCTGATCCGCAATCCGGACGGCAAGAAGCGTTTTGAATGGGTCGATGGAAAGCTTATCCAGCGTTCCGCCGTGACACCGGGTCTGGAATGGACCATGACCTTGCTCAAGGATACGGCCAATCCCGCATCGGCCAACTACGACGCCAAGTCAACGCGCGCCCATACGATGTCCAATGACCCGGACAACATGGGCTGGGGCACTGACGTCGCCGAAAAGGATCGGGCGCACCCGGTAGACAAGATGGCCTGTTACGCCTGCCACACGTCGTGGACGACCAGTTGCGGTGGTTGTCATCTGCCGATTCAGGCCAACTGGAAAACCGAGCGGCACAAATACGAAGGCGGCTTCACGCGCAACTTTGCCACTTACAACCCGCAAGTCGCGCGCGACCAGATGTTCCAGCTCGGGATTCATGGCGATATCAAACACAACGAAATTGCGCCGGTGCGTTCGTCGTCGGCATTGATTCTTTCCTCGACAAATGTGAATCGAGAAAAAATCTACGTACAGCAACCACCCATTTCGGCTTCGGGCTACAGTTCGCAAGCATTCGCACCCCACTACCCGCACACCGAGCGCAAGACGGAAACCAAGCAGTGCGACGATTGCCATTTGTCCAAGGCGAACGACAACAATGCAATCATGGCGCAGTTGCTGCTGCTCGGCACAAAGTTCGTCGATTTCATTGGCTATCACACGTGGATCGGCGAAGACGGCGGCGTTGCTGCCGTGCGTGTGACCGAATGGAACGAGCCGCAAGCCGTCATTGGCAGTTACCTGCAGAAGTACGCCTATCCCGACTGGTACAAACAACATCAGGACCGTGGCCAACGCCTGCAACACGCTGTCGAACACTCGGCAAAAGCGGCTGGCTGCGTGCAACTGCGCGGCGAGTATCTGTACGTTGCCAATGGCACAGATGGCATGCGTGTCTATGATGTCGCCAGCGTCGGCAACAAGGGCTTTTCCGAGAAAGTCATCACTGCACCTTTCTCGTCGCTCGGCCAAGATACGCATATCGCCAGCAAAGATGCCACCTGTGTCGTGCTCGCCACGACCCAGCCGGTAGCGCCAAACCGCAACGTCGGTGATCTGATGCGCAAGGACAATCGCGAACAGCCGATGCATCCGATCTACAAATACGCATTCATCACGGACGCGCAGGAAGGCTTGATTGCGACCGATATCGAAACACTTGCCGATCGCGAGCCGCGCAACAACTTCCTCAAGCGCCAGGTCACCTGGAACGACAACAACGTGCTCAAGGGTGCGCGCCATCTCGCCATTGCGGGCACATGGTTCTACATCTCGGCTGATGCGGGCGTCGTTGTGCTGGACATGAACGACCCGCTGAAACCGCGTTACGTTGCGACCATTCCAATTGCCGACCCTCAGGCCGCTCAGATCCAGTTCCGGTATCTGTTTGTCACGGCAAAAGATGGATTCCATGTTGTCGACGTGACCCACCCGGAACAACCGCAGGAAGTTGCCAGCGCATTCATCCCGCTGCGTCACCCGCACAAACTGCATGTCGCGCGAACCTACGCGTACGTTGCCGATGGTGCCGATGGCCTGGCCATCATCGATGTGACCAAACCCGAGCATCCGTTTGTTTACCAGATGTTCAACGCCGGCGGAAAGATCAACGACGCGCGCGACGTCGTCGTTGGCACCACCAATGCCTCGCTGTTCGCCTACGTTGCCGATGGCAAGAACGGACTCAAGGTAATTCAGCTTACCAGTCCGTCATCGCAACCGAAGTTCTACGGCTACAGCCCCGATCCGAAACCACAACTTATTGCTTGGTATCCGACCAAACACCCTGCCCTGTCCTTGTCACGCGGTCTGGAGCGCGACCGTGCCGTGGACGAAACGGGACATCAGATCGCGGTATTCGGTCGCATTGGATCGCGTCCATTCAATCTCGAGGAAATGCAAAAACTCTACCTCGACAAGAATGGCAAGCCATGGTTTGTCAGCGATTATTCGAAGGACATGCCGTCGCCTGCCGCTCACGAAAAAGCCGTGCGCCAACCGGGCAACAACGAGACGCCGGCCCAAGGGATGCGCTGATTCGAAAAGCGTGGCGCCGCAGCACCGCACCGGACACTAGAAGCATCGCCGGACCGAGCCTCGTGCTCGGTCCGGTTGCGTCGATCGTTGCTCAGGCACGCGTTGCGGGCACGCAGTTTTTGCAGACGCCATGCACTTCCAGCGTCTGCGCCCTTGGGCGAAACCCGAGGCCCCTGGCCTGATCGTTGAGCAAGCCGGAAACGCGCTCGTCGCAAATTTCCGTCGCCGATTCGCATACGTCGCAAATCAAAAATGGCACCTGATGCACCACGCTGGGGTGATGACAGCTCACGTAGGCATTGATCGACTGCAATTTGTGGATAAATCCATTATCCAGCAGAAAATCCAGCGCTCGGTAAACCGTCGGTGGAGCCGCGTTGCTGCGCGCATCCTTCAACCGGTCCAACAAATCGTATGCCTTGACCGGCTTGCGCGAATCGGCAATCAGTTCCAACACCTGACCGCGGATTTCAGTCAGGCGCAGACCGCGTTCGTCACACGCCGCTGCAACCTCGCGCACGAATGCGCGCGCATTGTGCGCGTGGTGGTGATGCTGTGGGTGGGGAATTTTCGCTTTCATATTCGAAACCGACGTTGAGTGCACACAATAGCACTTCGCCAAACGCTGGGGCGCCGCGCAGTTCTCAAGCCCTTGATCAAGACGTGAACCGTCGCGCCGACCGGAAAAGAGCATCGATTACGGCGCGTGAGCCGATCCGGGCACGACACTCATCGCGAAAGTTTCGCGCCACATTCGCGGCAATGCCTGTCTTGGGGACCAACGATTCGCTTGCACGCGGGACACACCACACCGGGCTTCGCCCTTGGCAGGCACAACGAAATGACCCAGCCGATCGGACCCAACGCAGCACCCAGTACCGCGTCACGCACGACCGTTTTATGGCGCTTTCCAATCCATGCACCCACGGCCGCACCCACAATGGTGATGACGATGGCCCACAACCACAACTTCGAATCGGTCAAAACCGCCGTGCATTCGCGCAGCAATGCTAGCGTTTGTTCCGGGTCGGCCAGATCAATATTCGACAGTGAGGAAAAATCGCACGGCATCCTCGCGATACTACGCGCCAGTCTTTGTCAACGCGGTTTCGATTCGTTCAAGCGTGCGCGTGCGACCGGCCAGAAACACTGTTTGATCGATTGACGGAGACACCTGAGTCCCGGTCAATGCCACCCTGAGCGGTTGCGCCACCTTGCCCATTTTCTCGCCGATTTCGGCCGCCGCGGCCTTGATCGCCTCATGTACGTTTTCCAGATTCCACTCGGGAACCACGGCCAGATGCTCATGTGCGGCAGTCAAGGCGGCCGCAGCTGTCGGCACACGCAAATGCTTGGCCACGGCGGCATCGTCCCACTGTGTAATCGGGCCAAACCAGATGCTGGACTTCGCAGCCATTTCCACCAGCGTCTGCGCACGATCCCGCAACGCAATCACGACATCCGCACAAGCAGGCCCCTGGGCGGGGTCCAATCCAAGTTGACGCAAGTGCCATTCGAGTTGCGGCGCAATGGCTTCCGGATCATCGGATTTCAGGTATTGCTGATTCAGCCAGCTCAATTTTTCCAGATCAAATCGTGAAGCCGACTTGTTGACATCGGCTACGTCGAACAATTCGATCATCTCCTCACGCGAAAAAATTTCCTGGTCTCCATGCGACCATCCAAGCCTGACCAGATAATTGAGCAGCGCATGTGGCAGAAAACCATCGTCACGGTATTGCATCACGCTGACCGCGCCATGCCGTTTCGACAATTTTTGTCCATCGGGTCCCAGGATCATCGGCAGATGGGCAAACTCGGGAATCGACGCCTCCAGCGCGTGGTAAATATTGATCTGGCGCGGCGTATTGTTGACATGGTCGTCGCCGCGAATGACTTCGCTGATGCGCATGTCGATGTCGTCGACCACCACGGCAAAGTTGTAGGTGGGATATCCGTCGGAACGCACGATCACCAGATCGTCGAGTTCAGCATTGTTCCATTCGATGCGGCCCTTGATCTTGTCATGGAACACGACAGACCCGGTCGCCGGATTGCGAAAGCGGACCACGCGATTGGGATCGTCGCGCAACGGTGCGTTGTCATCGCGATATGCGCCGGCATAGCGCGTCTTGACGCCCTGCTCCATCTGCTGCGCGCGCATGGCGTCGAGCTCTTCCTTGGTCTCATAGGCATAGTAGGCTTTACCCGCGCGCACCAGATCGTCGGCCACTTTTCGATAGCGATCCATGCGCAGGGTTTGATAAAACGGACCTTCGTCGTGAGCCAGACCCAGCCAGTTCATGCCTTCGATGATCGCCTTGACGGCTTCGTCGGTCGAGCGTTCGCGGTCGGTATCTTCGATACGCAGAACGAATTCGCCGCCGCGATGGCGTGCCTCCAGCCAACAGTAGAGCGCCGTACGCGCCCCGCCAATGTGCAGGAAGCCGGTGGGACTGGGAGCAAATCGTGTACGTATGGTCATTGGGAAAAAGCTTGCGAAATCGGTCCATTAGGTTATCAGATGCGCGATAATCGTGGCGATTCGTCACTGTTCGGGAAGCATCATGATTGGTTCGATCCATTATCGATTGGCCGTTGCCGTCACCGTTGGCGCAATGCTCGCTGCATGCGCCACGAGGCCGTCCACTCCACCGCCGGCATTGCCGGAAGGCACGCGTGCGCAAATTGGTGTTCTGGAAACCACGGATTTGCATTCGAACGTGATGAGTTACGACTATTACAAGCTCACGCCAGACCCGAACGTTGGGCTGGAGCGCACGGCCACGCTGATTCGCGCCGCACGCCATGAATTCGACAATAGCCTGTTGTTTGATGCCGGCGACACCATTCAAGGCACGCCCCTGGCCGACTATCAGGCTCTGGTTGCACGACCGCATTGCGATCAGGAATTGGCGATCTACAAGGCCATGGACACGCTGGATTACGATGCCGGCACGATTGGCAATCATGAATTCAACTACGGCCTTGATTTCCTCAGCCAGGTCACGGGTACACCGTTCGATGTCGCCGGCGTGCCGGTGGAAAAATGCAAGGGACCCGACTACCCCTTCGTGCTGTCAAACGTCTTCAGCATCAAGTCGGGCAAGCCGCTGTATGCGCCATGGCGAGTGCTCACGCGCAACATCACCGTGCATACTCCGGACGGCAGTACACGCCAGGCAACGATCCGAATTGGCCTGCTCGGATTCACGCCGCCGCCCATCATGGATTGGGATCGGCTCAATTTGCAGGGCAAAGTGCGTGTGATGCCTGTAGTCGATGCCGCAAAAAAATATCTGCCCGAAGTACGCAAAGCCGGCGCCGACATTGTCATCGCCATCGTGCATGGCGGCATGAACGCGGGCCCGTACACACCGGATATGGAAAATGCTTCCTGGTATTTGTCCGAGATTCCCGGCATCGATGTCATGCTGCTGGGACATTCACACCAGATATTTCCCGATCCGGCCAATCCGAAATCGCACTATGCGCACATGTCCGATGTGGACAACGTCCACGGCTTTGTTCATGGCGTACCCGCAGTGATGGGCGACTTTTACGGCAAGGCACTTGGCGTGATTGATCTGGCCCTGGACTGGCACGACGGCCAGTGGCAGGTGGATCGCAGCGCCACGCACTCGCAGGTACGCCGCATTCGCAAAGCAGATGGCACGTACGTGGCGCCTGACGAAAAAATCGCCAGCCTGGTCAAACCCGAGCACGAAGCCACGATTGCGTACGTCAACACGCCGATCGGACGCAGCGACTTTGCCATGAGCACTTATTTTGCCGCCGCCGGCGACGTCTCCGCGCTGCAAATCGTCAACATGGCACAACGCGATTATGTGCAAAAATACATCGCCGCCAGCCTGGCGCAATACGCCGATATTCCTGTGATCTCAGGGGCGTCACCGTTCAAGGCGGGATTTGGTGGGGCCAACGACTACACCGATATTCCGGCCGGAACACTCGCCATTCGCAATGCCGCCGACCTTTATTTGTTCGCCAACACGTTGGCGGTGGTAAAAACCGACGGCGCTGGAATCCGCGCGTGGCTGGAACAGTCCGCCGACTGGTTCAACCGCATCGATCCTGCCGACAGCAAGCCGCAAGAATTGATCAACTCGCGGTTTCCCAGTTACAACTTCGATGTGCTGCAAGGCGATTTGAGCTATGCGATCGACATTACCAAACCGCGCGGCCAACGTATCGTCAACTTGCGTTTCAAAGGCACACCGGTGCGCAACGATCAAGCATTCATTGTCGCAACCAACAACTATCGCGCCAACGGCGGTGGCCGTTTCCCGGGGCTGGATGGACACAATGTCATCTTTTCATCACCGGACACGAACCGATCAATCGTAATCAAGTACATCGAGTCCGCCGGAACATTGACGCGCGCTCGTTACGGCAGTGACCGCAATTGGCATTTCGTCAAAACGAAAACCGCAGGTCCGGTGGTTTTCACTTCGGCAGCGGGAAAATTGCCACTGGCTCGAGCAGCAGGCATCAGCGGCGTGACACTGCAAAGAAACAACAGCAACGGCAGCGCGACATACGCAATCGACCTGTCACATTGATTCCCGATCCGGTGCCACCTACCGCTCCAGGTCGAATGGCACCCGTGGCGCAGTCACTTGACGTGGATCGTGATCTTTTTCGACACAATCGGCGGATCGAATTGCATGTGTGCGTAGTTGCCGAAATCCAGTTGCAGGGTATGTTCACCCGGACTCAACCGTATCGTGGTTTCAGTCTGCCCCTTGCCGAAATGCAGGTGATGGGCGTCACTCGGGATGGGCGCATTCATCGCCGGCAAGGTGCCAACATCAATGAGCAAATGATGATGACCTGAATTTGACGAAACGTTCGTGGCCGGCTCCAGTTTGATGCCCGTTACGCCAAATTCAACGTGTACGTCCCGACCCACGGTGGCACCATCTTTTGGCGCAACGAAAAAAACCTTCGCGCCCTGTGGTGCCTTGGGTTGCAGCATGGCGGTTGCATTTGTCGAATTCTGTGCCACGGCGAGGGTGCTCAACATGGCCAGACCGGCCCCAACGATTGCCGCAATACGCATATCGATTCCTCAGCTTGAAGCGGTACTTCGATCATACCTCGTTTCGCTTGATTGCCAATCCCGGCTCGCGTGGCATCGAGTCCGCATCAAGGGCACCTGCAACCCGCGTTTTTTCCGTATACTTCCGACCGGCCGCGCAATCCTGGCAACTGCTTTGGCGGCATCAAGGAGCCATTTGTGGCACGCGAGAAATTTCTGGCCGTCATTGGCATCGACGAAGAAGATACGGCGCATTTGCGTCTGTTGCTGCGCATGGCTGCGCCAAAGCTGGATCATCGCTGGCGTTGGGGCAGCGAGGAAAACGCCGACCTCGTCATTGTCGATCCCGCGCACTTGCAAGGCCAGATTGCGCGCAATCGCGCCTATAGCAGTGGGCGCCGCTGCGCCATATTCAGCGATGAAGAACCGTTGCGCGATGGGGAATTGCGCGTAAGCAAGCCCTTGAAAGTGGAAAACCTGATCGAGGCGCTTGCTGCAGGTACATCGAATGCCGTGGGCACCCACCCGCCCGTGATGCAGCAAAAAGCCGATTTTTACGATCCTGACGCATTCACCGCGGATTTTGAACTTGAAGAAGATGACGTCACCCGCGCGCGCACACAGCAACGCGATCCGAATCCCGCACCTGGATTGGACGACCTTTTCAAACCCGAAAGTGAGTCGCGCAAACCGCAATTCGCGGTCAAGGTGAATATC
Organism: Rudaea sp.; assembly: GCA_035703725.1. Taxonomy (GTDB): domain Bacteria; phylum Pseudomonadota; class Gammaproteobacteria; order Xanthomonadales; family Rhodanobacteraceae; genus Rudaea. The sequence goes on from DASSXQ010000243.1 coordinate 16,015, forward strand.
GGGCCGGAGACGCGAATCCAGAGTGCCCCGGCGCGTTCCCAGCGCAGTGAACAACGCGTTGCCGATTCGCTTGACGGATTGCGCCAGCAGAAAGTCAAACCCGAAGGCATCAATCTCGGAGAAAGCAGTGTCGATGCGTCCGAATCTGCCGCCACTGCGCGCAGTCTGCGTGATTTCCTGGGTAACCAATCGCTGGGCGGACCATCCGGCATTACCCTGCCGGACGCGCCCGAATTGATACTCGATCCAAAGACGCGCACGTTCCACGCTACAGGCAGCACGGCTGGACTGGTTGCCTACTGCAAACAGCCCTTGTTGCGCTCGATGTGGCGCCAGGTTACCAGCAGCGAGCTTGCGCGCATCCGCGAGGAACGACCCGGACGTCCTTACTCGCAGTTGGTCTGGCTGGATGTGCTGGTCCACTCCGCAGGACGCCTGGCATCGCACCTTGATCCCGGCGGACGCTACAAGATCAAGCACTGGCCGGAGACCACACGCGATTTCCCGCACCATCACCGCGTCGCTACCGCTCTGTCCCAACCCGCGAAACTCAATGAAATCGCAAATTCGACCGGCGTTCCCATGGGTGAAGTATTCGATCTGGTCAACGCCTACGACGCAATCGGACTGATCGAGGTCGAGCCGCGCACGTCGCGCCACAAGCCAGCCGAGCCCAAGGGCCTGATGTCGCGCCTGGCAGCAGCCTTGTTTGGCAAAAAATAAGGCGAGTTTGCTGGCTGCCTCAAGGTCTGCGTACTGGCAAATGCGGGCCAACCGCTTGACCGCGCGGCAAAATCAGCGACAATTCACCAGATCGCACCGCGCATTTGGATATTTCTTCCTGTAGCCGGCCAGTGATTTGGGTAACAAACTCCGGGGGGAACATGGCCAGACGACTGACGCTGCAAGGTGCCAATGAGCACGATGCCGCGCATCTGAAAAACCTGCTGCGCAATGCGCCGCAGGATATACGCGCCGGGTGGCGAATCTACGCGGGTGACGACACTGATCTGCTGGTCGTCGACGTGGACACCGTCTACGGACATATGGACTGGCTGCGCGCGCACAGCCTTGGCAAACCCGTCGCCGTACTCACCGAACATACCCGGTTCGAGGACAGCGATCTGATTTTGCACAAACCCGTCAGCATGGAGAATCTCTCGGAGATTTTGAAACAGGTCGCCGAACAAGTCGCCGACCGTGCCGAATCGGCCGAAATCGAGGATGAAACGCCGCAGCCAGCGCCGCCACCGAATTCGGTCGCCAAAAAGAAGGCGCCGACAAACAACGTTGCTGCATCGGTTGCCATTGTCGAGCCCGCACCCGCACCCACCCCACCGGCTCCCCAAATTCCAGTGGAACAGTCGCTGGAGCAATGGCTCAGCGGTGGCTCACTCGCGGGACAGGTGCGCCTGCACCATGCCGGCGCACCCGATCTGGTCATCGACAATGCGGAGAAAACCTTCTACACCGATGGCAGCCTGCGCGCGCTGGAACCGCACTGCAAACGCAAGATCAAGGCGGAAGACTGGCATCGCTTGTTGCCGGCCGAATTCGCTACCGTGCAATCTGCCGGCAAAGCGCAGCCCACCGCGCGTTTGCTGTGGTTGTGCCACATTCTCGGATCGCACGGTCACCCTGCGCACGGGATGGATATCAATGCCCGCTACAAACTGGCGCGCTGGCCGCAGATCGAGCGCGAATTTCCAAAGCACTTCCGCATTGCAACCGTGATGATGAAGCAACCGGCATCATTGAGTGAAATTGCCGAACAAAGCGGCGCAGCACTGGCCGACGTCGTGGATTTTGCCAATGCATACAACGCCATCGGTTACATCGAAACTGACGCCGTGGTGGAATCCGATTTGGCTACGCGCGATACCGGTCGCGGCGCAATCCTGTCGCGCCTGCGCAAACCGTTTGGCAACAATTGACGTTCCCCAGCCAAAGCGCAATCGCTGACGCGAGTACAGCGGCATTCGCAAGCATCACCCAGGCAGTCGGCGCGAACACGGTGAGGTTCATTCTCCCTTCCCTTGCCCCGCAAGGCGAGGCAAGGTGCCGAAGGCGGATGGCGGCAGCTTTTGATCTTGTCTTTCGACACCTTGCGCAGCGACTTGCCCGCACTGCGGAAAACGCATCCGTTGCGCGCTCCCGGCAGTTTCCTCCGCTATCCAGCGAAAACGAAAATGTTTGCTTTCCGCGCAATGGTGTTGCGGCTTTGCTTGCCGAAACGCTGTAGCAGCGTGATGCCGGACGCGGGTGTTGTCCGATTCGCGGATGTCGTGTTTTGAGCCGACCTGCCACGGCGTACTTGATGAAGTATTGCTCCCGTCAATTTGCGGTCGCTGCGCAGCGAGGCTTGGTCATGCCTGATACTGCTAGACTACAAACCAGGCGTGCAGCGGATGCCGCGCAGGGAGGACGGCCATGAATTATCGTCATGCATTTCATGCAGGAAATTTTGCCGACGTATTCAAGCACACGATTCTGGTCGACTTGATTGAATCGCTGAAGGTCAAGCAGACCCCGTTTTGCTATGTCGAAACACACGCCGGTTCCGGTCGTTACGATCTTCGCGGTCCGGCGGCCAGCAAAACCCGCGAATACGAAGATGGCGTGGTACGCCTGCTTGGCGCCACGACCATGCCGGCGACCCTGCATATCTATTTGAACCTTGTGCGCGCATTGAATTCGACCGGCATCGGCAACGACCTGACGTCGTACCCGGGTTCGCCGATGATCGCAAGTTCGCTGATGCGTGACGATGACCGTGCACTACTCTGCGAAATTCAGCCTGACGAAGCGCGACGATTGAAGCAACTGTACGCGACCGACGCGCGCATCGGCGTTCACGAACGTGATGGTTACGCGGCACTCGGCGCGTTGCTGCCACCCAGAGAACGCCGTGGGCTGGTGCTGATTGATCCGCCCTACGAAGCACAGGGCGAGGAATTTCGCAAAATCGAAGCCGCCATGGCCAGCGCCTATTCACGCTGGCCGACCGGCATCTACGCGATCTGGTATCCAATCAAGTTGCGTGAGCCCACGGTCGCTCTGCAACGCTGGTTCGGACGCGAAAAGATTGCCAAAGTGCTGTGCGTCGAATTGCTGTTGCACCCGGATAATTCAGCGCTGCGTCTGAACGGCTGCGGCATGATCATCGTCAATCCGCCGTGGAAATTTGAACGTAAACTGGCTGAATTGCTGCCGGTCCTGCGCCGCCATCTAAGCCAGGGCCGTTTCAGTCAGGAGCGTATCGAATGGCTCACGCCAAGCTGAATCACGCCATGGTTTCAGCTGCCCGGTCGGGAATTCTGCATCAATTCGTCGCATCGGTGGAATCTGCAATCAAGCCGCGACTCTTGCCAAGCACCCCTGCGTGGTAGGCCACGTAGTAGCCAACCAACACTCCGACTAGCCCATCAGCCACCATTGAATTTGATCAGCCCGCCATGCCCGGCGCTGTACGCAATCAATTGGCATTGTCCGGCTCGAAAAACGACCAGCGTATGTCGGGAAATTCCCGTTTCATCGCCGCTTCCACGCGATTGATCGCGTCGATCAATTCGTTGCCGGAAAACTGACCATGCATTCTGGCCTTGACTGCCACCATCAAATCCGGACCCAGTTGCAGGGTAATCAAATTGAAGACGTGGTCGACTTCCTCCTGCGCCTCGACGAATTTTCCAATCGTTGCGTGCAACCGCGGCTCGGCACTTTGTCCGATCAATAGTGACGCAACCTCGCGCGCAACGAACACGGCGATCACGCATAGCAACACACCAATCGCAATAGAGCCACATGCGTCGTAAACGGGGTTGCCGCTGATCCATGTTGCGAGAACCGCAACGAGTGCGAACACCAAACCCAACAAGGCAGCCAGATCTTCGCCAAACACCACGAGCAATTCACTTTGCCGGCTCTCGCGAAACCAACGCCACAACGTTCTCTGGCCGCGTGCCTTGTTCACCTCGCGCATGCATCCCCACATCGATACCGATTCGGCAATGATGCTGAAAACCAGTATGCCAATCGCCAGCCACGGCCATCGCAACAGCTCCGGCGCATGCAATTTATGGATGCCCTCATAAATGGAAAACGCGCCACCCACGCTGAACAGCAACAAGGCGACGAGGAACGACCAGAAGTACACCACCAATCCGTATCCCAACGGATGATCCGGCGATGGCGCGCGCCGCGAATGACGCATGCCGACCAGCAACAGACCCTGATTGGCGCAATCGGCCAGCGAGTGCACGGCCTCAGCCATGAGCGAGCCGGACCCGGTGATGATCGAGCCCGCCAACTTGGTCACGAAGATGACGAAATTTGCGCCCAGCGCAAACAATATGGTTTTCAACGAATCAGGTTTGCTCGACATGTCAATTCGAATTGGAGGATGCGTGCTTCAGGCTTGCCGTGGCAACGCGCAACGTGTCTTGTTGCTTCTTGCCCAGCGCGTTGCAAACCAGCTCATAGGATCGCCGAATCCAAGCGCAAACGTCATCGGCGGCAAACTGCTCCGGATCGACCATGGTTACCCAGAACGCGCGCGCCGAATAGTGCGCCGGTACCATGCCTGCACGTTCGCTCATTTCGACAAAATTCCCCGGATCCACCTTGAACGACAAACGGTCGCGGTCGGGGCCACGCAGGCAAAGCACGGCGAAG
>DASSXQ010000089.1:0-4251 GCA_035703725.1 Rudaea sp.
GGGATCCATGTTGAGCAGCCGTGCGCAGCCGTCCGCGATATAGACAAACCAGGTCACGTCGGGCTCGGACAGAAATACCATGGGCCCGACCAGCGGCCGGTGCAGCACTTGCGCGGCAAATGCATCGCGTCGCGCAATCACGTTGAAATCGCGAACCGGACCGGCAAGCAGGCGTCCCTGCGTGCGCCAATCTCCGTCGAACTTCACGAAGCGCAGGCGTTCACGCAGTTCCGTATCCGGGGCTTGATCGAAGCGCAATTGCATGCCGACACCGTCGAGCAGAGCGATATGGCGATCGCAACCGGGAAATACGGAAAATGCGCCATCACTCTCGATCTCGGCAATGCTGATGCGCCAGTCGAAAGCAGGGTCGGCATCGTCTTTTGCCGCAGGGCAACTGGCCAACTGGGTGGTCCAGCCGCCATCGTTTTTCCAGCGCACACGACAGTAATCGGAAGGATGCAGAATGATCATCTCAACGCCACATCGCGCTCGCGCAAAAGGATCGACTGGACACGTTGGCGCAAAAATATCGATTCACGATGATGCAGTCTAGCAAAAGCGCCTGCCGGGCAACGGCGATCCCGGCAGGCGATACTGAAACGTTCAGCTCCCCTTGCCGGGCTTGGCTGCCACTTTCTTGTCTGCGCGCGCAGCATCGAGAACAATGACGTCGCGATTGCGTTCGACGGTTTTCAGGCCAATGCCCTTGACTTTGGCCAGGTCGGCCGCGTTGGTGAATTTGCCGTGCTCGGTGCGATAGGCAACGATGGCTTGAGCCTTGTTCGGACCGACACCCTTGAGGTTTTTGGAAAGCGTCAGCGCATCGGCAGTGTTGATGTTGACCGGGCCGGCAAAGGCAGGCAAGCCGAAAGCCAGCGACAGCATGAGGGCGAGGACGATATTGCGAATGGCGTTCATGAATTTCTCCTGAGTCTTGGATGGAATCGGTGCGGTCTGCGCCGATGACCCATGTTCGTTTGTCGCCGACTTCAGGCGAAGCGCAAAGCGGCGCGCCGATGCGTAGGCAAGCGGCAATGGTTCATGTCGGATAATTCGCACACTGCGCAACAGCAACTACAAGATCGGCCGATTTCATCAACCTGTTAGAATCGGATACATTGATTTTGCGAGGAAGTGGACATGAACCCTGCATCGGTGAAAAAGTTCGTCGGCGATCTTTGGGATAGCCAGATCGTTCCGCAGCTTGTCGAGTACATCAAGATTCCGAACAAGTCGCCGATGTTTGATGCCAAATGGGCCGAGCATGGTTACATCGATGCGGCGGTGGCACTGATGGAAGCATGGGCAAAAGCGCAGAAGATTCCGGGCATGCAGGTGGAAGTCGTACGTCTGCAAGGTCGCACACCGCTCATTTTCATCGACATTCCTGCCAGCGGTGCATCTCGCGGAAATGCGCAGGCTGCCGAAGATTGCGTGCTGCTGTACGGGCATCTGGACAAACAGCCGGAAATGACCGGTTGGTCGGCACATCTGGGACCATGGAAGCCAGTCATCGAGGGCGACAAATTGTATGGCCGCGGTGGCGCGGACGATGGCTACGCAATCTTCGGCACGCTCGCAGCCATCATGGCCTTGCACGAGCAGAATGTTGCGCATGCACGTTGTGTCGTGATGATCGAGGCTTGCGAGGAATCCGGCAGCTACGATTTGCCGTTTTACGTCGACCACCTTGCGCCGCGCATTGGCAAGCCGTCACTGGTGGTTTGTCTGGATTCGGGTTGCGGTAACTATGACCAACTGTGGTTGACCACGTCATTGCGCGGTTTGAGCGGCGGCAATCTGCGCGTGGAAGTTCTGGATGAAGGCGTGCACTCCGGTGATGCTTCCGGCGTGGTGGCATCGAGCTTCCGCATCTTGCGCCAGCTTTTGTCGCGTCTGGAAGATGAAGTCACGGGCAAGATCAAGCCGAAAGAGCTGTATGTGGAAATCCCGGCCCAGCGCATCGAGCAGGCGAAGCAGACGGCAAAAGTGCTTGGTGATGCCGTGTATTCCAAATTCCCGTTCGTCGATGGCATGCGGCCAATCGACGACAATCTGGCCGAGCTGGTGCTCAATCGGACCTGGCGACCGGCTTTGGCCGTAACCGGCATGGATGGCATCCCGGCACTGGATTCGGCCGGCAATGTGCTGCGGCCGTTTACCTCGGTAAAGTTGTCCTTGCGCCTGCCTCCCACGCTCGATGGCGATAGCGCCGGTATTCTGGTCAAGAAATTGCTGGAGCGCGATCCGCCTTATGGCGCCAAGGTTTCATTTGAACTGGAAAAGGCGGCGGGTGGCTGGAATGCTCCGGCGCTCGCGCCGTGGCTGGAGCAATCCATCGATGCTGCGTCGCGGGAATACTTTGGTCTGCCGACCGCATACAACGGCGAAGGCGGCAGCATTCCGTTCATGGGCATGTTGGGCGAAAAATTTCCCGGCGCACAATTCCTGATCACCGGTGTGCTTGGCCCCTACTCCAATGCGCATGGTCCCAACGAATTCCTGCACATCCCCACCGGCAAGCGCGTCAGCATGTGCGTGGCAAAAATCGTGGCCGATCATTACGTGGCCAGCGAACAGGGATTGACGATGGGAGTCGCCGCCAGTGGCGCGAACTCGCATCATGGCGATCACGGCTGCTGCTGAAAGCGCAAACTTTCCGGGACGGCATGCGTTCGGCAATTGTTGCGATGTGTTCGCCACGCGCAATGGTTTGCGCGTGTGTCGCAATGTCCAATGCCGGCTCACTGACCACAATATGCTCGGACAACAGTTGGTTGCTGCGCCAATAGGAATAGCCCAGCACGCACGCGAACAACAACACCAAGATTTCAGTGTTCCGCGCAGAGTTTCACGGCATGTTCGCTTGATTCACGGCGTCATGGACCCTGTGCACGGCCTGACGCAGGTGCCGCCCGATGGGTCTGCTCGCACGACAAGGCACAGTACGGTCATCAATGCGTGCCCGCGCATCAAGCCGCTGGCGGCCCGATCACGCGCCGCACTTGCCGGCGCGCGTACCCATGCCGGCAATTCACTGCACTGCACGAATGCGCAGCGAGCCAATGCGGCAAGTATTGCGAATACGGCCCGTGCAGGCCTGCGGCGACAATGTGTCCTTGTTCAGACAAACGCGGACTTCGGTCAATTCATTGCCGTCGCGGCAAGCGACGCTGATCATGTTTTTGCCAAGTCCCGGATTGGTCTGCAGGAATGCCCGGATCAGCTCGTTCGCACTCAAATCCGGTGGTTTGCGTGGCGCATGCAACACGGCAGGAATCCTGACGCTGGCAAAGGCGCGGTCGGCCTGTGCGAAATAGGCGCTCGGGTCCAGCCCGGTGCACGAACCATGGGTTTGCCATTCATGTTCGATGAGACGACGACTGGGCATGAACGCCAGCGTGCGCTTGATGGTGGTCTCGTCGGGCGCGGCGTGGGTGTCGCAATGTTGCGGCCAACTGCCATTTCGATTTTCCGGCCACAAGCCATGCAGGACAAATCCAAAACCGGGATGACCACACTGGATCGCATCGTGCGGATGGGTCGCGCAATAACTCGGCGACCACGATAGCGACATCAGATAATAATCGAAATGATGGCTGCTGCTTTTCTGCTTGTGATGAGAATGGCTGTGCGCGACGGCAACGCCAGTGCTCAACGCACAAACAAGCAAGGCGATCATGCTGCGGCTGACAATGTGATTCATGCTGTTTCCTGAACTGGCGTGTCGGGTACAAGAATTTGTCGGATTCTAAACCAGTGTGGCGTGATCGCGACCACCTTTCGCAAAGACCGATCAGCAACGCAACCAACCGAACCAGATCAAGAGCGCCCCTCCTTTCGCCTTCGGCACCTTCCGCCGCCTTGCGGGGGAAGGAAAAAAAGGATGCTCCCCGCCTTGCGGGGGAAGGAAGGAAAGGATGCCCCCCGCCTTGCGGGGGAAGGAAGGAAAGGATGCCCCCGCCTTGCGGGGGAAGGAAGGAAAGGATGCCCCCGCCTTGCGGGGGAAGCGAAGAAAAAGTGCTCCGCGCCTCGCCGGGAAAAAGAAAATGGCCGCGGCCTTTCGGAAGAAAGAAAACATGTCCCGGCCTTGCGAGTGAAGGTCATGGAGAACGATGCCGTGTCCGGAAAACGCGAACACGCTTGCTTCTTTTGCTGGTGTTGAAAGATTGCGACAGCCGGGGACCGTCGAAACGCGGCGACCAAAATTCCGTTCGCGTTGAGCGTAGCTCGCGCAGCGAGCGGAGT
>DASSXQ010000175.1:0-3106 GCA_035703725.1 Rudaea sp.
TTTGCGCGACGGGCGTTGGGTGACATGAGCATGCACGAAACCGCCCTGCACGGATCCGTATTGCTGGTCACGACCCAGCGCGACGATCAACGCATGTTGTTCGACACGCTCGACAATGAGGATTTTGAGGCAATCTACACGGCCAAGGACTTGGGGCAGGCGTTGTCGTTTCTGCAACACGATCCGAAAATCGATGTCGTGGTCATGGAGTTCCTGGGTGAAGCGCGGCAAGCCGTGGCGTTTTGCGCGCAACTCAAGGGCGATGCGCGACTGGCGCGCGTGCCGGTCATCGGCATCGCTGCCGCGAACCCGGAACAACGTCATTGGAACTGGGGGCATTCTCCTGCCGGCGTTGTCGAATGGATGCGCAGCCCCGTCGAGGCAAGCGAAGTGCTGGCGCGGGTGCGTGCCGTGCTTGGCAACGCGCATCAAGCCGATGCCGGCAACGCAAAAAAGCCCGGCGTGCGCGAGGATCGCTACCAGTTTCTGTTTGATGCCGCGCTGGATGAAATCGTTTTGTCCGACCCGCGCACGGGCAGCGTCATCGATGCAAACTCGGTATTCGAGCAACGCTCCGGATTTTCCCGTTCCCAGATAATCGGACAGCAACTGGAAACGCTCGACCTGGATCATGACCGCGAACAGCGACGCGATCTGCTGGCGCGGCTGGCGCGCGATGGTACGGTCCGGTTTGCTTGTCGCAAACCACGCGGCGATGGCGGGTCATACGCCGCCGAAGCGCATATGCGCCTGGCGGTGCAGGGCGGCAATCTGGTTCACGTCAGCGTCTTTCGCGAACCGGCCGACTCGGATCGATTCAAGGCAGCGCTGGAAATTGCTGCACGTGCGGCGGAATGCCCGGGTGGCGACGAGGGCACGAACCAGATCGTGACGATTCTCTGCGACTGGCTCGATCCGGATTTCGTGATGTTGATCGCCTCGCGCCCCGAACGCGCCGGCGAGGAACAGCCACTGCTCACCTGGCATCGGGCGAATCTTCTGGCCGAAGCACCCGATCCGCTCAAGCAACCCACGCTCAAGCGTATTGTCGCCGGCGAAGCGGTGGTGCATGGCGATGCGGCCTGGAGAAAGATCGAACAAGATTCCTTTCTGGCCTTTTCCCGATTCGAGGCATTCATTGGTTTGCCTCTGCACGACGAGCGCCAAAGCACGCTCGGTGCGTTGCTGATCGGGCGCAGCAAGGCGTTGGTGGCCGATGCGCAGGTGACAGGTCCGTTGCGCGTGATCACGTCGCGCCTTGCCCAGGATCTGGAATTGCGCCGCGCGCGCGAACAAGGCAAGGCCAAGGGCTTGCAGGACGCCTTGACCGGCTTGCCCAATCGATTGTTGTTCAATGATCGACTCGAAACCACAATCAAGGCGGCACATCGCACCGGTGAAATGTTCGCGGTGTTGTTCGTGGATCTGGATCGGTTCAAGTCGATCAATGACTCGCTCGGACACGGGGTAGGCGATCAGGTCCTGATTGCCGTGGCAAAACGTCTGTGTGCCAGTGTGCGCGCGTCGGACACGGTGGCGCGATACGCGGGCGATGAATTCACCATGATCTTGCGCCACATTGTCCAACGTGACGATGTCATGCGAATTGCCGAGAAGATCGTGCGCGTGATGGAAGTGCCGCTGACGCTCGACGATGGGGGCGAACTGCACATTACCGCGAGCATTGGCGTGAGCTTCTATCCGGACGACGCCGCCAATGCCGAGCGCCTGCTCAAACATGCGGACGTGGCCATGTACAGCGCCAAGGGCCTGGGACGCAACAATTTCCAGACTTACGTGGCCGTACCCGAGGAATCACACCAACAGCGATTGGCCCTGGAATCGAAGTTGCGCCTTGCCGAAAAGAATGGCGAATTGCGCGTGTACTACCAGCCTCAGATCGAGACCCAGAGCGAAGATATTGCCGGCATGGAAGCGTTGATCCGCTGGGAACATCCGGAGCTGGGCATGATCAGCCCCGGCTTTTTCATTCCCATTGCCGAGGAAAACGGTTTGATCATGTCGATTGGCGAGTGGGTCATGCGCACCGCTTGTGCCGACGCCAAACGCTGGCAGGAGCGATTTGGGCTGAATCTGCGCATTGGGGTGAATTTGTCCGCCTTGCAGTTGCGCCAGCCCAACCTCGTGGAAATCGTTGCCTCGGTTTTGCACGATACCGGGCTGGATGCGAATCTGCTGGATCTGGAAGTAACCGAAAGCATCAACGTCAAGAACATTCCCAACCTGCTTGAAACCTTGCACGGTTTGCGCAATCTGGGTTGCAGCATCTCCATCGACGATTTCGGCACCGGCCAGTCTTCGCTTGATTACATCAAGCGATTTCCGGCCGATCGGATCAAGATTGATCAGACCTTCGTGCGCAATATCGGGGTAGATCCGGACGATGAAGCCATCGTTCGTGCGACCATCAACATGGCCCATGACCTCAACCGCGCGGTGGTTGCCGAGGGCGTGGAAATTGAGCAGCATCTGGATTTTCTGCGTGGAGAAGGTTGCGAGCAATTGCAGGGCTACCTGTTCTGCCGGCCATTGCCGGCAGCAAGCTTCGAGAATCTGTTGACGGAACGCGAACGCCTGTTTCATAACGTGGCGGCAACCGACACTTCGGCATCTGCTCCGCGGCGCGGGTAGAATTTCACCCTTCCATACCCAATTGAACTTTTCTGCGATCGTTCCGGTCTATGCCACCGGCTTGAAACGGTCGCCCAGCGAATGGAGTGCAGCCCGGATGGGCGAACAAGACTCGGATCAAGCTCTGGTGCTCAGAGTACAAAAAGGTGACAAGCGCGCATTCGATCTGCTGGTGCGGAAATATCAGCACAAGGTGATCGGGATCATCTCGCGCTATATCTCCGACTGGAGCGAATGCCAGGATGTCGCGCAGGAAGCGTTTATTCGTGCTTATCGGGCAATTGCCGCGTTTCGCGGCGACAGTCAGTTCTATACGTGGATGTACAAGATCGCAACCAACACTGCCAAGAATCATCTGGTCTCGATGGGTCGGCGTCCGCCGACCGACGATATCGAGATCGAGGATGCAATGCTGATTGACGGCGGCAGCCGTCTGAAGGATCGGGCAACCCCC
>DASSXQ010000222.1:0-16249 GCA_035703725.1 Rudaea sp.
CGCATTCTTGTCCGTCTCGAACGTGTAATGCCTTGGATTGGTAACGAAGGTGGCCAGACCCGTATAGCTCGTGCTGACCGTGCCGCCATATTGGTAAACTTGCCACCGGACAGCTTCGATGCGGTGCCGCCAATCAGAGCCGCTACCGTCACCCGACCGGCTTCTTGGTGTAGCGACGATACCGCAGGGCTGAGCGCTTCGCTCACTCCCGCACCGACGAAGCCGTCGCCAAACTTGCCACCCTGCAGGCTCGACAGTGCACCACCTGCGATGCCATGCGCAAGAACCTTCGCAAGCGTCCGTCGAGGTGACGGATGACGCACCGCCCAACGGAACAGCGAGCCTTGCGGCTCCCGGGTGCCGCAGGGATGCCTCACGGCACCTGGGATCGCACCGGATTTGGCATCGTGCCGTTGGTGCCGTGAGGCACTGGCTCGATACGGGACAGGTGGTTGGAAGTGCGCACCGCGCTGGCGCGCACGGCGACACCGGCTACAATTGCGCAATTATCTTTCGCGTAATGCTCAATGACCATTCTGCTTACCGGCGCGGCCGGATTTATTGGTGCCTACACGGCACGTGCGCTGCTGGCACGCGGCGAACATGTGGTGGGCGTCGATAATTTCAACGATTACTACGACCCGCAAATCAAGCGTGATCGTGTTGCCGCGTTATGCCCCGGGTTGGATTTGCGCACGTTGGACGTCGCCGACAAGCCGGCACTGGATGCCTTGTTCGCGCAAGTCCGCCCAAATCGAATCATCCATCTCGCCGCACAGGCCGGCGTGCGCTATTCGCTGCAAAATCCGTACGCGTATCTGCACAGCAACTGGACGGGATTCCTCAACATACTCGAAGCGTGTCGTCACGGCGACGTCAAACACCTTGTCTACGCATCGTCGTCGTCCGTGTACGGACGCAACGCGACTGCACCGTTTGCGGAATCCCAAACCATCGATCAGCCGCTGTCGCTTTATGCAGCGTCCAAGGCATCCAACGAATTGATGGCGCATTGCTATGCCCATTTGTATCGACTGGCTTGTACCGGACTTCGGTTTTTCACCGTGTACGGTCCTTGGGGCCGGCCGGACATGGCGCCGCTGTTGTTTTCCCGGGCCATTCTCGCCGGTCGCCCGATCGAGGTGTTCAATCACGGCAAAATGCGCCGCGACTTCACCCATATCGACGATATCGTTGCGGGTGTGCTTGGCGCGTTGGAGAATCCGCCGCGCGACGATGCGACGAACCCGCCATGCGCAATCTTCAATCTCGGCAATCACACGCCGGTGGAACTCGAACACTTCATTGCGGTTATCGAACAAGCCGCCGGGCGCAAAGCCACGCGCATCGACAAACCCATGCAACCCGGCGACATGCGCGAGACCAGCGCATCGACGCAACGCGCGCATGCGGCATTCGGCTTCGAACCACGCACGACAATCGAAATCGGATTACCGCCCGTCGTAACTTGGTGCAAAGGCTATTTTGCCAACGCACTTTAGTTCAAAAGCGCGTTCACGGACGAACGCAAAAGCAACGCCAAGAGAATTTGTCCGCAACTCAGGCTCAAAGGAACACCAATGCCAAATATCTCCGTCGTCGTACCGGTTCACAACGAACGCGACAACATTGTTTCGCTGTTGACCGAGATTGCCGCGGCACTGCGTGGCAAGCACGATTTCGAGATCCTGTACGTGGACGATTGCAGCCACGACGACAGCCTTGCAGTCCTGCGTGCGGCCAAAGCGCAGTTTCCCGAGTTGCGCGTGTTGCGGCATCTGGCACAAAGCGGCCAGAGCAGCGCAATTCGCACCGGCGTGAAGTGCGCTCGCGGTGACTGGATTGCCACGCTCGACGGCGATGGCCAGAACGATCCGGCAGATATTCCCAAACTGATTGCCATCCGCGATGCGTCGCCGGCGCAAATCAAGCTGTTTGCCGGCTGGCGAGTAAATCGAAAGGATTCCGGCAGCAAGCGCTGGGCATCAAAATTTGCCAATGCCATCCGCTCACGCATGTTGCGCGACGACACCCCCGACACCGGCTGCGGTACCAAACTGTTCGAGCGCGCCGCGTTTCTCGACTTGCCCTGGTTCGACCACATGCACCGCTACCTGCCGGCACTCATGCTGCGCGCCGGCTGGCAAGTCAAAAGTGTTCCGGTCAATCACCGTCCGCGCGGTGCCGGAACGTCGAAATACAACAACCTCAATCGTGCCTGGGTCGGCATTGCCGATCTGCGCGGTGTCGCCTGGTTGATCCGCCGCGGCAAACAAACCGGCGTGGAAGAAATCTGAACCAGGAGCATGCGCGGCAGAAGACTTCGGGCTGCGATCGTGCCAACCGGAGTTCCTGGCGTCCACGTTCCCGGCGTGATGCAACCGCGAATTACAGCCCGCCGGCTGCCTGCTTTACCGCGTGAAACATGGCGCGGCATTTGTTCATGGTCTCTTCCCATTCGAGTTCGGGAATCGAATCGGCAACCACGCCGCCGGCGGCTTGCACATGCAACTGGCCGTCACGCACGATCGCGGTGCGGATTGCAATCGCCAGGTCGGCTTCGTCGTGCCAGTTCCAGTAGCCGATCGCACCACCATAGACACCGCGTTTGACCGGCTCGAGTTCGGCAATGACTTCCATTGCGCGCACTTTCGGTGCGCCGGTGAGCGTGCCTGCCGGAAACGTGGCGCGCAGCACGTCGATGAAACTCAAACCGGGTTTGAGTTTTCCGACCACTTCGGAAACGATGTGCATCACATGCGAATAACGTTCGACCACCATGTTCGCGGTAAGCTCCACGCTACCGGTTTCGGCAATGCGGCCAATGTCGTTGCGGCCAAGATCGATCAGCATCACGTGCTCGGCGCGTTCTTTCGGATCGGCCAACAACTCGGCTTCCAGCGCCTGATCCTCCGCTGGCGTCTGACCGCGCCGCCGGGTGCCGGCGAGCGGTCGCAACACGACTTTCCCGCCCTGGGCGCGCACGAGGATTTCCGGCGATGAACCAATTATCTTGTCGCCGCCAAGATCGATGAAATACATGTACGGCGACGGATTGAGCGCACGCAATGCGCGATACACGTCAAGTGGACGTGCGCTGAAAGGCACCGATAATCGTTGGCTGATCTGTACCTGAAACACGTCCCCGCAATAAACATGTTCCTTGGCTTTGGCAACTGCTGCCAAATAGCGATCCTTCGGAAAGCTCGACACGAAATGGGTTTCGTCGATCGTTCGCGGATCGACGAAATCCGGATACGCCGCACTGGAAATGCGCAGTCGATGCGCGAGCGAATCCAGGCGCCGTTGCGCCCGCGCCCAGGCGCGCGGTTGCGCCGGATCGGCATTGACGATGAGGTACAACTTGCCTTTGAGATTGTCGAACACGGCGAGTTGTTCGGCGAGCATCAGGCAGATATCCGGCATCTGCAACTGGTCGGGATTCGCATCCACACGGATTTTTTGCTCGATATAACTGGCGCATTCATAGCCGAAATAGCCGACCAAGCCGCCAATGAATTTCGGCAATCCCTCGATCAGCGGCGCGCGGTAGGTTTGCTTGATTTGCGCCACGGCGGCGAGTGGATCGTCGACATCGCGTTGTTCGACGATTTCACCTTCGTCTTCAATCTGCAGGCGCTGGCCATACACGCGGATCACGCGCCGCGCGGGCAAACCAATGATCGAATAGCGACCCCAGTTCGCGCCGCCCTCCACGGATTCGAGCAGATACGTGTACGGCCCGTCGGCGAGCTTGAGGTATACGGATAGCGGCGTATCGAGATCCGAAAAAACCTCGCGCACCACGGGAATGCGGTTGAAGCCCTGGGCAGCCAGCGTGGTGAATTCATCTTGCGTGAGCATGCGGCGTCCAGCGAATGTCGGGTTGCGCACGATAGCAAGTTGCGCGCTGGCGAAACAGGGGCGTCAGCTGCACAAGCGCAAGATGCGCGTGCGCATGGCGGTGCAAAATGGCTATCCTCCAAGACGCTGCCGCGGCATGCCGCGCAGGACCAAGCGGAACTCGACACCCGTACCATCGTCGAGGTTGCGCGCAACGGCATTGCCGCGATACGCCTGTGCAATCAGACGAACCAGATAAAGACCCAAACCCAGATGCGGCGTGCCGGCGGCTGCACCTGCCTTTTTTTCGCCGCCACGCAAACTCACCAACGAATCGAACAAACGATCCTGCATGGTTGGCGGCAACAACGGACCCGAATTGGCCACGGCGAGGTCAGCGCCGTCGGCGCGACGCAGTACCTCGATGCGCAGCCATCCGTCGACTGGTGTGAAACTGCGCGCGTTGTCGACCAGTTTGTCCAGCGCCTGCGCAATCAGTTCGGGAGCACCATGCACAAGCAAGGGCGAGTCCGGCAAGACAACATCGAGTCGTCGCGGGGCCAGCAACGACCGATAGCTGTCCGCACACCCGCGCGCAACGGCAACAAGGTCGAAATCTTCGCATTCGGCCGCCGCGATCGCGTGCTCCATGCGGCTGGCCTGACTCATCGCGCGCACGATCGAGCCCAGTCGTTCGGCACCGTCACGCGCTCGCGCCACGTACGGATGCGCGTCTGCGGGAAGATTCTGCGTATCGAGATTGTCCAGCGATGATTTGACGATTGCCAACGGCGTGTGCAATTCGTGCGACAGCTTGCTCGCCAAGGTACGCAGGTAATCGGTGTACGCACCGACTTCGTCGAGCAAATGCGAGAAACTGCGGGCCAGGTCACCCAGTTCGTCACGCGAGCGCGTCAGCGGCAGCGGTGTATCGGATTTGCCGCTGGAACGCAACGCGCGTTCGGCAGCATTGCGCAAGCGCCGGATGCGCACGCTCAATACACTGGCAAACGCGAACGCAATGCCGCCTGCGACAAGCAAGGCGAACAAGCTGGCAGCAGCGAGGCCGAGCAAGGCGCGATTGGTCAGCAGCGGCAACGCATCACCGGCGTGCTCGAGCAGCAGCGCACCACGTACTTCGCCGCGAACCTTCAGTGGCACGGCAGCGCACAGCACGACCCCATCACCGCTTGCCGCCGGGCGCCAGGCGCTGGCGGTCACACCCGACAATGCCTGCCAGATCTGCATCGAACCCAGACGAGGTAGCGCCGGCGAAAAGTCATCGGCACTGGTGAGTGCGGGTGCCAGCAGGCTGCGGTAGACCAGATTCTCAAGCCAATGATGACGGCCGTCGCCCATGGGATTTGGCGACGCCACACTACCGGATTCGGCAATGACCCAACCTTGATCGTTGAGCAGTCGGGCGCGCATGTCGGTGGGCGCAAACTGTGCGAGTTGCGCGGACAAGTCTGGCGACAACCGCAACAGCGGCAGTGGCTGCGCACCCAGCGTGGATTGCGCCGGCATGTCGGCATCGTAGACACCCACTGCCAACTGATCGGGCATCTGTGATGGCGGCAAACGCAATTCGACACGATAGCCGGAACCGTCTTCCTGCCACGCGCCGGAAAGCGTCACCGGCAAGTCGTTGTTGCTGGTCGCGGCCAACAGCAGGCTGTCGAAATGTTCGAGCGTATTGGCGCGGTCGGGCAGGGTCAGCGCATCAAATCGCCCGGGCGCAGAGCTGGCCAGCAGATAGCGCCGCGACAACATGCCGCGCGCCAATGTCAAAACCAGATGATCGCTGAAGCGGATTTGCGGATTGTCCGCATCCGCGCGGCTACGTGTCGCGTCGTGCACGTTGGCAAGCAGATAGAAGCCGGAAGTATCCGCACCCAGCAGCAGCGTGAGTTTGTTGGCATCGCCCGCAGGCCCCAGAGATTGCGCATAAGGCGTCAACGCTGCCCAATCGCTGGAATATCCATCGACGCTGATTTGCGTCGCCAAACGATGCACGTACAAAGCGTCGCCCGCGGACGGCAACTGCGTATTGAGCGCCGCCAGACTGCGCGCCAGCGCCTGCGCCGACGCAATCAGGGTTTGTTCCTGGCCTTGCCGCAGCAACTCTTCCATCTGACGCACAAACAACCACCCGGCCAACGGCAGGGTCAGCGTCGATAGTGCGATCAGCAGGAGTTTGGCGCGAAGGGACATTGGGGCAAATGGAGAATCGGGAATGGAGAATCGGGAATCGTCAGAAGCCAAGGGACCTGCGATTTTTTCGAATCCCGATTCCCGATTCCCGATTGCCGGCTCTCATGTCTTCCACCGATAACCCACCCCATGCACCGTATCGATTGCGTCGAACCGTGGGTCGATGGCGATGAACTTCTTGCGGATACGCTTGATGTGCGAGGTGATGGTCGCGTCGTCGACGACGACTTGCGCTTCGCGCATGAGTTGATCGCGATTCTTGACGTGACCGGGGAAGCGTACCAACGTATGCACCATCCAGAATTCCGTCACGGTCAACGGCACTTCGACCCCGTTCCAGGTGATGCGCATGCGTTCGGATTCAAGCTTGAGTGGACCGTGCTCGAGAATCGTTTCCTTCGACGCAGGTTTGCTCAATGCATCCATGCGTCGGAACAAGGCACTGATGCGTGCTGCCAGATGGTGCAGGCTGACATCCTTGGTGAGGTAATCGTCAGCGCCCAGACGCAAGCCGGAAATCACATCGAAATCCGAATCGCGCGCAGTCAGGAAAATGATGGGCAAGGCCGGAGACATGGCGCGCAGCTCGCGGCATAGTTCGAAACCGCCTTCGGGTTCATCGCCGAGACCCACATCGATGATGACCAGTTCCGGCAGACGCAAACCGAATGCACGGCTGGCTTCGGGGCGCGAGCCATATCCATTCACCTGATAGCCAAACCGCGTCAACGCCTCGACGTAGTTGGCACGAATGGCAGGTTCGTCTTCAACAATTGCAATGTGGCGAGCCATGGGCGGTAGCCTTCACGTTGGGATTGCGCTCAGCTTACGGTGGTGACCGATGCCCGGCAATGGCTGGAGGCCAAGTGTCAGAACTTTGCCATGAATTGTCGTCATATTGCCTCGTGAGCAACCGCGCCAGCGCCGCAGCCCGAGAGATCGTGGCATTGCGTCTTCAAGACGTGCAAACAGGCAAAGCCCATGAAAACATCACAACGCGAAACCGAATCGGAGTTGTCGCGCAACTTCGAGCCCCTGCGTACGACCTTTGCCGTACTCGCCTTGCTGCTTGGTCTGATCGCCGGCCTGCATTTCTGAGGTCAACCCAATGGATGTTTACCTGACCGCTGATTTTTATCGCTTGCGTGATTGTTACCTGTCAGCGCAAGTGGACAATCGACACGACAGCGCGACGACTGCTCACGCGGTTGATCCAAACCCGAATCAGCCTCGGCAACTGCATGCGTGCGCCGATACCGACATCACGCGTTTGCGTCCAACAAGCAGGCTTCCATGAGCATCACGCGCACTGGCATCATCGGCCGAAACCGCGTGTTTGCCTGGATTGGACTTGGCACCGGCATCGTGTTGCTGGTTCCGGCGGTGGCGATGCAATTGACCCGCCAGGTCAATTGGACCGCTGCAGACTTTATTGTCATGGGCGTGCTGCTGTTCGGTAGCGCCAGCGTGTTCGTGCTGGTCGCACGCAGGGTCCCGCGCAAATACCGTGTTGCCATCGGCGTGTTCTTCGCACTGGCGCTTTGCTATGTCTGGGCGGAGCTCGCCGTTGGCATCTTTACCAATCTGGGAAGTTGAATGAGCAAAGCGGTCAGGCCAGGCGATATTGCTCACTCGTTCGCGCAGCCGAATGCGCAAAATGTCACGCACCAATCAACTCGACCGAGGTATCCGTTTTCTTCAAACCGCGCCGTGGGAGCCGCAACCCTGCCAACCTCCCCAGACTCTCCGGCGCGGGCTTTTTCAGGAGTTGATCGCCTTGCGCATTGCCGCAATCTCGGCAGCGTAGTCCGACGCACCAAAGATGGCCGAACCCGCCACAAAGGTATCCGCGCCGGCTTTTGCAATGGCGGCAATGTTGTCGGATTTGACGCCACCATCGACTTCAAGGCGAATCGGGCGACCGCTGCGATCAATGATGTCGCGTGCGCGCCGTAGTTTTTCCAGCGCTTCCGGAATGAAACTCTGCCCGCCGAAACCCGGGTTGACGGACATGATCAGGATCAGATCGAGCTTGTCCAGCACGTAGTCCAGATAATCCAGTGGCGTTGCCGGGTTGAATACAAGGCCGGCTTTGCATCCGCATTCCTTGATCAAGCCGAGAGTACGATCAATGTGCTCACTGGCTTCGGGATGGAAGCTGATCGTGCTGGCGCCGGCCTGCGCAAAGTCGGGCACGATGCGATCTACCGGCTTGACCATCAGATGCACATCAATTGGAACGTCAGCCGCAAATTTGCGCAGCGCCGCGCAAACCGGCGGACCAATGGTGAGATTGGGCACGTAATGGTTGTCCATCACGTCGAAATGAATCCAGTCCGCACCAGCTTGCATCACGGCGTCGACTTCCGCGCCAAGACGTGCGAAGTCAGCGGACAGGATCGATGGGGCAATGACGTTGGCTTGTTTCATTTTGGAGGGCTGCGGTCTGGAAGTGGGCAGTGGGAACTGGAAAAAATCTTGAAAGGCTCGTCATGCCAGCGCAAGTTGGTGTCCAGTTCTTGCTTTTCTCTAGTGTAATGTTTCGTTTGCGCCGATGCTTGTGGTTCTGCGTACCGGCTCCAACGAATTCCGAACCCCCAATCTCGAATCCCGTCTCATTTGATCCCCCGCTGTTCCCGCAACGTCTCATACGCCGCATTGATCTCGCGTGCGCGTTCTTCGGCGCGGCGCTTCAGTTCGTCCGGTACGTCGCCGAGTTTGTCCGGATGGTGTCGGCTCATCATGCGCCGATAGGCTTGCTTGATCGCGCGATCATCCGCATCCGGTTGCAGACCAAGCACCGCATACGGATCCTTGCCGGCGGGCGCGCCTGGTCGCGCGCGTTGATAAGACGATCCCGCTCCGGCCCCGGGTGCCGAGTAGGCGTATCCACGCATCGCGGCCAGCGCCATCAATTCCTGTTCGTGGATACCCAGCGCCCCGCACAGCTTGCGCACGATGGCGAGTTTGTCGGCTGCCAATGGCCCGTCCACGTAGACGATTTCCAGCAGCAGGTCCAGCAGCAGATAAGCCAGGTCGCGCCGACCATGACACCAGGCTTTCAGCTCGGAGATGGCCGCGTGCGTCTCGTAGCCGCTTTGCTTTCCGGCGTTGAATTGGGCAATCGCGGCAGCGCGTTGTTGTGGGGCGAGCTGCAGACGCAACATGAGCGATTCGGCGGCCGCGATTTCCGGTTCGGACACGCGCCCATCGGATTTCGCAATGGCGCCGGCGAGGCCGAACAACGGCGCGACAAATCCATCCGGGACCTGGCGTGGCGATTGGACAAGGCGCACGCGGCTATCCCACAAGTGGCCAATCACCACCCCGATGAAAATGCCGACGGCGCTTCGAAACATCAGCCAGCCGAGTACGGCACCGATCAACTTTCCGGTAAAACCGATATTCATCCGAGCGGCTGCATTGGGTGAGTTGTGGTCATGATGGGCGCGATTTTACCAGCCGCGCAGCCTCAATCACCGCCGCGCACGCATTGTCGGTAAAATTCCGGAAATTCCCGGAGTCTGGCCGTGCCCACAACCCTGCACCAATCGAATCTTCCCGGTTTGCAACTGATTCATCGCGGCAAGGTCCGCGACGTGTATGCACTATCGGACAGTGAATTGCTGATTGTGGCAACTGATCGACTGTCCGCATTTGACGTCGTGTTGCCCGATCCGATACCCGGCAAGGGCGAGATGTTGTGCCAGATCTCGAACTTCTGGTTTGATCGGACCGCACCCTTGATGCGCAATCACACAACGGGCAAAAACGTCGCCGATGTTTTGCCGGCGAACGTCGATATCGCGCTGTATGCCAAACGCAGCGTCGTTGCCCGTCGCCTGAAACCCGTACCGATTGAGGCGATTGCGCGGGGCTACCTGATTGGGTCAGGTTGGAAGGATTATGAGCGCGACGGCCGTGTGTGCGGTATTCGATTGCCCGGTGGATTGCAACAAGCCGAACAATTGCCGACCCCGATCTTCACACCATCGACCAAGGCAGCAGCTGGATGCCACGATGAAAATGTCGGTTTTGATCACGTCGTCGCAACGATTGGTGCGGATCTGGCCGAGCAAGTACGCGCTGCGACGCTGAATATCTACGCGTACGCCGCCAAACATGCTGCCCAGCGCGGCATCCTGTTGGCAGACACCAAACTTGAATTCGGCACCGACGCTGACGGCAAACTGTACGTGATGGATGAAATGCTCACGCCGGACTCATCGCGTTTCTGGCCAGCGGACGAGTATCGTGTCGGCATCAGCCCTCCGAGCTACGACAAGCAGTTCGTGCGTGATTACCTGGAAACGCTGGACTGGAACAAGACCGCGCCCGGCCCCAAACTTCCGCAAGCAGTCATCGACGTTACCGCCGCGAAATACGCTGAAGCGTTACACAAGCTGGCGGACATTTCATTGGACTGAGGATGCCCGGCCTGGCACAAACATCACCTCAACGCTCAAAGTCAGTGTTTTGGACCGGTTCGGTCTGCCTGAAATCCTGCGTTGCGCCTGCGTTGGAACGGCACCCACGTTGCCTTGGTCAAAATCAAAACCAAGTGAACGGCGATGGGTCGACGGAACCGTTTTTTGCCACCGGCGCGCTACACTGACAAACGCGAACAAGGAAATGCCATGAACACCACACATCCGGATATGCCGTCCAATGAGCCACGCCGAGAAGTTGATCGTTGGTTGGCAAATTACAGTGAAGATCACCGCAATCCAACCAATATTTTCGTTCACTGGATTTGTGTACCGCTGATCTTGTGGACGGTGATTGCGCTTCTTTGGGTCGTTCCGGTGCCTGCTGTGCTGGGCCGCGCGGGATTCTGGGCCGGATTGGCAATGGTTGTTGCCGTGATTTTTTATCTGCGCCTGTCGCGTCCATTGGGTTTTGCCATGTTGGCGACGTTTGTCATTCTCGGATTGATAACCGAAGCGCTGTATCGCGCACTGGGATCGACGCACTTGTTGTGGCTGGCCGTTATGGTCTTTGTGCTCGCCTGGATCGGACAATTCGTTGGCCACAAAATTGAAGGCAGGAAACCTTCCTTTCTTACCGATCTGGTGTATTTGCTGATTGGCCCAGCCTGGATCGTCGCCAAAATCATGCGCAAATCGGGAATCGCCTACTGAAAAACACGAGGCGCCATTGCGGCGCCTCGGGCATGGATCTGAACAACGCCAGTCAGGGCGCCCCGACCATGCTTGCGCCAATCATTCCCATCATCGCGGTGCCGAATACGACGAACACGATTACGCCGAGCACGATGTAGAGGATAATCTGCAGCAAGGTAACGAGGCAGGCACTGCCAAATCCGATCTGCGCGCCATCGGGACGTTTGATCAGTGCATTGAGGACAAACGCATTGACCAGGAACAGGACGATCAATGCCACAAGACTCGTGGCCGCGCCCAAACCCATGACCATGCCCAATACCCATCTCACCACGGTAGCGGCGATGGCAGAAATGACGACCGTGGCAATGGCAAGCAGGAACTTCGGTGTGAACCCGGCCGCGATTCGTGTGGACAACATCAAGATTCCCGCACAAATCGACAGGCCGATGATGAACATGACCAAAACGTAAAGGATGACCGTACCCATTATTTTCTCCCCGAACATGAGTGTGTCGATTCAGACACGATAGCCAGCCGCCGAATTTCGTCTTGTGTCTGGCCGTATACCGCATCCATGTGCTGTTTGCTCCGTATCGCCTGTCCTTTGGCACCGCACCGTACAATTCCATGCGTTTCAGTCCTGTCGCCACGACAAAAGCTGAAATTTCCGTTGGCGACGAAAACGAACGCTTCAGCCTCCAGTCCGTTCGCGCGGTCGCAACAACCAGCGACACAACGCCGGCAGGAAAACCATTGCGGCAATCATGTTGACCACGAACATGAAGGTGAGCAACACACCCATGTCGGCCTGGAACTTCAGCTCGGAGAAGAACCATGTCCCCACGCCAACGGCCAGAGTGAGCGCCGTGTAGAAAATGGCGATACCGGTGGTCTTCAAGGCAATGAAATACGACTCCGTCAGCGACCGTCCCTGATGCATTGCTTCGCGCATTCGCGCAAATATGTAGATCGCGTAATCCACGCCGATGCCGACGCCAAGCGCGAGCACCGTCAAGGTGTTCACTTTTTTGCCGATATCCAGTTCGACCATCAGCGAATGGCCCAACTCGGTAACCAATATCAGCGGCAGCACAATGCACAACGCGGCCAGTGGATTACGGAAGCTGAGCAGGCACATGACGAACACGGCTGCATACAACAAGTACAACATGGTGTGATCCACGGCACGCACTTCGTCGTTGATCGCCGCCATGACGCCGACATTGCCGGTGGCCAGGCGCAAATTGAGCTTGTTGCTGACGAAAGTTTTGTCCTGCGCCTGCGCATCGTTGTACTGCTTGCTCAATTGATCGCGCAGATTCACGCCCGGCCCGGCGAAGGCATGGTTGTCGGTGCGGAATTTTTTGACCGCGTCGATAACGCGATCAATCGTCGTAGCGCGATGGTCGGTCAGAAACATCATCGTGGGCATGGCGCTGCAATCTTCATTGAGCAGGCCCGAATCGGTCTCAAAGCCCTGCGTATCCTGGCGCAGGGCATCGTTGTCGCGGGGCAACACGCGCCAGCGGATATTGCCTTCGTTCCATCCGGCGTTGACGATTTTGGCGGCCATGGGCAGATTGATGACCTGGGCCACGCCGGGGACGTTGCGCATGGTCCAGGCAAACCGATCCAGCGTTTCCATGACTGGATAGCTGGTGGTACAGGCATTCGGTGCGGCTTCGGCGATGACGTTGAGGATATCCACGCCAAGTGCGAATTTGTCGCTGATGAGCTCCGCATCGCGGTTGTACCGCGCATCCGGGCGCAACTCGGCCACACCCTTTTGTGCGTCGCCGATCATCACGTGTTTTCCGTACTGCGCGGCAACGGCCCATATCGCAATCCCCAACACGATGACGATGGCTGCCGGAATCGGCCGACTCAAGTGCGCGAGCAGATGCCACAATTTGTCGAACTGGGTCAATTGGCGCAAACGCCATTCGCGCTTGCGCTCGAGATTGCGCAATTTGCAGAAAGACAAAAGTACAGGCAATAGAATGAGGTCGGTGAGGATGGTCAACGCCACGCCAATCGTGGCGGTAACCGCCAATTCGAAAATGATGCGCACCGGAATGATGAGAATTGTGGCGAAGCCAATGCATCCGGCGATCAAGGCCACCGCACCGGGTACCAGCAGCATGCGGAACGCCAAACGCGCAGCGGTGTTGGCGTCGACGCCGGTGCGCGAGCGCAATTCCTCGACCGTACCTTCTTCCAGACCGCCGTAAAAGATTTCACCGCGAAAACGATTGATCATCTGCTCGCCGTGACTCACTGCGATGGCGAATATCAGGAATGGCGTGAGCATGTTCATCGGATCGATGCCGAAGCCGAGCAGGCGCAACGCCCCGAGCATCCACACCACGGCTACGAGCGCGCAGACAACGGTCAGCGTGGCGAGCTTGCTCGAAGCCGAGTACAGAAACAGCAACAGCCAGGTGAAGCCGATGGTCAGAAAGAAGAATCTGATAACCGACTTTGCGCCAGCACTGATGTCGCCAACCATCTTGGCGAAGCCGATGATTGCCACCGTCGTGTTGGCATTCTCGTACTTGTGTCGAATGGCTTCGAGCTGCGCGTCGATCTTGTTGTAGTCGATGCGCACCCCGTGCTCGGGATCTTCGGGCACCAGATCGACCCAGACCATGGCGCCGGAGAAATCCTTGGCCACGAGACGGCCGACAATATGTGCCTTGTCGATGTTCGCCTTGATCGTGGCAAACTGCTCCGGGGTTGCCTTGAAACCGGGAACATTGGGCGTGAACGTTGCCGGGATGACGTTGCCACCGGCGAATCCGTCTTCAACGACTTCGACGAATCGCACGTTCGGCGTGAAGATGGAACTGACCCTGGACTCATCGACATGTGCAATCGTCTTGGCGTCCTGGGTGATCTTCTCCATGGTCTGGAAGAACGCCTGATTGAACATGTTGCCGCTCTTGTCGACCACGGCAATGAGTATGCGATTGGCACCGCCAAACTGTTTCTCGTAATCGAGAAACGTTTTCATGTACGGGTTGTTCAGCGGAATCTGCTTCTTGAAGCCGGCATCCACCTGCAGTTGCGAAGCAAAGTAGCCCATTACCACCGTGATCAGGGCAAATATGATCAGTACGATGATGCGATTGCCGAACATGATGCGCTCGGCCGCGAGCTGGAAGGCATTGGGCTGACTTGGATTGGTTGGTGCGGCCACGAGGTTGCCTCCGCTGATCTTGGTTGTTGAAAAAGCCAGCCTGCGCTTTTCCAGTCAATAAACGTGAGTCAAGCCCACGCAGCTTTCCGCTACCACCAACCGCTGTCGCGATTGCTTCACGGGCGCTGCATCCGTGCAATTCGCCAACAGGTTGCCTTGCCAACTCGCGTCAATGGGCTTGAAAGGTGGAAATGCCGTTTTCGCCAGCAAGCAGCAGCGATCCATTTTGTACCGGCAACACCGCTGCAATGATTCCGGCGGGTTGATCCACATTGCTCTTCAGCGCCTCGTTGGCCGTACTGCGCATCAAGACAATTCCGTTGGCGCCGACAATGATGGCGCCATCGTCGGGTAACGTCACACCACCCATCAGGCTCAGCTCGGTTCCGGTTTCCAGTTTCGTCCAGTGATCGCCAAGATCGGTTGATTCGAACACATGACCGCGCAGGCCAAAGGCGAGGACGCGATCAGCTTCATAGCCAAGCACGCCGAACATTGATCCGTCGTAGGGAAGTTTCAGACGCTTCCAGGTAATGCCATCATCGCGCGAGCGAAACGCGCTGCCGCGTTCACCGACGATGAACAGCGCGCCACTTCCCGTTCGGGCAATGGCGTTCAGGTGCGGGTTGGGTTCCTGATCCAGGGTCATTTCGCTTTCGTCAAGCACGCCACTGTGATCGCTGTCGGCGCTGTGCACGGCATGCGACGCAGCGTCGTCCGTGTCTGCGGCTGCATCTGCGTTCACGGTCATTTTCGTCCAGGTCTTGCCGCCATCATTGGTGCGCAGTGCCATGCTGTAGGCCCCGACAGCGAACCCGTGCGTCGTGCTGACGAACAGCACGTCGAGCAGCGGTGCGCCCTGACGTGGATCCTTCATCGCATTGTTGCTTTGCGTCGCTGGATGCCAGGGGTCCTTGCGCTGAATGTGCCAATGTTCCCCGCTGTCGTCACTGTGGGCGATGACGCCCGCGTGCCCAACTGCCCAAACCTGATTGTCGATGGCGGTTACGGCGGTGAATGTGGTGCGGGTTGGTACTTCGACCTGAATCCATGCATTGGCGTCCTTGGAACGCAAGACATTGCCGCGAGCACCAACGGCGAGGTAGTAATCGCTACTGCGAGCGATATCCAGAAGCAGGGCATGCGTGGCCAGCGGCATGATTTGCGCGGGCGCATCGACCGGATCGACCCAATGGTCGTCGGCCGCGGGTTGCTGGGCAATGACACACGTCGATCCCGAAGCCCACGCCGCAATCAGCGCGACTGCCAATGGGCGAAATGTGGAAACAGACATCGCACCTCCCCTTTTGAATCTGTCCGACCCGCAAACTGGTGCAAGTTTACGCGCTGCGCTGACCGCCCAGTGGCGGTCAGCGCGGGTTTGATTACACGTGTGCGCGCACTACTGAACTCCGCGTTGACGCAGCGACTGCGGGGAGAACATTTGCGGCGTCAGTGGCGCGGAGAAATTGTACGGGGTTTCCTGATTGTCCAGACCTTGTACCAGATACCGGCCAGCTTTCAGGTCGTAGTGGATTTCCAACGTAGACCAGAACACCGGGACTTCGTAGTAATTCACACTGGGCGCTTCGGAGTAACGCCACAGCTTGAGTTGGCTGTCATAGTGGTCGATTTCCAAAATCTGCCAGCTGTCCTCATCCAGGTAGAAGGTGCGGCGCGGATTGATGTGACGCTGACCCGGTTTGAGCCTGGCATCCACAACCCAGACCCGATGCAGCTCGTAACGCAGCAGATCCGGGTTGATGTAGTGCGCCTGAATTAGATCGGAAACCTTGGTCTTGTCGCTATGCGCCTTGTAGGAATTGTACGGAACGTACATTTCCTTCTTGCCGATCAGCTTCCAGTC
>DASSXQ010000131.1:0-6306 GCA_035703725.1 Rudaea sp.
TCACGTTGCGTCGAGCGACATAACCGGCACTGCTGGCTACCGCGGCGTTGGTCACCTCCACGGCTGCAACGGGCTGGCGCGATGCGCCAATGCACAACTGCACGTTTTCAGCTTGCGCGCCGTGTACACGCAAATCACCGCCCGCATCGACCACGGCCTGAGTTGCACCTGCATCGACAAGAATGTCGATGGCGCGATCCACCGCAAAGCCTTTGGCGATGCCACCAAGATCCAACCACAAACGACGCCGCAATCGCACATGCGCGCAATCGACCAATTCGATGTCGCGCCAGCTTGCCAGCGCATCGGGCGACTGCGCAGGGCACGGTCGCGGCAACAATTCCCACTCGACCAACTGCGCGGCAACCGTGGGATCAAAACACCCGTCGCTTTCGGCGGCAATCCGCAACGCACATTGCAGGACGGTAAACGTGCGCGTATCCACGGCAACAGGGACGTTGACCGCAGCGCGCTGCATGCGCGAAATGTCGCTGTCGGTTTCGTGGAAACTCATGCAGTGATGAATGCGTGAGACCTCGGCGAATGCCGCATCGATCGCCGCCTTCGCCGCTGCTTGCGCCAGGCCTTCGACGCGCATGGCCACCAGCGTGCCGAGCCAAGGGCGTGATCGATGAACGACGCAGGACATGATCAGCCGGCACGCAACACATGGTCATACAGGAGCAGCAACCGATGCACACCCTGCGTGACATGCCGACACGACAAGGTGGCGCCAGAAATATTCTTGATGTCGTGATTGAGCTTCACCGGATCGGTCGCTGTCTTGCCTTCAAACTGGCGTCGCCACGCCGACAAACGGATTTCGCCGCCGTGCGACTCGCGGTAATCGAGCACGTCCAGTGCAATGACCGCACCGCCGGAATCCAGCGCGAGCGCATAGGTGATGAGTTCGCTTTTGCCGATCACCCGATCAACCATCAGCCAGCCGAGCAGCTTGTCGCCATTGCGTGCCTGCCAGACTTGCGGCATCCATCCGGCAGGTGCGTCGATCGATTCGAGCGTCGCCGCATCAAGCGTTGGCGTGGTGACGACAAATGCCGAGGCATCGGGAAACGCTGCACGTTGCGCCTGCGCCACGCTCATGTATTGCGTGGCGCAGGCCACATGCGCAATCGATGCCGCGCCGGCGCCAATCGGGATCAGCCAACGTACCTGCAACGCCATCAATGCATCTTCCGCACAATCCAGCCAGGTTCAGGCATTGATTGTGACACGCCGTCAAAACTCGAAGCCAATACCCAGATCGAATCGATTGCCGTAATTCAGCAACGCATCATCGTAGCCAAAATCCTGATAATCGATCTTGAACACCACGTTCGGATTCAAATAGTAGTTGGCGCCCACGGTCCAGACGCGCTGGGTCGGCAGCGCGGGCGTACCCAGACCTTGCGGCTGGCTGGCATACTCGGCACCCGTGTTGAAGCGTTCGTAGCGCACGAATGGCATGAGTCTGGACTCGTTCCATTCCAGCGCACGCCACGCTCCTTGCACGTAACCACCCCAGAATGCCTTTGGAACGGGCGTGGGCTGACCCAGGAAACTCAGATTCAAATCCCGTGTATCGCTGATCTCGCCACGCGTGTACAGGGCGGCAAAATCAAACGGGCCGGTTTGCCAGCGCGAGTGCACTTCGCCCAGGACCAGACGTGAATCATTCGCCGGGAAGTTTGCATCACCACCCGTCTGGCGGCTGGTGGCTTGGCCGATCTTGCCGGTGACGACGGCGGCGCCAATGTTGAGCCCCGGTACGCCCTGCCAATTCAAGCCAGCGAACACGGATGGATCGTGCGCATTGGCCAGTTGCAATTCCTGATGGATGCTGCCCAACGGCGACAGGCGACCTTCATCGGAAGTGGGATCCCATTTGCCCAGATCGGATCCGGTGGTCAAGCCCAGGTTCCAGTTGAAGCCCGAATCGGTGCTGCCGTACGCGGCGAAACCGCCTTCACGCCAGGTACTTGGAATGATCGCCGTCTCGACAAAATTGCGTTCAACGCCGTAGAAATTTGTCGGCTCGTGATGTTCGTTCACCAGGCCAATGGGAACCAGCATCAAGCCCGCACGCACGCCCAATTGCGGCCCGAGAGCATGCTCGATATACAACTGCTCGACTTCGGACTCGCCGGCATCTTCGGCTGAGGCGATGGCGTGTTCCCATTCCAACTCGCCATACACGCGCGTTGTTTCATTGAATTGATGGTTGAATCCAATTACCGCGCGGGTCAAATCGGCCCGTGCATCGCCGGGCCGCGCCGTTGGCCGGTTGTAATCAAGCTGACCATATCCCCACAGCGAAGTATTGCCAAACGCTGATCCGGTCGACGCCGAAGCGGACGCAGGTGCAGGCGTGGATTCGTTGCCGGTTGCGACCGTCGCGGGAGCCTGTGGCGGGGTCTCGACGACGCGTGGCGCCGGAGCCACCTGCTGCGCATGCATTTGCTCGACCTCGGATTTCAACGCGGCGACTTCGGCACGCAACGCATCGACCTCGGCTTTGAGTGACGCTTCATCGGCACGGGTTGCCGGCGACGCCAGCGCAAGGCACGCGGCGACAGCAAGGGTGAGTGGTACGCGCAGCATTTGGGGGTTCTCCGTTGAGGTCAATTCGTGGACGTCGGTGGCACATCGCGCGCCGGATCTGCGCTGTCGGTAAGCGGATCGTAACCATCGGTCAATGTACGCAGAAACGCGGCGAGGTCCTGGATTTCCGCCTCGTTCAATCGCGCGGCCTGTCCGGGATGCCGATCGTAGGGAACTTCCTGCGTGTTGACGTTGCGTTTCAGCAGCGGCGGAAGATCATTGAACTTTTCCACCACGCCGTTGGCATCCAGCGGATACCACAACTCGGGATCGGTATCGCGCTGGAAATAAAATCGCAAGGCGTCGATCAGGGAATGGAAGTAACCGTTGTGGAAAAACACGTGGCGCGTGGCCACATTGCGCAAGGTCGGCACCTTGAACTGTCCGCACAAATCGCGTCGTTCGGCCAGATCGGTGCGGAACGGTCCGCATAAACCCAAATCGAAATAGCCCGGATCGTCATTGGCGGCAATCTCCGGATTGCGCGGGACGCCAAGATTGTCGTAGGTGTAATCGGTAAACACCGGCGGCAACCCGTCCGGCTGGCGCGTGCTCAAATGGCAGCCCGCACAATTGCCTTTGTCGGGCCGATTGAACAGGGCGAAACCGCGCAATTCCTGCGCCGACAACATCACCTTGCGTTGCAAAAACAAATCGAATTTCGAGTCGTAGGGGTGGAATTCATGTGCCGACAACTGATACGACGACAGCGAATATTCAGCCGCCAACAGTACGAAATCCGGATCGTCAAATGCCTTCGTGCCGAATACGGCGCGGAATTCGTCCACGTACGCGGCTTGCCTCAAGCGCGCGGCAAAATCCGCCGCCGTGCGGTTGTCCATCTCGTGGGCAGCCAGCAACGGTGTATGTGCTTGCGCGACCAAATCCTTCGCACCGCCATCACGGGTGAAACCACCCGTTGGTGTGCCTTCGTTGTCGAAGAAAAACGGGATATTCAGGTTCATGTAGCGCAACGACGGCACGGCACGGAATCCTGGCGTGGCCAGGTCTGGACCGCCAAGTTGCACCGAAAGATCATTATCTTGCGCGTGCGCACTGGCTGGATCATGGCAAGTCGCGCAAGCCATCCGGCCTGATGACGAAAGCGACGGGTCATGAAAAATGTGGCGCCCCAGATCCGCCGGCGTTGGTTTTGTCGCAGTTTCGGCATGCGCGACGCGGGTTGCGCCGATTCCAACCATCATCAACGTGGCGCAGGTCGCAGCAAACGCGAGCCCTCGCCAATCGTTGCCCGCAGAATCAAAATGCAATGCGATCATCTCGCCCGGCTTCCCCGAATGATTGCGCGGCAGCAAATGCAAACCGCAATAGTGATGCGAATCATTCTCAATTAGCAGGGAAATGAAGTCAAGTGATTTCGTGGCGGTGCGACTCGGGACTCGGATAGCGGGTCAAGAGTTGCCCCCTTCCGTCTGCGGAACCTTCACTCGTCTCGCGGGGGAATGAAAGAAAAAATGCTCGCCGCTTTGCGCGGGGAAGGAAAGAAAAAATGATCGTCGCCTTGGGAGGAATCCGTTGGCGCTATAGACGGTGCCAATCGCCGTGCGTGCTTTCAGTCCCAGCGATCATCGCGGGTGAAGACCACACGATCTTCCACCTTGACCGGAAATTTGGCGGTCGGCTCGTACGCGGGCGGTGCCAGCACCGCACCTGTGCGAATGTCGAAGCGCGCACCGTGACGCGGGCATTCGATGGAGTAACCGTCGATTGTGCCGCCGGTGAGTTCGCCACCATCGTGCGTGCACACATCTTCGAGCGCGTACAAATCCCCGTCGATGTTGAATACCGCTATGGGTACGTCGCCGTCGTACACCACCCGGAATTCACCCGGCAGAAGTTCGGATTGGTCGCATACGCGAATCCAGTTGCTCATGACAAAGACTTCTCCAGAACTTCGAATTTCAGGTCGTCGCGCTTGGGAATTCCGAAGCGCTCATCGCCATAGGGAAACGGTTTGAACACGCCGGTGCGGTGATAGCCGCGACGTTCGTACCACGCGATCAAATCATCGCGCACCGAGATCACCGTCATTTTCATCCGCGTGCATTGGTAGCGCTCGCGCGCAATACGCTCGGCTTCATTGATCATCTGTTTGCCGGTGCCATTGCCCTGCAGATCCGGATTCACCGCGAACATGCCGAAATAGCACGCATCGTCCTGCTTCTCGATATGCGCGCACGCGATCAGCGTCGCTGCCTGCAACGCCAGCAACACCTGGCTTTGCGCCTTGACGATGACCTCGGCCACCGATTCGGCATCCACGCGCTGGCCATCGAGAATATCCGACTCGGTAGTCCAGCCACGCCGACCCGAATCGCCCCGGTAGGCCGATTCGACCAGCGCGACAATAACGTCGACATCGGCAAGCGTAGCGGCGCGAACCAGCAATTGGCGGTTTGTCACAACGGCATTCATTGTTTGCATCTCCCATACGCCGGTTTCAGCTTACCCGATTCACATCGAATCGCGGTCACTGCGCCTCTCGCGTCGTGGGAGAGGCAGGCGCATGCAGCTCGCGACGGGGTTCGCACGGCAGTTACCTGCCGTGGGCGCCCACCCTACGCCAGCAACTTGCGCACGCGGCTCAGCGCTTCAATGAACTGATCAACCTCATCGCGTGTGTTGTAGAACGCCAGCGACGCCCGCGCCGTTGCCGGCACACCATAGAACTGCATCAAGGGGTGCGCGCAATGATGACCCGAGCGCACCGCAACGCCTTCCTGATCGAGCAAGGTGGCCAGATCGTGGGCATGCACGCCATCAATCAGAAACGACATCACCGCAGCCTTGTGCGGCGCTTCGCCAAACAGGCGCAGACCCGGTACCGACTTCAGCGCGGCAGTCGCGTATTCAAGCAGCTCGCGTTCGTACGCGGCGATGCTTGCGCAGCCGATCGCCTCGACATAGTCCAACGCTGCGCCGAGTCCAACGAAGCCTGCAATATTCGGCGTGCCCGCCTCGAACTTGTGCGGTACATCGGCAAACGTGGTGCCGTCGAAACTCACGGTCTTGATCATCTCGCCGCCACCGAGGAATGGCGGCATCGCATCGAGCAATGCACGGCGGCCCCAGAGCATGCCGGTTCCGGTCGGGCCAAACAGCTTGTGCCCGGTCAGTACGTAGAAATCGCAACCCAGCGACTGCACATCAATTGGCATATGCGGCGCAGCCTGCGATCCGTCGACCAGCAACGGCACACCCTGCGCGCGACAGGCGCGCGACAACTCGCGAACAGGATTGATCGTGCCGAGCACATTCGACACATGGGTGACGCCAGCCAGCTTGACGCGTGGATTCAGGCGCGCCACGAATTCATCGACGATCAACTCGCCGCGCTGGTTGATTGGCGCAACCGTCAAC
Organism: Rudaea sp.; assembly: GCA_035703725.1. Lineage (GTDB taxonomy): Bacteria > Pseudomonadota > Gammaproteobacteria > Xanthomonadales > Rhodanobacteraceae > Rudaea. Next base: position 5,983 of record DASSXQ010000131.1, read on the forward strand.
TTCGCCCCGGTGCGTTCGCACACCAGTTGCCACGGCACGATATTGGCATGGTGTTCCATGGTGGTGACCAGAATTTCGTCGCCCGGTTGCAAGCGCGGCAACGCATGGCTGTAAGCCACGAGGTTGATCGCCTGAGTGGTGCCACTGGTCAAAATGACTTCGTCAGAGGAAGGCGCATTGACGAAACGCGCCAGCTTGCCACGTGTTGCTTCATACGCAGCCGTGGCTTCTTCACCCAGCGCGTGAACCGCGCGCGATACGTTGGCGTTGGATTGACGATAAAAGCGCTGTGTCGTGTCAATGACGACATCGGGCTTCTGTGAC
>DASSXQ010000188.1:0-3823 GCA_035703725.1 Rudaea sp.
AATCGCCATTTGCCGATCTTTCCGCGCGCGAACTTGAGGTCGCCATGATGTTGGCACAGGGCCACACGGCGAAAAACATTGCCGAACAACTGCACTTGAGCGCAAAGACGGTAGCGACTTACAAATACCGCGTGTTCGAGAAGCTGGCCATTGATAACGTGGTGGCACTCGCGAATTTGGGCAACGTGCATGGCCTGCTTGATGCCGGCACTCCATTGCCGGCTGTGTAGCTGGTTACATCACCCAAGTCCACTATCGCGGAGCTGTCGAGTTTTCCTCGTTGTGCGGCGCGCTTGTCGTGGGCGCGGTGGGCGCAGGCGGCTGCGTAGCCGATTGATTGGCGGCGTTGGGTTGAGGCGCAGCGGTGGGAATCGGTGCGGCGGGTGGTTGCGGGTGACTGGGTCCAGGTGGAAGCGTCGGTGCAGGCGCCGGTTTCAGTGTGCCCGGGGTAACAGTGGAAGCACTTGCCGGCGGCGCAGCTGACGAAGTTGCCGGTACGGATTCACGATGGTTTGGGCTTTCGGATCTCGATGCCATGTCCAGAGGCAACTGCGCGTTTGGGGTCGCATCTGCGATTGCTCTGTCCGCTGGTGGCGCACCGGTTTTGACCGCATTCGGAGTGACGACGACTGGCGCGGGCACGAAACGCGGCATGATTGGCAACGGCAAGCTCGACATCAGCACTGGCGCCGGTTTCACTGGCGTCGACGCCGCCGGAGCAGCAGGCTTTGCAGCAACAGGTGCTTGCGGTTTTGCAGTGCCTGGTACAACCGGTTTTTGCGCCGACGAATTGGCATCCGGTACGGCTGGCGCATTGGGGCCGGTTTGCGCAACCGGTCGATGTTCCACGGGAGTCGTTTGAGCCGGTGGGGCAGGTAGCGTCGGCGTTTCCGCCTGTCGCGAAGCGCTTGTGGCTGCAGCATTGACCTCGGCAGGCAACGGCATGGGTCGGGTTACCGGCAATTCGGGCTTGGCGGCTGGCGCTGTTGCCGGTGCGGCCATTGTCGGCGCACTCTGTGCGGGCGAATCGACCGATACGCGTTGCGCGGCAGGCGATGGCACCTCTGAAACCGGCGTAACGCGCGGTGCCGCTTGACGCGCAGGTGGAGTCGGGCTGTCCGCGACTTTTTCTGCAACGACAGGCTCGGAACGCACCGGATCCGGATTCACGCCGGGCGCAGCCGTTGGTTGTGGTTGAACAGGTTTCGGCTTGTTTGCAGGTATCTGGCCCATGTCGGATGCGGGTTGCGTCACGGGCGCAGGCGAAACCGGCGTTGGGCTTTGCTGCACGGCTGGTGCTGCTGCCGTCGGCTCGGCAGGCGTGGAACCGATCGCGGATGATTGGTCGTCTTTCGTCCGCGAATTGGATGCATTTTCGTCATCGAAGTCGAACACGATTGGTGCCGCGGATGCTGCAGATGCTTCAGTCGATTTGTCTTCGTTGCGACGACGCCGACGGCCGCCTCGGCGTCCGCGACGCCGCGAACGTGTACTGGCCTGATCCGCATCATCCATACTCGCGCCGTTGGGCACGCTCGGCGCCTTCGTGGCATTTTCCTGGGCGGCGTTGGCGTTTTGCACGTTGGTCGAGGCGGGCGTCGTCGCCGGTGTGGGTGTGCGTCGTTGTGGCTCTGCCGTGGCGGCAGCAACGGGCGCCTGTTTGGCTGGCGCTGGTGCGGCTTTGCGCGGGGCCGCTGGTGACTTGCGAGCATCGTTGGTGGCCGACGCATCCTTGGCCACGCGCGGTTTTGCCGAACGTGTATCGTTGCGCGTGCGACCGCGCGAACCGTTGCCCGTGCGTTTGTCGCCAGCGCGCCCTGCATGCGTGGACGCACGCTCGTGATTGCGTGATCGGGCGGGTCGATTCGAATGTGTCGGTGTTTCTTGTTCGGGTGCAGGCGCCGGTTTGAACCAGGCAATCACGCGACTGAAAAATCCGGGCTTTGCACGGGCAGATGAATCCGACTCATCCACCGCGCGAGTGGGCGCGGGACTCGCGGGAACAACGCGACTGACAGCCGGCTGTTCCGGTTCGCTGCCGGGTTTGGCCAATTGCGGTGGCGGCACGGCCACGGTCGGAGTGACGCGCTCGTAGCTGGGCTTGATATCGTTGCCGAAATCGGCCGCACGAATACGTTCGATTTCAAAATGCGGCGTTTCCAGCTTCGCATCGGCAACGATGATGATCGGAACTTTGTGGCGCAGCTCGATTTCATTGACGCTGCTGCGCTTTTCATTGAGCAGGAAGTTGGCGACGGTCGTTGGCACCTGCACCAGCACTTGTCCGGTGTTTTCCTTCATCACCTGTTCTTCGACCAGGCGCAATACCGACAACGACAACGATTCCACGCCGCGCACGCGGCCATGACCTTCGCAGCGCGGGCACACAATCTGGATTGATTCGTCCAGACTCGGACGCAGACGCTGGCGTGACATTTCCAGCAGACCGAATCGGGATATGCGGCCAATCTGCACGCGGGCGCGATCCTGTTGCAAGGCATCCTTGAGTTTTTCCTCGACATCGCGCTGATGACGCGTGTTTTCCATGTCGATGAAATCGATCACGATCAAGCCACCGGCATCGCGCAGGCGCAATTGGCGCGCGACTTCAACGGCTGCCTCGATGTTCGTGTGGAACGCCGTGTCTTCGATATCCGAGCCCTTGGTCGCTTTCGATGAATTGATGTCGATGGCGGTCAATGCTTCGGTTTGATCGATCACCAACGAACCGCCGGACGGCAGGCGCACGCTGCGTTCATACGCGTTTTCAATCTGGGTTTCGATCTGGTAACGCGAGAATAGCGGAACCGTGTCACTGTACAGCTTGAGCTTGCGCAGGTTCTGCGGCATCACCTGCTGCACGAATTCGCGCGCGTCGTTGTAGAGTTCTTCGCTGTCGATGAGGATTTCACCGATGTCGTTGCGCAGGTAGTCGCGCAGCGCACGAATGATCAGGCGCGATTCCTGATAAATCAGGAACGGACCCGAACGTGTTGTGGATGCCTCCGCAATCGCTTTCCACAATTGCAGCAGGTAATCCAGATCCCATTGCAATTCTTCCGCGCCGCGGCCCATGCCGGCGGTACGGATAATCACGCCCATCTCGTCAGGCAATTCGAGATTGTCCAGGACTTCCTTGAGGGTGGCGCGATCATCGCCTTCGATACGGCGCGATACGCCACCGGCCCGCGGGTTGTTCGGCATCAGCACGAGATAGCGGCCGGCCAGAGAGATGAACGTGGTCAAGGCTGCGCCCTTGTTGCCGCGCTCTTCTTTTTCGACCTGGACCAACAATTCCTGACCTTCCTTGAGCAGGTCGCGGATACCGGCCTTGTTGTGATCCACCCCGGCGGCAAAATAGTCGCGGGAAATTTCCTTCATCGGCAGAAAGCCGTGCCGATCGGCACCGTAGTCGATGAAGCAAGCCTCCAGCGAGGCTTCGACACGGGTTATGCGGCCCTTGTAGATGTTGGCCTTTTTTTGTTCCCTGGAAGGGATCTCCAGATCCAGATCGTACAGGGTTTGGCCATCCACAATGGCCACACGCAACTCTTCACGCTGAGTTGCGTTGATCAGCATACGCTTCATTTTCAAATTTCCTCGTGCGCCCCACCGCGAGTCGCGCCGTAATCCTGCGCCTGCGGGTGCGGCGCGGGTTACGACAACCGTGGGCGCAGTGCGCGGCCGCGGGAACGCTATTTGCTGCCAGCGCGACCATTCGCGCCTGGCTCGATACGGTGCCCTTTTGCATAACCGGAATTCCGATCACCTTGACGGCAATGGGTAATCCTCGACTCGAACCGTTACGATAGCCACCTTCGAT
>DASSXQ010000223.1:0-11363 GCA_035703725.1 Rudaea sp.
ATTCAGGAATATCAGGCCCCGGCCAGCGTGGACGAAAACGTTGCGCACACGCGCTTGCGCGAGCTGACCCGTGCTGCCGGTGAAGTGCTCGATGTGCCACGCGAACGGATTGCGGTGAAGACACGCCGGCGTGGCAAGGGCGGCGAAAAGTACGGGCGCATGGACGAACGCGGCGAATTTCTCGAAGTCGCCGAGGGTGGCCTGAAATTCCTCGTCAACTTGCGCGATTATCTCGACACGGGATTGTTCCTGGATCATCGTCCGTTGCGCGCGCATGTGCGCGAGCTGTGTCGCGACAAACGTTTTCTCAATCTGTTCTGCTATACGGGCAGCGCAAGCGTGTATGCAGCCGACGGTGGTGCCGAAGAAACCGTCAGCGTGGATTTGTCACAGACGTATCTGCAATGGGCGCAGCGTAATCTGGCCTTGAACGGCCATGGGGAGCCACGCCATCGGCTGGTGTGGGCCGATGCGTTGAGCTACCTGCAAGCGCATTCGGCCATGTACGACGTGATCTTTGTCGATCCGCCGACGTTTTCCAATTCCAAGCGCGCCGAAGATTTCGACGTGCAGCGCGATCATGTGCGCTTGTTGATGCTGTGTGCGCAGCGTTTGTTGCCGGGCGGCACGATTTTGTTCTCGAACAATTTCCGTCGCTTCAAACTCGATGCGGAATTGTTGTCCGCATTCGATGTACGTGATATCAGCGCCAGCACCATCCCGTTTGATTTCGCGCGCAACCCGCGAATTCATCAAGCGTGGGAGCTGCGTCCACGCTGACGTGTACTCGCGACCGATCGCATCCGCCGCGCCTTCATTGGCCTTGTGCGGATTGCCGTTCAGTTTCGCCGGTACGGAGCTGAACAGCGTTGGTTTGTATCGGATTTTTCAGTTGCGATTCAGTGAGCGAACCGCAGCATGGCGTCGCGGCGAACAGTCGCGCTGTTTTGGAGTTTTCGACATGACCATCCGCAAATCCGCGTTGCATACATTGACCTTTGCCCTGCTGGGTGTGGTTGGCATGGCGCTGACTTCGAGCGCGATTGCACGCAGCCATCTGAGCATCGGCATCAATTTGCCCGGCGTAAGTCTGGGTTATCACGAAGGACATCGCGGCCACGGCCGCGGGTATGTCGATATCGGTTACGGCGGAGGTTATTACGGCGGTTACGGCGGGGGCTACTACGACAGCTATGGCGGTGGATACTATGGTGGTTACTACGCGCCAACTCCGGTGTATTACGACAGCTATTACGCCTATGCGCCACCGGTAGCGGTCTACAACGGCTACTATTCGCGGCCGTACTATCGGCATCACTACCGGTCGAATTATCACGGCAGTTATCGCAGCGATCGGCATTCGTACCGAGGCGATGGTTACTACCATCGCGGCAGTTCGCACCGTGGCAGCTACTATGGGCGTGATCGCGGCAGTTACCGGTCGCACTAGAACGAACTGATTACACCAGTCGACCCCACTGGGCCCAACGCCCAGTGGGTTTTTTTTTGGCTGGCGGCAGCCGGGGCGGGGCACTATCATAGTGCGCTACCTTCAGGATCGCCGTATGACCACACCGAATCGGCCCGAAAATCGCTCGTCCGCCGAATCGGATGTGCCGCTGGCATGGACATTCTTTCGTCAGTGGCTGAAGAATCCGCTGGCGGTCGCCGCGCTGTCTCCGTCCGGACGGCAACTGGCGCGACAGATGATTGCGGAACTGCCGCATGGCACGAGCCGCGTAATCGAGTTGGGTGGTGGCACGGGCGTATTTACACGTGCGGTGCTCGGGCACGGCATTGCCCCTGACGATTTCCTGGTGCTGGAACTCAACGAGGCGCTGTATCAGCACCTGCGTGCCCGATTCGGCAATGTGCATGTGGTGTGTGGGGACGCGCGTGAGTTGCGCGAGATCGCAACCGCAGAGGGATTTCTCGATGACGGTCCGGTCGATGCCGTGATCAGCGGCCTTGGCTTGCTGTCGATGACGCGACGCACCCAGTCCGAAATTCTCCAAGCCGCATTCAGCACACTCAAACCGGACGGATGCTTCATCCAGTTCACCTATGGTCCCAAAGCACCCATCTCGCGCGAACTGCTCGATGAGCTGGGATTGTCCGTGCGTCGTGGTGGCTTTGCCTGGTGGAACATGCCGCCGGCGACGGTCTATGTGTTCACGCGCAGCCGTTCACGCGGAATCCACGCGAAACGCGGCGGGACAACGCCTGGTCCGAACCAGTAAATTGCCGATTGGCGGAGAGGGTGGGATGTACTCGGCACATCCTGTGCCTCACCCTTCGGGCAGCTACGCTGCACAAATCGTCAATCCTGACGATTTGCGAACCAACGCATTTGATTCGTGGGTTCGACTCCCACCTTGAACGTATGGCGAAAACTGATTGGCGGAGAGGGTGGGATTCGAACCCACGTTACGGCGAAACCGTAAACCGGATTTCGAATCCGGCGCATTCGACCACTCTGCCACCTCTCCGGAGGGACTGCGTCGAAGGGCGCGAATGATACGGGTCGCACGCGCGATTCACAACACTGGTTGGCTGTCCGAAGAGTGCGCTACCCACTACAATTGCCGTTTTCCCCGATTTGGCGGTGCCATGAGCCTGATTTCCGTTCCTGTCTCGTTCGGTGAGTTGATCGACAAGATCACCATTCTGGAGATCAAGTCCGCGCATATCCGCGACCCCGCGAAGCTCGTCAATGTGCGTGATGAACTCGAACTGCTCAACGTGACCTGGGCGCAGAACCCGGCGTCGCAGACCGATATCGCCGACGAACGCTCGCGTCTCAAGGCGGTCAACGAGGCGTTGTGGGAGATCGAAGACGATATCCGCGTGAAGGAAAAAGCACAGCAATTCGACGCGAAATTCATTGCGCTGGCGCGTTCGGTTTATGTGCGCAATGACGAACGCGCTGCAATCAAGCGCGAGATCAATCTCAAGCTTGGCTCACGCCTCGTCGAGGAAAAGTCGTATCAAGACTATCGGTCTTGATCCAGCGATCGCGCCAGCGCTTCCAATCGTTCGATCACCGCTGGCGTTTCAATCAAGTCCATTGCGCCGGGATATTCGAGCTTCGTGCCCCACGCCAGCTGCGCGGCCGGTTTGCCGCGAAATTTGCGGGCCGCGGCATCGTAGCGATCCACACACCAGCGCCGGTCCGAATACGGGCCGGATCGATTCGGATTGCTGGCTGCGTGCAGCCCGATCACGGGCGTACCGACGGCATTGGCCATGTGCATTGGGCCTGAGTCGGGCGTCAATACGGCGCTGGCTCGACTTGCCAGCGCAAGGAATTGTTTGAGCGTGTCCTTGCCGATCAGGTCAATGGGCTTGCTTGTTGCTTTTTCCAAAATGGCGTCGCCGAACGACCGTTCGTACGCGCTTGGTCCGCCGCAAAGCGCGACGCGCCAGCCGAGATTTTTCGACGCATGGTCAATGACGCTGGCATAGCCGGGGACGTTCCAGTTGCGCCGTGCATGGCTGGAGCATGGACTGACCACAAGCGTGGGTTCATCGCCTGGCAAGCAGGTGGCGGCGAACGCCTGTGCCGATTCGGGTATGGGAATATCCCATCGGACCGAATCGCGTTGCAGCCCGAGCGGCTCGAGAAAACTGGCCATGGCGTCAAGGACGTGCTGTCCGCTACGCGCCTGGATGCGCCGGTTCACGAACGCGCCATGCAGATCTCTGGAGCGTGCGCGGTCATAGCCGATACGCAGCGGTGCACGCACGAGCGTGCTCAGCAGGTTTGCGCGCAGCGCCACCTGCAAATGCAGCAGCGCATCGAAACGACGGCCGCGCAACTGGTGGCGCAATGGCGCGAAACCACGCCAGCGCGCTGATTTGTCCGCGACGATGAACTCGACGCCGGCAATATCGCCCACCAGTTTGTATTCCAGTTTGCCGACGATCCAGGTTAGTCGGGTCTGCGGCCATTGCCTTTGCAGGGTCCGCACCAGCGGTACCACGTGGGTTGCATCGCCCAGCGCCGAAGTGCGCAGCAGACAAAGCGAATCGGGCGGATTTGAAGGTGAAAACGGCGCTTCATGCATATGGGCTTGGTACACTGGTGCCTTGGCAGCAAGTAACGGCGAAAGTTTGATGATACAGGCACAACTCCAGTCCAGCGCCGACGGAGCCATTGTGTTCGACGCCGCTGTGGCGAGCAAATTTGATCCGCGCTGGTTTGATGCGGACTACTGGCGTGCGCAATCCAGAAGCGACGACGTGCAAGCCGGTCGTGGTGGGGTCAGCTATGTGCGCGCGCCGTTTGGTGATTGCGTGTTGCGGCACTATCGGCGAGGCGGCATGGTGGCGCGCGTGATGGGCGACAGATATTTGTGGACCGGAGCCGAACGCACACGCGGATTCGCAGAATTCCGATTGCTGGCCGACCTGTCCAACCGCGGCATGCATGTGCCGGTACCGGTGGCCGCGCGATATCGCAAACAAGGTGTGCATTATCGGGCCGACTTGATTACACGGCGGTTAGCCAACACGCAAGAACTTGCGGAGTTCGTCGTTCAAGGACGATGTGACAAACTCCTTGCGCAGAAGGTCGGTGTCGCCATCGCGGAGTTTCATGCCGCCGGCGTGTATCACGCCGATTTGAATGCACACAATATCCTGCTGGACGGTGCGTTGGTATGGCTTGTTGATTTTGATCGTGGCGAATTGCGTCGGCCGGCGCGCATCTGGCAACTGGCGAACTTGAGCCGATTGAAGCGCTCGATGCTGAAACTCGGCGCGGCCGACGTGGGTGCCGATGCGGCATTCGAGAATGTTACCTGGTCGGCATTGATGCATGATTATGAACAACGCTTCGCGCAGCTGATTGCGCAGCAAGACCCACGCCCATGAGCCTTGCCTTGCGTTTTCTCGGCGTCGGTTCGGCGCAGGCAGTGGAACTGGGCTCGGCCGGAGCCGTGCTCGAACGCGAGGGTGCGCCGGTATTGTTGATTGATTGCGGACCGGAAACGTTGACGCGCTACCTGGACGTCTACGGCACGATGCCGCGTGCGGTATATCTGACGCATACGCACATGGATCATGTCGGCGGGCTGGAGCGCCTGTTTTTCGGCACCTATTTCGATGCCGAGCGCAAAGGCACTACCATCTTGTTCGCGCACGCTGCGCTGGTGCCATATTTGCAGGCGCGGGTGGCTGATTATCCTGAAGTTCTTGCCGAAGGCGGGGCCAACTTCTGGGATGCTTTTCGTCTGGTGCCTTGTTCGCGCGGATTTTGGCACCAAGCGCTCTGGTTCGATGTGTTTCCAACCCGGCATCACGCACCGATGACCTCGTTTGGCATTGCATTGGCCAGCGCATTTGCGTGGACCGGCGATACTCGGCCAATTCCCGAAATGCTGGATCAGTACGCGCCGGAGCCTGCGCTGATTGCGCACGATTGCAGCATGGTTGGCAATCCATCGCATACCGGCATCGATGATATCGAGCGCGAGTACACTGCACCCCAGCGCGAACGCATGGTGCTGTATCACTATGCAAATGCAGCCGATGGTGAGGCGCTGTCCAAACGCGGATATCGCGTCGCAAAATCCAACGAAAAATTTGCATTATCGGAACCCGTTCCAAGGCTTTTGGCATGACCGTTATCCCCATTGAACACAGGCTGATCGACGCATTGCCACGCGACAAGTTGCAGCGACCGCTGCATGATTTGCGCATTTCGGTGATTGATCGCTGCAACTTCCGTTGTTCATATTGCATGCCGGAAGATCAATATGCGCACGATCATGTTTTTCTGAGCAAATCGCAGCGTTTGCGCTTCGAGGAGATCGACCGCATTGCGCGCGCTTTCGTGGCCCTGGGTGTGCGCAAACTGCGTTTGACCGGGGGCGAGCCATTGCTGCGTCGGGAATTGCCGGAACTGGTCCGGATGCTGGCGAAAATTCCCGGAGTGGAAGATCTTGCGCTGACGACCAATGGCGTATTGCTGCCGCGCTTCGCGGCAGGATTGCGCGAAGCCGGCTTGCAGCGTCTGAGCATTTCCCTGGATACGCTCGATGCGGCGACGTTTGCCAAGCTGAGTGGTGGGCGCGGCACGGTTGACGAGGTGCTTGCCGGAATCGATGCGGCGCAAGCGGCAGGTTTCGGCGCGTTGAAGTTCAACTGCGTGGTGATGCGTGGCGTCAATGATGGTCATGTCATGGATTTGGTCGAGCGCTTCCGCGGCACCGGACATACGATGCGCTTCATTGAATTCATGGATGTCGGCACCCTCAATGGTTGGCGCAAAGACAGCGTGGTACCCAGCGTCGAGTTGATCGAACGCATCAACGCGCGCTGGCCGCTCGACGCGGTGGCACCGGCGTATGCCGGCGAAGTCGCCGAACGCCATCGTTTTTCCGATGGCGCTGGCGAGGTTGGATTCATCAGTTCCGTGTCGCATCCGTTTTGCGGCGACTGCTCGCGTGCGCGTTTGTCGGCTGATGGAAAAATGTATACTTGTCTGTTCGCCGGAGCCGGACATGATTTGCGCGAGGCGCTGCGCGCAGGTGCCGATGATGCGCTGCTTGTCGAAATGATTCGCGCATGTTGGACGCAACGCGAAGATCGCTACAGTGAGTTGCGCGCACGTCTGCGCGCCGACGGCACTAACGCCAAAGTCGAAATGTTTGCCATAGGTGGATGATGAAAAAGGCGCTGGCGAAACCTCGCCAATTGAGTCATGTCGGTTCCGACAATCGTCCGCGCATGGTCGATATTGGAGCAAAAAAGCCGACGACACGGCGCGCCACGGCGCAGGCGCTGGTGCACTTTCCGTCCGACGTTGCCCGACAGTTGCGCGCAGCGGGCATGCAGGCGAAGAAAGGACCAATAATCGACACGGCAATTATTGCCGGCACGATGGCAGTGAAGCGGACCCACGAGTTGATTCCGTTTTGTCATCCGCTGGCAATCGAAGGCTGCGATTTCGTGGTTGAATTCAGTGCGCCGAACGAGCTGTGCATCCGTTGCGAGGTCGCCATCACGCACAAGACCGGTGTCGAAATGGAGGCGTTGACGGGTGCAACGGTAGCCGCACTGACCGTCTACGACATGTGCAAGGCGCTGTCCCACGAAATTGTCGTTGCGCAGGTACGTCTGGTGGAAAAATCCGGCGGCAAGCGTAGAGTCCATGATGGGGCCAATGCCACGTGAATTACCACATTCTCTACTTTGCCTCATTGCGTGACGCTGCCGGTTGTGACAGCGAAAGTTGTGTGATCGACAGCACCAATGCGCGTGAGGTGTATGCGCAGTTGCGCCAGCGCCATGGCTTTTCGTTTGAGTCGCAGCGCCTTCGCTTGGCGGTGAATGGCGAATTCACCACGTGGGATCGCCCCCTGGCTGAAGCCGACGAAATCGCGTTTCTCCCGCCGGTATCCGGAGGCTGAGCATGTTTGGTTTGAGCGAGGTCCGCATCGATGTTGATTGTCTGGCGCGTGAACTTGCCCACGCCAGCGCTGGCGCATGCGTGACATTTGATGGCCGCGTTCGCGACCATAACGATGGTCGCGCGGTGCATGGCTTGGCCTATCAAGCCTATCCGGATCTGGCGCTGACGGAAGGGGAAAAGATCCTCGACGAGGCCAGACGTCGATTCGACATCATCCACGCTCGCTGCCTGCATCGCGTCGGTACTTTGGAAATTGGTGATGTGGCGGTCTGGGTCGGTGTAAGTGCGGCGCATCGCGATGCTGCCTTCGCGGCTTGCCGCTATATCATCGATGAAGTGAAATCGCGTGTGCCCATCTGGAAGAACGAACGCTACGTTTCTGGCGATTCGGGCTGGCTGCATCCAGATTCAACCTCGGTCGGTGACGATCCGGGCATCATGTAGCCGCTCCGATTACGTGTATGGCAAAACGCTTGCGCGTGTGGTACTATCGCAACTGCTATCGTGGTTTCTGCAACGCGATCTCCTAGGTCCGAGGTAGCAGGGCGTTTCAATCTGTAATCGTCACTCCGAAATTATACCCTCGCCGAATTCGGCGAGGGTTTTTTTTGGTTTGATGTTGCGACGTATCTCCATGATTTGATTCGGTTATGCCATTACGTTCCTGCGTCTGGCTAACGGGTTTCGCGGAATGGCGAATACCTTGTGCGGTGCGGCATCCGCGCTGTGCCCGGATTGTTGCGAAAATGCGACGTCAGTCCGTTTCTTCGCTTCCGCGTTTCAAGCTCGTGCCGCTTTTTGCTCCTGTTCGCCGATTGCCCAGTGCACATGTTCGCGCACCAGCGCCGACGGGTGCGTGCGACGTGCCTGCAGTGCGGCAATGACATCGGGGTGTTGATGTGCATTACCCAGCGCCACGGCGATATTGCGTAACCAGCATTCGTAGCCGATCCGGCGAATCGCCGAGCCTTCGGTGCGCTTGAGAAATTCTTCTTCGCTCCACGCGAACAATTGGGTCAGCGAGGCGGCATCCAGACCATTGCGTGCAATGAAATCCGGTTCCGCGCTTTTTTGCGCAAACTTGTTCCACGGGCAAACCAGTTGGCAATCGTCGCAACCGTAGATGCGGTTGCCCATTAGTGGACGCAGTTCGATCGGAATGCTGCCGCGCAGTTCAATGGTGAGATAGGAAATGCAGCGACGTGCGTCGAGTTGTTGCGGACCAATGATGGCCTGGGTCGGGCACACTTCAATGCAGCGCATGCACGTGCCGCAATGATCCGTGGCTGGTTCGTCAACGGGCAATGGAAGATCGGTGAACAATTCGCCAAGGAAGAACCAGGAACCTGCGCGTGAATTGAGCAGCAAGGTGTGCTTGCCAATCCAGCCAAGGCCGGCGTTTCGGGCCAGCGCTTTTTCCAGCACGGGAGCAGAATCGACAAACGCGCGGTAACCAAAATCACCAATTGATGCGGTGATGCGATCAGCAAGCTTTTGCAGGCGCACACGCATCAGTTTGTGATAATCGCGTCCCAGCGCATAGCGCGATACATAGCCAAGGCCTGCGTCATCGAGGACTTCCCAGGCATCGCGCGCCTCAGGTGGGTCGTAATCCATGCGCACGCAGATCACGCGCACGGTTCCGGGATGCAAATCCGGTGGCCGACTGCGTTTGACTCCATGACGCTGCATGTAATCCATTTCGCCATGGTGGCCGGCATCGAGCCAGTTCAACAGATGCGCTTCGTCGCGCGCCAGGTCAGTGGCGGCAATGCCGACTTGCTGAAAACCAAGTTCGGTCCCCCAGTTGCGTATGTCCGCGGCGAGGCTGGAATAATCGATAGTGTCCACCTGATCAGTATAATCGTGCGACGATGAGCAGCCGCCTTTACAGCACAAACCAGGTCCGCAGCTTTGATCGCAGTGCGATCGAAACGCTGGGAATTCCCGGTTATGACCTGATGCAGCGTGCGGCGACAGCTGCTTGGCATGTGCTGCGTGCAAAATGGCCGCAGGCCAGACGTATCGCGGTTTTCTGTGGGGCCGGCAACAATGGTGGTGATGGTTACCTGCTGGCCTGTCTGGTGCGCGAAGCCGGATTGGAAGCATTTGTCGTGGAGCTGGCACCGCCGGCTCGCGCTGGCGATGCCGAACGCGCTTGCGCGCAATGGCGTTCAGCCGGTGGGCAGACCGTGCGAGCCGATGCGGAATTGCCGCTGGCCGATGTGCATGTTGATGCCTTGTTTGGTACGGGCCTGACACGGGCGATCGACGGCGACGCACGCAAGCTGATCGAGCGCTTGAACGCCAGCGGACGACCGCTGCTGGCGCTGGATCTGCCATCCGGGATCGATGCCAATACCGGCAGCGTCCTGGGCATTGCCGTGCGCGCGACGGTGACGATCAGTTTTGTCGCACACAAACGCGGTTTGTTCACGGGCGCGGCGCTGGATCATTGCGGCGAAATGTTGCTGGATACGCTCGAACTGCCCGACAGCATTTTCAAGCAAACGCTTGCCGATACGCGATTGATGGTGATGCGGCGCATGATGCGCTGGCTGCCGCCACGCCAGCGCGATGCGAACAAGGGCATTTTTGGTCACGTGCTGGCGGTTGGAAGCGACGCGGGAATGGGTGGTGCCATTCGCCTGAGCAGCGAAGCCGCGCTGCGGGTTGGCGCCGGTTTGGTCAGCGTGGCCACCCGACCGGAAAATGTTGCGCCGATGAATGCGGCGCGCCCGGAATTGATGGCAAGAGGTGTTGTCGCCGTGGCCCAACTTGCCCCGCTGCTGGAGCGTGCCGACGTCGTCGCTATCGGCCCGGGTCTGGGCGACAGCGAATGGGCAAAAACCTTGTGGCAAACGGCGCTGGATGCAGGAAAACCCACGGTGCTCGATGCGGATGGATTGAATCTTCTGGCAAGCCATCCACGACGTTTGCCGCAGCCGGTCGTCATCACTCCGCACCCGGGTGAAGCAGCGCGTTTGCTCGAGTGCGATAGTGCGACGATCCAGCGCGACCGCTTTGCCGCTGTGATTGAGTTGGCACGGCGTTTCCGCGCGGTGACCGTGCTCAAAGGTGCCGGCAGTCTGGTTGCGCATCCGGAGGGTGGCGTGTTGGTGTGCCCGTGGGGCAATCCGGGTATGGCATCGGCGGGCATGGGCGATGTGCTGACCGGTGTGATCGCAGGCTTGTTGGCACAAGGTCTCAATTGTTGGCGCGCGGCAAGATTGGGTGTGGCACTGCATGCGCAGGCAGGCGATGCGGCGGCTGCCGAAGCCGGGCAAGCGGGTTTGCTTGCCAGCGACCTGTTCGTGCCGTTGCGCCGATTGCGGAATGCACAGGTCGACAATGGTTGATCTGGCGCCCATCGAATTCAGACAAATTGACGAAGCGCAGCTTGTCGAAGTCGCACGCGCACTTGCCCCGAGCGCGGCTGCTGGCGGTGTCATTCATCTGCACGGTGCGCTCGGTGCCGGCAAGACCACGTTTGCTCGCGCGCTGTTACGCGCGCTCGGCGTGGGTGCACGCGTCAAAAGTCCGACGTACAGCCTGATCGAGTCCTATCGTGTTGGAGAATTGTCGATCCACCATCTGGATTTGTACCGCATTGCGGATGTCGATGAAGTGGAATGGCTGGGATTGGGTGATCTGGATGAGGCGCGCACATTGTGGCTGATCGAATGGCCCGAACGCGCGATCTGTGCGATTCCCCAAGCGGATTTGCGCGTGAATCTGGCGCATGCGCCAGAGGGGCGCAACGCGTGCATTGATGCCGTGTCGGACGCTGGCGCGCGGCTTTTGTCGGCGGCGATGGCCGACCTGCAGAGTTCCATCCATACAGTCAGTTAGCAATTACTTCTTACTCGATGTGCAATTAAGTCGGATAATACTTCGATTTATAAAGAGAAATTGCTTGAAATTCCGCTCGGACTGCGCTTGAATA
>DASSXQ010000258.1:0-6126 GCA_035703725.1 Rudaea sp.
GCGGGTCGGTGGGCTAATCACGGCCCAATTCAGGCTTCGCCGCAGTCAATAACAGTAGATTTACTACCATCCGGCCAAGTGGTCACTGTCTTTGTGCAGTATCCGGATCCTGGGTCTAGTGGTACAAAACCAGTACCGCCCATCCCCCCCTCCGGGCCGCCACCACTGGAACCGCCTGACGTTGAACCTTGGTACGAACCCGGCGGACCCGAGATTGTTGGTGATGGTATTCCTTGGCCATTGGTTTGGAATGCAATCCATGAGCCATCAGGGCCATGAACAACTGCAATCGTGTTGAAATACGCTGAATCCATTGGTCGCCTTCGTCACTCAAAACCAAATTAAGCGCCGTCAGGTTTCCAGGTCGATCCAATTTATTGCAAGCTGGTGGATCCCTTGGGTCCGGCTTGCATCGCAAGATTATCGCGTCCAAATTCACGCCACCCGGACCACCAGCATGAACGGGTAAAGATGCACTTCCAGTAAAAACAGCCAACAGAGGCCATGCAATCCCAACGTTGAGGTTGCTTATGTTGAGTCCTTTCCGTTGGCATGGGTCAGATCAACGGCAAACTCTTGCGCGCGAATTCTTTCGTCTTTGGTCAAGTGATTGAACAACTTGTCCAATTGGCGAAACTTGAACTCTGGAACAACATCATGTTGCTTCTCCACGACAATTGCCGCTGCGGCAAAACCGTAGGCTTTAACGTAGTCTGGCTGCACCAGTACGCCTTGAGAATAGACCTGACTCAGAATTTCCAAGACATCAGGATGGCGCGAGTCGGCAAATTTATTCAATTCGGATACAAGCCTTTTTGCATCGTCAGAATCGGCGATTGTGTTGTGGCCTGCGTGACTTTTGGCAACAAGGCCAATCCAAAGATCGTTGAGCGCATTGCTGTTTCCTTGCGAAGCTGCCAGCCAGCGGATGTTGGAACGCTTTGAAATTTGCGATGCACTAAAATACGAACACCCAGCCGCAATCGTATTCAAAACATGCTGCGCCTGCGCCAAATCCTCGGCATCGGCATCTATCGGTTGCGAATTCTTCGGTTTTGGCGCATCAGGTGTCACTGTATGCAATTTGACGGAGCCGCGAATAGGCGCGGCATTCGCCTCATCGCACCCAGTTAGCGATGTGTATAAAGCATTCGCTGCCAACGTATTTCCTGATTCGGCCAACGAATAAATCGCATCAAAATGATCGACAATACAAGCCACCGATGTTTGCAATGGGCACAGGCTAGTAAACTCGCTCATCTCCGAAGGGTTTGCTGCGGCAGGCGCAGGAGACAAAGCGAATGCCAATCCAATTGCAATAGTACTGACAGAAGTCATAAAGTGCATGACAATACTCCACGCATTATTGATGAATTTTCCTTGGCGAGCGAATTTTCCGATGTAGCATCGAGTTCGTCGATACTAACGAAATTCACCGCTTGCGCTGCCGCTTTTTGAGTCAATCCAGCGTTTCATGCATCAGTGCAGCGTCTTGAACACCTCCGGATCAAACGCATCCACGGCGACGACTTCATCGCGCGCGGCATCGGCCTCCTTGAGTAGTTCATACTCGGCTTGCGTGATCACCCCGGCGGCGAGAGCCAGATCGTCGAGCATGTGGCCGGGCGCGCGGTCGAGTTTGCCAGCGCGCACGGCGTCGCGCATTTTCGTTTCGATCGGGATCGCGCGTACCGCTTTGTCGAGTGCGGCTTCAAGCGCACCCAAACCGACTTCGTTGGCGGGCGGCACGAAGATATCCTGGGTCAGATTGATGCGCGCTTCGCGATCTTCGAGAATGTCGCGGGCGACGCGCGAGCCGAGTTTGTCCGAAGGCGGCCGAAAGCGCGCGCCCAACGGGAATATCGCCCAGCTCAGCATCCAGGCGATACCGCGCATGGGCAGATTTTCGAGCACGCCGAGCAATGCTTCCTGGATGCGATACAAACATACTTCGGTAGACCAGCGCACCAGGTTGTAGTTTGCCGTGGTCTTGCCTTCGTCGTGGTAACGCTTGAGCGCGGACGAGGCGAGATACAAATAAGCCAATGCATCGGCTAGCCGGCCGGAGATTTTTTCGCGCCGTTTCAAGGTGCCGCCGAGGGTGCCCATGGCGACATCGGACAGGATTTCAAACGCCGCGGAAAACCGCGACAAGTGCTGGTAATAGCGCGCGGTATCTTCGGTACGTGGCGCGGCGGCCAGGCGGCTGCCGGTCCACGCGAGCAGTTTGGCACGGGTGATATTGCGCAACAGCAGATTGATGTGGCCAAAGATTGCTGCGTCGAATTTTTTCAGGTTGTTGTTGGCGATCGCATCGATTTCATGTTGCACGAAGGGATGGCAGCGGATCGCGCCTTGCCCATAAATGATCATCGATCGTGTGAGGATGTTGGCGCCTTCCACGGTGATGCCGATCGGCACCGCGTCCCAGGCGCGCGCCAGCGTGTTGCGTGGCCCGCGCTGAATGGCGGCACCGGCGCGGATGTCCATGGCATCGGTGACGACTTCGCGCATGCCTTCGGTGAGATAGGCTTTGGCGATGGCCGAGAGTACGGCGGGTTTGTGCCCGGCATCCAGCGCGCCGCAGGTAAGCGTGCGCGTGGCGGTCATCATGTAGGTTTTGCCGGCAATGCGCGCGAGCGGTTCCTCGATGCCTTCGAAGCGGCCGATCGGCGTGTCGAATTGTTCGCGCACCGTGGCATAGGCGCCGCAAATGCGCGTCGCCATCTGTGCTGCGCCGACGCTCAGCGCCGGCAACGAGATCGAGCGCCCCGCAGCGAGGGATTCCATCAACATGCGCCAGCCATGACCGATGCCGTCGCGACCGCCGATGACGCTGTCCAGCGGCGTGAACACGTCGGTGCCGACAATCGGTCCATTCATGAACGGCACGCCCATCGGATCGTGGCGTTGGCCGATGTCGATGCCGTCCAGATCGCGCGAGATCAGTGCACAGGAAATGCCGAGATCTTCCGTATCGCCGAGCAGATGATCCGGATCCTTGATCCGGAATGCCAGACCAATCAACGTCGCGACCGGCGCCAGGGTGATGTAGCGCTTCTTCCAGTTCAGGCGCAGGCCCAGCACTTCCTTGCCGTCAATGATGCGTTTTTCCACGACGCCTTCGGATTGCGTCGCTGCGGCATCCGAGCCGGCTTCCGGGCCAGTGAGACCGAAGCACGGAATCTCGTCGCCCTTGGCCAGTCGCGGCAAATAGTAGTTTTTCTGTTCGTCCGTGCCGTAATGCAGCAGCAGTTCGCCGGGGCCGAGCGAGTTGGGTACCATCACCGTCACCGCCGCGGCAACCGAGCGCGACGAGATGCGCGTGACCACGCGCGAATGCGCGATCGCGGAAAATCCGTGGCCGCCGTATTGCTTCGGGATGATCATGCCGAAGAAACCCTTGGTGCGCAGGAAAGACCAGATTTCGACGGGAAGATCGCGTTGCTGATGGATCTCCCAGTCGTCCAGCCGCGCACACAATTCGGCGACCGGGCCATCCATGAACGCCTGTTCGTCGGCGCTGAGTTTCTGCGCCTCAAAATCAAGCAGCGTATGCCAGTGCGGACGTCCGGAAAACAGCTCGACATCCCACCACACGGTGCCGGCTTCCAGCGCGATGCGCTCGGTTTCGCCCAGGCGTGGCAATACTTTGGCCATGGCCCTCATCGCGAACCGCGAAATCAGCAGACGTCGCAGCGGCGGCAACCCGAATATCGCAGCAAGCGCGATCAGCACAATGACAACGATTTCGAATGCCAGCGGCGAGGCGACACCGAGAATGCGCCAGCCAATCAAACAGACCGCAGCAGCGCCTGTCCACGCATAAAAACCGAAACCAAGGAACAACAATGTGCCGAAGAGCGCCAGCGCCAGAACGATCGTGATCAGCATGAGCGTGCCGTTAGCGAAGTCAGAGTGTCTCTATCATCCGCTGCGGCTGCGAAAATGCAAACACGGGAACGGCCAGCGCATGCACAATGGTCGCCTCAGGTGGCGAACATGACGACCGGCCGACTGCGTCAACCCGGTTTTTTGAGATCAGACGTGTTCCAGTTGAACTGCAGGAACAACACGCTGGCTTTTCCATTCTTGTCGACACGTGCGCGGCATTCGTAGGTTTGTCTGGATTCGGTCGACAGACCCTTGTCGATCACGACAGTCGAGTGCATGAGAACGGTGTCGGCAGATTCGGACTTGGCGTGGCTGGCCAGATCGCCGAGATCGACGTGATAGTTCTTGTTGCCCATTTGTTTGGCGATTTCAGTACCGCAAGCTGCTGCTGCGGCTTCGTTGGCACTTTTGCCGCAGGCCGTGGCGGCGATACACAGAATGGATATCAGCAAGATGCGTGCGTACATGGCCGCCCCTCCTTACCTGTGTGCCGTTGTCCGCGTATTCGGGTGGTGTCGTTCCAACAGCACAATTCTTTTTGCTTGCGTCCGGACTATAACAGCATCTATCGACAGCGGCGTGTGGCGATGCGATTTGCCGATTCGCGCCAAAGTTCCGCCATTCGGCGCCGTTCGCCCTGAGCGCAGGCCGCAGGAGCGGGGTCGAAGGGTCCGTAGCCAGGGACGCTTCGACTTCGCCCGCTGTCCCCTGGCTGGGCGCGTGAGAACGGAGTTTGTCGTGCATCGGTTGATCCGTGGTGCCAAACCGATGCGCTTTCGAACCGGGGAAACCCGATAGGCATCACGTGCCGACGCCAGACCAATGACCAGTGCGGCGAAGCAAATGATTCATGCATGCGCAATCAATAACGCGGCATCGCCGGATCAATCTCGCGCGACCAGGCGTCGATGCCGCCAACCACGTTGTAGACCTCGGTAAAGCCCAAGTCGCGGAAATGTTCGGCAGCTCCGGCACTCCGCGCGCCGGTGTGGCAGATGAAGGCCAGTGCGGTTTGTTTGGGCAGCGCCGCGATCTTGTCGATGCCATCGTCAATCGTGTGGAAAGGCCGGGACAGCGCTGCCCGGGATCGTTCTGCCGACGGGCGTACATCGATCAGGGTGATATCGCCTGCGTCCAGACGTTGCTCGAGTTCGTGCACGCTCAGCGACTTGACCGCCAGTGGTGCATTCGGATTATCGATCTTCAGACCCGCGCCTTGTGCGGTTTCAGTCCAGTCGATGTTGATCCCGCGCGCGCGCTGCGCGGTACCCGGATCCATGTAGATTGCGATGCCGCCGGCGTCGGCGCGAATGGCTTGCGCATCGACTTCGGCCAGGTGGAATTGTGCACGGAAGCGCTTGTCGATCGACAAATGCAGATTCGCCCCGGGTTCGGCATCGGCCAATGCCGCGCGAATTGCGGCGGCGGCTGGCTCGCTGATGGTGATGGTGGGTGGCGTGCGGTCCGGCGGTGGCAAGCCAAACACACTTTGCAATTGTCCGCTTGCGTACATGGACTTGACGATGTCGGCACCGCCAATCAACTCGCCGTTGACGTACAACTGCGGAATCGTCGGCCAGTTCCCATAGCTCTTGATGCCTTCGCGAATCTCGCCATCTTCGAGCACGTTTACGCTGAAATAGTCGGGCAGCAGGTCATCGAGCACGCCCACGGTTGCTGCGGAGAATCCACACTGCGGCGCACTGCGTGTGCCTTTCATGAACAACACGATGGGGTGCTGTTGGAGAATCGAATCGATGCGCGTACGAACGTCGGAAGCGGACATGGCGAAACTCGGTGATGGGTAGGTGCGTATTCTACCGCGTCGAGCGTTCGGCTTGAGAAAGCGCGGCTTGTGCCGGCGGCAAAATTGCATCGATCCAACGTCGATACTGTGCCGAAGACGGATGCAGGCCATCGCTGGCGAGCATGGCTGCCGCGCTGCCCGCTGTGCGTGAAATGCCCGTTACATCGGCATAACGCACGCCAAGCTGCAACGAAATCTTCGTGTTGGCAGCGTTGAAGGCATCGATTTGCCGCGCGATGGTTTTCGTGTCACGACCACTATCGGCGCCAAATCGGGTAACGCCCCAGTCGGGAATGGAAACCACGATCACGTGTTGAGGCTGATTGCCGCTCAGCTCGATTGCGCGTTCAAGCAGGCGCCGGAATTCCCGTGTGTAGTTGTCCAGATCACGTCCGCGATACTGGTTGTTCACGCCGATCGACAGG
>DASSXQ010000040.1:0-2884 GCA_035703725.1 Rudaea sp.
CGCCACACGGCAGCACCCACAGCGGGTGGCAGGCATTGAAGCGCGAACCCAAGCGGCCCACTCACAAGGAAGTGCGGAGCTATCTTCTGCACGTGCGACGGTTGCGGCAACTCGCCGAACAACTGCCGACCGTCGATGTGCCCATCCCGAAACTCAAGCATTTCCGCGATATGGCCCGTGCCCTGGATGCGAGCGAACTGGCCGAACTCAAGCCCATCAAACGCTATGCGCTGGCCACGATATTCATTCGCGCACAATGCGGAAAAACCCTCGATGATGTGGCGGAGTTGTTCATCCGTTTGATTCGAAAACTAGAGAATACGGCTCAGCAAAAGCTCACCGTTTATCAATTCGAGCACAGCCAGCGAGCCGATGTCTTGATTGGTCAACTGTAAGCGTCCGCCCACCACACCTTCCGCATTGATTGCGTAGCTGTTGGTATTCGCTCTTTCCGATGCGATGAGGAAGGGCGATGACAGACAAGGCAGCGCAGTGGCAGGAGCGTTTTGCGGCATGGCGGGCGGGCGACCTTTCGGCGGCGGCGTTTTGCCGATTGCACGGTTTGTCGTATGCGCAGTTTGGGTATTGGCAGCGCCGGTTGGGTGCGGCGGGCGGCGCTTTGGTGCCGGTGCGCATCGAAGCGCCGGTGCGCGTTGCATTGTCGTTGGAGGTGCGCTTGCCTGGTGGGGCGAGCTTGCTCGTGGGCGGCGCAACGACGGCTGACGTGGTGGCGCTGGCGCGGGGTCTGGCGTGCTGAGTGCGACGGGTTGGTGGCTGGCGGTGGCACCGGTGGACTTGCGTTGCGGCATGGATCGGTTGCTGGTGACGGTCGGCGAGGTGTTGGGCCAGGATGTGCGCGCTGGCGGTGCGTTTGTGTTTCGCAATCGCGCGGGCACGCGGATCAAAGTGCTGTGCGTGGACGCGCACGGCGTGTGGCTGAGTACGCGGCGTTTGCACCAGGGCCGGTTTCATTGGCCGCGCGCAGGCGATGGCGCATGGGCGTTGACGCCGGAACAATTTGGATGGCTAATTGCTGGCGTGGATTGGCAGCGGTTGTCAACCCAACTTATGGCACTGCCGAAGTTGATTTGAAGCAGTTACGCTGGTGGCCATGGATGGCGTCGCACTCGAATCGATTACCGATGTGAACATACTGCACGCGCTGGTGCGCGAGCAGGTGGCGGTGATCGCGCAACGCGACGCATCGATTGCCGAACGCGATCGCGCGATCACGTTCAAAGACACCAAGATCGACAAGCTCACGCATGAGCTGGCCTATCTGCGGCGCATGCGCTTTGGTGCCAAGTCCGAAGCGATGAGCGCGGTGCACCGCGACCTGTTCGACGAATCCATGGCGGCGGACATTGCCGCCGCCGAAGCCGAACTCGAAGCGCTGCGCGATGCCGCCCCGGCAACGCCGCGACCGCGCCGCAAGCCGGTGCGCCGCACGTTGCCGGCAGACTTGCCGCGCGAGACGACGGTGCATGAACCGTCGTCGTGCGACTGTACGGCGTGTGGCGCGGCGTTGGTCAAAATCGGCGAACACGCAAGCGAGAAGCTGGACGTCAAGCCGATGGAGTTCGTCGTGCGCCGCGACGTGTATCCGCAATACGCCTGCCGCCACTGCCAAACAATCATCGCCGAACCGGTGGCCCCGGCCATCCTCGACCGTGGCATCGCCGCACCGGGGCTGTTGGCGCAAATCGCCATTCACAAATACGCCGATCACTTGCCGCTGTACCGGCAAGAGGCGATCTTTGCCCGCCACGGCATCGAACTCAAACGCAACACCCTGGCCGAATGGATCGGCGTCATGGGCGTGCGCCTGCAACCGTTGGTGGATGCGCTGCGCAGTCAACTGCTGCAATCGGCCGTGTTGCACGCCGACGAAACCCCGGTGTCCCAGCTTGCGCCGGGCACCGGCAAGACCAAGCGCGCGTATCTGTTCGCCTATCGTAGCGCGGGCGACAAACCCATCATCGTGTTCGACTACTGCCCCAGCCGCGCCGGCAAGCACGCCGCCCACTTCCTGGGCGACTGGAAAGGCGCGCTGATGGTCGATGACTTTGGCGGCTACAAGGCCTTGTTCGGCCAGTCCATTACCGAATTGGGCTGCTGGGCGCACGCGCGACGCAAATTCTTCGATGCCCACGCTGCCTGCGCCAGTCCCATCGCCGAACACGCCATCGGGCGCATCGGCGAGCTATACGCCATCGAGGCCAAACTGCGCGATCTGGACGACACAGCGCGATGGCGCGAACGCAACAAGCAACTGGCACCCAAACTCGATGAATTCAAACGCTGGCTGGATGACCTGGCGCCCAAAGTGCTGGGCAACAGCGGCCTGTGCCGTGCCATCGCCTACACCCGCAAGCGCTGGGACGCACTCGTGCGCGTCCTCGACGATGGCGCCTATCCGATCGACAACAATCCGGTCGAAAATGCCATTCGCCCGATTGCCGTCGGCCGCAAGAACTGGTTGTTCACCGGTTCCGAACGCGCAGGCCAACGCGCCGCCGCCATCATGAGCCTGATTGCCACCGCCAAAGCCCGCGGCATCGAGCCACACCACTGGCTCGCCGACGTGCTCACGCGTTTGCCCACCACCAAGGACCGCGACATCCACACCCTGTTGCCCCTGGCATAACGCCGCGCACTCAGGCAAGGCGTGGTGGGCGGACGCTTACCAAGAGACGGCGTCGCTGCGCGACGGAATAATTTGCGCGCATGGATGCACGCAAATCCGGTCACTGCCAGGGGCCTTACCCAACGCCTCGACCGTACGCAGTCGGGGCGTTTCTTTATCCACCAAGTCAAAACCGTGGGGACGTCGGGCCCAAGCCGAACGCCTCAATCAAACGTAGCGTGCGCACCGCGCACGACG
>DASSXQ010000049.1:0-5907 GCA_035703725.1 Rudaea sp.
AGAATGGCCAGGTTGTGGCGGCGCCAATGATGTACATCGCCATCAGCTACGACCATCGCATTGTCGACGGCAAAGATGCAGTGTTGTTCCTGGTCGATATCAAGAATCAGTTGGAAAATCCGCACAAGATGCTTCTCGGCCTTTAGCCGAGAAACACCCGGGAATGGAGATTCGGGAATGGGGCATGGCCAATAGCCACCTGTTCCCGCGGTTCCGGTTCCCCATTTTCGATTCCCGATTCCCGTTGTGAGCGAATGAAATGAGCGAACAAACCTACGACGTCATCGTCATCGGCGCCGGCCCTGCCGGTTATGTGGCCGCAATCCGCGCTGCGCAACTTGGCCTGAAGACCGCTTGCGTGGATGCATTTGTCGGCAAGGATGGCAAGCCCGCGCTCGGCGGAACCTGTCTGAATGTCGGATGTATTCCGTCCAAAGCATTGCTGGATTCGTCCAAGCAATTCCACAACCTCACGCATTCGTTCAGGGACCACGGCATCAGCGCCGCAAATCCGGCAATCGACGTCAAGACCATGGTCGGACGCAAGGACAAAATCGTCAAACAGTTCACGGGCGGAATCGCCATGCTGTTCAAGGGCAACAAGGTCACCGCCTATGCCGGGTTCGGTACGCTCAAGCCCGAGCGTACGGTTTCGATCACGGGACTTGACGGAACCACGACGCAAATCAGCGCAACCAATATCATTCTCGCGCCGGGTTCGACGTCGATTGAACTGCCGTTTGCGAAATTCGACAACAAGTTGATCGTCGACAATGCCGGCGCACTGGATTTCGACGCGGTTCCCAAACGCCTCGGCGTGATTGGTGCCGGCGTGATTGGTCTGGAGCTCGGCAGCGTGTGGCGGCGTCTCGGCGCGGAAGTGACCATTCTCGAAGCATTGCCGGACTTCCTCGGTGCTGCTGATCGCGATGTGGCCAAACTTGCGGCGCGTGAATTCGTCAAGCAAGGTCTCAACATCAAGCTTGGCGCAAAAGTCGGCAAGGCTGAAATCAAAGGCAATACCATCGACGTGACATACGCCGACGCCAAGGGCGAACAGACGATCACCGTCGATAAACTGCTTGTGGCGGTGGGTCGTCGTGCGGCAACCAAAGGCGTGCTTGCCGATGGCACCGGGGTAAAACTCGATGATCGCGGGCGCATCAGCGTCGACGACCACTGCTGGACCGGTGTCGAAGGAATCTGGGCTGTCGGCGATTGCGTGCGCGGCCCGATGCTGGCGCACAAAGGCTCCGAAGAAGGCGTCATGGTCGCCGAGTTGATTGCCGGCAAAGCCGGACACGTCAACTACGACACCATTCCGTGGGTCATCTACACCGAACCCGAAATCGCATGGGCCGGCAAGACCGAAGAGGAGCTGAAAAAGGAAAACATTCCGTACAAGACTGGCACCTTCCCGTTCGCCGCCATCGGTCGCGCCGTTGCCATGAACGAAACTGCAGGCCAGGTCAAAATCATTGCGCACGCCGAAACCGATCGCATCCTCGGCGTACACATGGTCGGCCCGGTCGTATCCGAGCTGATCGCCGAAGCCGTCGTTGCCATGGAATTCCACGGTTCATCCGAGGACCTCGCCCGCATCGTCCACGCCCACCCAACGCTGAGCGAAGCTGTCCACGAAGCTGCACTCTCCGTCGACAAGCGCGCAATTCACAAGGCGAATTAAACCCAAGCGCACGGGGCGAGAGCGGCGCAGCCACTCCCGCCTTCTGCATTCCAGTAAACGTAGATCGGGCCGAGCCAAGCGATACACAACCTATGCGAAGTCACGAGAGCTGACCGCGTTCGTTTGGACAGATTTTCCGCTTTGCCAAGTGATCTTTCTGCTTCGTTCTTGCTTGTATAAATCTATATTTAACGCTCTAGCTTGGTCGGCGGTGCGTCAAGCTGCCTTGCGCCCATACCCCTGCTTTACTCGATGGAAGTCAATGTAATCGGGGTGGTGTTCAAGGTCGGTTTCGTTGCGAATCATTTGTTGCCAGAAACGTCGTTGCCAGATTCCACGTTCGCCTTTGGCGACGCGCCGTTGCGACAATTGCTCGCCGCGCGGAATTTTCCGCGAGAACACGCATTTGATCGCATGCGAACGCGATGAAAAATCCGCAGCGCGCGTTTGTAGTGTGGCATGGTGTGCAGGGTCGCGAATTTTTCTTTCGCGGTTTGCACCGGGATTCGTTTTACTGCTCCCGCCCTGCTCGGGGTCGGCGAAAGATGATGTGCCTTTCGGGTAAGATCGGCTTTCGTTTTTCCGCCAGCATGGAATTCCGGTCCCGGACAACGATCTGGACAATTGAGGAGTATACGATGAGTGACATACCGGACTTCCGCGCATTTCGCATCCATGCTGATCGCGGCATGTACCGCGCAGGCCTGGAACAAATGCGCGTGGACGATCTTTCGCCCGGCGAGGTGGTGATCAAAGTTGCCTATTCCAGCGTCAACTACAAGGACGCGCTGGCCGGTACCGGCAAAGGCAAGATATTGCGCCAGTCGCCGCTCAATGGCGGCATCGACGTGGCCGGGTATGTCGCGGCGTCGACCGATGCGCAATTCAAGGAAGGTGACCAGGTGTTGTGCACGGGTTGCGGCCTTTCCGAGACGCGCGACGGCGGCTACGCGCAATATGCGCGATTGGAATCGAAATGGACAATTCCCTTGCCAGCCGGCCTGACCTTGCGTGAATCGATGATACTCGGCACTGCGGGTTTCACCGCCGCGCTGTCGCTATACCAGATGCAACGCAATGGCCAGAAACCCGACATGGGCCCAATCGTCGTTACCGGTGCAAGTGGCGGCGTCGGTTCGCTGGCGCTCGATATCCTTACCCGTGCCGGATATGAAGCACACGCGATCAGCGGCAAGCTCGAACACTTCGACGATTTGATCGCGCTCGGCGCCAAACAATGCATTTCACGCCAGGATTTGTACTGGGGTCAGCGTCCGTTGGAACAAGCCCGCTGGGCCGGTGCGATCGATTGCGTGGGTGGCGACATGCTTTCCGGACTGACCCGTGTCATCAAACCTTACGGAAATATCGCCTGTTGTGGTCTCGCCGCTTCGAGCGAATTGCAGACCACCGTGATGCCATTCATCATTCGCGGCGTGAGCTTGCTTGGTATCGCATCGGCAGGCACTGCGCGTGACATTCGCGATGCAATATGGGCGCATCTGGCATCCGACTGGAAGCCCGCGCACCTGGATCGCATCGCAACACGCGAGGGTGGTCTGGAGGATTTGCCGGCAATTTTCGAAACGATGCTGGCTGGCGGCGGGTTTGGACGTAACTTGATCAAGATTTAAGCCAGTGCGCCGTCTCCATTCCGCTTGAGCTTGATGGTCCAATTCGCTGGAATTCATGGATTTATTTTCACCCACCGCAAGTGATTGAGATAATCGGTTGGCGTGCGACGCCGCGGGCCGTAGAATGCAGCGTCCACACGAACAAACCTCACGGGGGCTAAGGGATTTCTATGGCGCGTATCTTAATCGTTGACGATTCGCCGTCGCAGTTGGTCGGCTTGAAACGCATTGTCGAAAAGCTCGGCCACGAGGCGCTGACCGCCGAAGACGGTTCGGCTGGTGTTGAAATCGCCAAGCGTGAAGTCCCTGATTTGATCCTGATGGATGTGGTCATGCCGAACCTGAATGGTTTTCAGGCCACGCGCACCATTTCCAAGGATGCCAAAACCAGTCACATTCCCATTGTGCTGGTCACGACGAAGGATCAGGAAACCGACCGCGTCTGGGGTATGCGTCAAGGCGCAAAAGCCTACGTCACCAAGCCCATTGACGAGGCCGAACTCAGCGCAACGATCAAACAATTGCTGCCTGCAGCCTGATTCGGGCAATCCCGCCGAACCACTGCACGACCTGACGCAGGAGCCAGGTCGTGCAGTGGTTCGCTAGACGCGCACGCGGCGAGGATCAAAGTCGAATGTCTTCTCCATCTGTTCGTACAGCTTGCGCTGGACATCGTTGGTCGGCACCGGAGCGTGTATCTGCAAGGTGACAAACTGGTCGCCTGGCCGCGGACCTGGCATGCCTCGTCCGCGCAAGCGCATGCGCTTGCCGCTGTCGGAACCTGCCGGGATCTTCAATTCCACATCACCGCCCAGCGTCGGCACGGTGACTTTCGCACCTAACGCGGCTTCCCATGGCGTGATCGGCAAGGTCACATTCACGTCGCGGCCATCCAATTCAAACCGCGAATCGCTGCGTACGCCGATTTCCAGCAACAAATCGCCAGCCGGCGCTCCTTGACTGCCGGGCGAGCCCTGCCCGCCGAGTCGAATCTGCTGACCCGACAAAATGCCGGCCGGAATTTTTACGTCCAGTGTGCGTTCTGCGCCGCCGCTGTCACGCAGATTGATGCGCTCGCTGCCACCACGATAAGCAGTAGCCAACGGGATTTCGATACGCGCTTGCACATCGCGTCCGCGACGCGGTCCGGCACGTCCGCCACGCGGACCTCCGCGACCAAACAGCGACTCGAAAAAGTCGCTGAAGCCCTCCGCACCAGCCGCGTCGGAAAAATGGAATTCCGAGCCTTCACCGAAGTGTGGCGGCGGCTGGAATTCATCACCGGGACGATATCCACTGGAACGCAATTGATCGTAAGCGCGACGCTTGGCCGGGTCTTTCAGCGCTTCATACGCCTCGTTGACGGACTTGAATTTTTCCTCGGCGCCGCTTTCCTTGCTGACATCCGGATGGAACTTGCGCGCAAGCTTGCGATACGCGGATTTTATCTCCGCGTCACTGGAGTCCGACTTGACCCCGAGAATGTCGTAGTAATCCTTGAATTGCATCGTCGATCACACTCCCGCAAAAACGCCCGCGGCCAGCATAGCCGACCGCGGGTCACCATCGAAAGCACACAGTAAAAATACCGCTACGGATTTATTCGCAAGTGGCGCCGATCGTCAATGATTGACCGTAATCCGACGTGGCGTGGTTTCCGGTTTCTTCGGAATCGAGATTTCCAGCACGCCATGTTTGCCGACTGCAGTGATTCCATCGGCATCGGCACTATCGGGCAGGGCAAAGCGCCGATGGAACAAACCATGCAAGCGCTCGACTCGGGTCAACGAACCGTTTTCCTCGTGACTTTCCGATTTGCGCTCGCCCTTGATCGACAAAACGCCCTTGTCCATTGAAACTTCAATGTCCTTGGGTTCGACCCCAGGGACATCGGCGAGAATGACGAAACGCTTGTCCTCTTCCTTGATATCCACCCGCGGTGTCCATTGACTGGTCACGACATTGGACTGATCGCTGTCGTCATCACCCAGAAAGCGACCAAATACCTGCTTGACGTCATCCTGAAAACGGCGTGCTTGCAGCCAGGGTTGGTACTGTGCGTTGTTCATGTTTCCTCCAGATTATTGGCCGGGTGCCAGTGACCCGTATGCGCAAGAAATTGGGACGCGCTGAACGCTTTCAAGGTGTCGGAATCCGCGTTCACGGCTTATCATGGCTCGTGGTGTTATAACTTCCAGCAACCCCAGCCACCCCGTAACAACATGAGGAATCAAACATGACGATCAAGGTCGGAGACTCGATACCCAATGTCACCCTGAATTACTTGAAGGATGGCGTACAAGCAATCAATACGGATGAAATTTTCAAAGGCAAAAAGGTCGTATTGTTCAGTGTTCCCGGCGCGTTTACACCAACGTGTTCGGCCAAACACCTGCCCGGCTATGTGGAAAACTTTTCCGAATTTCGTGCCAAGGGCATTGATGTCGCCTGCATTGCCGTGAACGACGCTTTCGTCATGGACGCCTGGGCAAAAAATCAGCACGTCCCCGATGGTCTGTGGATGCTGGCCGACGGCAATGGCACGTTTACCAAGGCGCTTGGACTTGAGATGGACGGAACAGCGTT
>DASSXQ010000174.1:0-5217 GCA_035703725.1 Rudaea sp.
GACATCACCGATATCGATACCCAGTTCCAGCGACGCAGTGGCAACCAGGGCACGCAGTTCGCCGCGCTTCAAGCGCTGTTCGGCGGCCAAACGCAATTCGCGTGCCAGACTGCCGTGATGCGAGGTCACCGCCTGCTTGCCGAGACGTTCGCCCAAATGGCGGGCAACACGCTCGGCCATGCGCCGGGTGTTGACGAATACAAGCGTGGTGCGGTGTTGCTCGATCAGGTGCGCGAGGCGGTTGTAGACCTGCTCCCACACTTCATTGGACATCACCGCCGACAGCGGTGCTTCGGGCAGTTCCAGTGCCAGATCACGCTGGCGCGTGTAGCCGACATCGACGATCACGCACTGCGCATGCTCCCGTTCCTCCAACGGCGTCGGGGGAGCGGGTTGCGGTGAGGGGGAGGCGCTTGAATGTTCCGAATGAGAATCGACGAGCGATGGATTGTGCGGCACTCGTGTTTCATCGATGGTTCGGTTGCCGTCGCACTGCCCCCTCAGCCATCCGTCTTCTCCATCGGATCGAAGGGGGAGAGGGCCTGAATGGCTACCGACCAGATATTTCGCGATTTCATCGATGGGTTTTTGCGTCGCCGACAGACCAATACGCGTCAGTGGTTTCGCGCACAGTGCCTGCAGACGTTCCAGCGACAGCGCCAGATGCGCACCACGCTTGTTCGGGGCGAGCGCATGGATTTCGTCGACGATGACCGTCCGCGTCGATGCCAACATGCTGCGCCCGGATTCGGAGCCGAGCAGGATGTATAGCGACTCGGGTGTCGTGACAACAATATGCGGCGGGCACCGGCGCATGGCCGCGCGTTCGGATTGCGGCGTATCGCCAGTGCGCACCGCCGCGCGAATATCGACATCGGGCAGACCCAGATACATCAATTGTTCGCGGATGCCGGCAAGCGGCGCTTCAAGATTGATGCGAATGTCATTCGACAGCGCCTTGAGCGGCGATACGAAAACAACGTGGGTTTCATCCGGCAACGGATGTTCGATGCCGCGACGCACCAGATCGTCGATCGCGGCGAGAAACGCGGCCAGTGTTTTGCCAGAACCCGTCGGTGCAGCGATCAGTGCATGACGTCCGGACTGGATTGCCGGCCACGCTCGGGTTTGTGCTGGTGTCGGTGCAGCGAAGGCGCTACGGAACCAGGCCGCGACGGCGGGGTGGAAATTGTCCAACGACATGATGCAATTATGCGCCTTCACGCGGCATTCGCAGAATCGCCCGCGATATTCGCGGGCATGTCTCCGGTGTCGACGCTACGATGCGCTGGGCGCATCTCATGCTGTGAGACGTGAAACGAGTCCGTGTGCTTTTCAAACCCGCCGTCCAGGGGAGGGTTGGGCCGGAATGAGGTTGCTTTGAACCGCGCCAAGCCTACACGGCTTTCCTGCCAAGCTTCTCGATCCAGCGGTACAACACGACAACGGTCGCCACGAACACGATCCCGCCAATGAAGATCGAGGGCGTCTTGAATGACTGGCCCACGATGGCGATTGGCGCATCCTCGCCGCTGAATGCAACAATTGCCGCGAAAATCACCGCCAACAGGCTCTCGCCGACGATCAAGCCGGAGGCCAGCAACACGCCGAGTTGGCGAATTGCATCGGCTTGGGCGGCCGGGCGGCGACCTGCGCGTCGGTCGAACCATGCGCCGACCAGGGCACCGACGACAACCATCAGTGTGGTCGAAGTTGGCAGGTAAATGCCGAGTCCGACCGCCAATGGCGGCAGACGCGCGGCTTTTTTCATCAATCCGAGAATCTCGTCAAGCAGGATGATGGCCACGCCGATACCGGCGCCCAGCCCAATCATGTCCCATGGCACGTCACCGGTAATCACGCCCTTGGCCAGCGCCGAGATCAGGCCGGCTTGCGGTGCCGGCAGCGCGCGCGCGGGATCAGCGCCAGGCGCACCGAGGAAACCGTAGGTGTGTTGCAACAAGTCCATCACCGGTGGGATGACGACCGCGCCAACCAACACACCGATTACCAGCGCCCATTGCTGCAATGAAGGCGTGGCGTCGACCAGTTGCCCGGTTTTCAAATCCTGCAAATTGTTGTTGGCGATCGATGCGACGGCAAACACGATGGAGGTGATGAACAACGCAAATCCAACCAGTGCGCTGTCTGCATCCGCAGGCAGAAAGGGTTTGGCCGCGATGACAAGCAACAATGCCGCGACCACGACGACAAGAATGCCGATACCCGACAGGGGACTGTTTGATGATCCAATCAGACCGGCCATGTAGCCGCAAACGGCCGAGACAACGAAACTCAATATCACCACGAAGGCGATGCCGCCGATCACCAGTGTCCAAATCGCATCACCCAAACCGTTGTTGACGCCAAAGTGCCAAAGCAGGTAACCGATCGGAATCAGGCATAACAGCGAGATCAGACCAACCATGCCGATTGGCATGTCGTGCTCGACACGCGGCAGACTGTCCAGGGTGCCGCCTTTGCGCGCACGCGAAGCGCGCATCGCTCCCGCCAATCCGCTGACCAGTGGTTTAACCAGTTTTGCCAGCGTCCACACCGCCGCCACGCCAATCGTGCCGGCACCGATGAAGCGTACGTAATGAGTCCAACCAGCCTGCGCAATCGTGGCCGCATCACCGCCACCCAGTACCGCCAGATGCAAATGGGTGAAATACGGCACTGCCCAAACCCAGCCGATCGCCGCGCCAAGCAGCATTGCCATGCCGACCCACAAGCCGACCAGATGCCCGACCGCGAATAGAGCGAACGACAAGCCGAAGTCGAAACCGGTTGCGCCACCCTTGTCACCGCCAATGCGCAGGTAGTGCGCCACACTGCTGGCGAATACCCTGGTCTGGACAATGACGTAAAACACGGCCGAGACGATGCTGCCCCAAACCACCGCGCGCAGGCCTGTGCCGCCGGTTTCGACTACCGCCGCACCATCCGTCACTGGTGCTTGGCCGGCGCCTACCTTGAGCACTTCCGCGCAGGCAACGCCTTCGGGGTAGGGCAGGTCGGAATCGGTGACCAGTGCCCGCCGCAGCGGAATCGTGTACATCACGCCGAGAATTCCGCCCGTGGCGCAAATGCCAGCCGAGATCCAGAACGGAAATCCGGTCCAGTAGCCGACGATGACCAAACCCGGCAACACGAAGATGATCGCCGACAACGTTCCCGCGGCCGAGGCGATGGTCTGGACGATATTGTTTTCCTGAATCGTGGCGTCTTTCATTGCCTTCAGGATCGCCATCGATATGACGGCTGCCGGAATCGATGTGGAGAATGTCAAGCCGGCCTTGAGGCCGAAATAGACGTTTGCGGCAGTGAATACAATGGTGATGATGACCCCGATGATGATGCCGCGGATGGTCAGTTCCTTGAGCGGCGTCATGCTGGATGCATTTGGATTGGTCACGGAATCTCCCCTTTGAAATGGTATGAACTCGCATGGTTTTGCTCCCTCTCCCCCCAACAGCTTCATCATTGGGGAGTGAACTCGGGCGAGGGCCAGTTTGTCGGCTTGCAGCGATGCTGCGGCAAGCCGGAGCACTCCCCTTCACCCGGCCCTCTTGCCCAAACGTGTTTGGGAGAGAGGGCCATGCGGCATTTGGCCCGCGGTTTCGATCATGCATGCGAAGGGTCGATAGTATCGCAAACATCCGTCTGGCATGAATATCCGTCGCGCCGCACATCGCGCGAGAGTTGGCCGCCACAATCTGGCAAAATGTGCGGCTTCGCGTCGCAACATTGGGAAAAATACATGAGCCAGCACGATATCCGTTCCGCAAAACGCCCCGAACCCGACCAACCGATGGTCGATATTGCCGACTACGTGATCGATTACGCCATCGAGTCCGAGGACGCGTACAACACCGCGCGCTACATGCTGCTCGATTCGCTTGGCTGCGCGATGCTGGCCATGAAATTTCCCGAGTGCGTCAAGCATCTGGGTCCGTTGGTCCCGGGCGCGGTATTGCCGGGCGGTGCGCGAGTGCCGGGAACCGGCTGGGAATTGGACCCGGTGCAGGCGGCTTACAACATTGGCGTGCAAATTCGCTGGCTGGATTTCAATGACACCTGGCTTGCAGCGGAATGGGGTCACCCATCGGATAACCTTGGCGCGATTCTGGCCGTGGCCGATTATGTGTCGCGCAAGAATATTCGCGAGGGTGGGCAGCCGTTGACAGTTCGCGATGTATTGACTGCGGCTATCAAGGCACACGAGATCCAGGGCTGTTACGCATTGAAGAATTCTTTCAACCGGGTTGGATTGGATCATGTGATTCTGGTGCGTCTCGCGTCCACCGCAGTGGTGACAAAAATGCTGGGCGGCGGCAAGGATGAAATCATCAACGCGGTGTCGCAAAGCTGGATCGACAATGGCGCGCTGCGCACGTATCGACATGCGCCGAATACCGGCCCGCGCAAGAGCTGGGCAGCCGGAGATGCGTGTCGTCGCGCAGTCACGCATGCGTTGAACGCGATCAAGGGCTGCGCTGGCTATCCGTCGGCCCTGAGCGCGAAAACCTGGGGTTTTTACGACGTGGCGTTCAAGGGCAATGCGTTTGAGTTCGAGCGTGCGTTTGGCAGTTACGTCATGGAAAATGTCTTGTTCAAGATCAGCTTTCCAGCGGAGTTTCATGCGCAGACGGCGGTGGAATGCGCCATGCAACTGCATGCCCAGGTCGCGAACCGACTCGATGAAATTGAACGGGTTGAAATCGAGACGCAGCAAGCCGGTGTGCGCATCATCGACAAGACCGGACCGCTGGCAAATTACGCCGACCGCGATCATTGCATTCAATACATGACGGCGGTACCGCTGATCTTTGGCCGACTCACGGCAGATGATTATTCCGATTCCATTGCCGCGGATCCACGCATCGACGCGCTGCGCGCAAAAATGACCGTCAAGGAAAATCCACAGTTCAGCCGCGACTATCTCGATCCGGAAAAGCGTTATATCGGCAACGCCGTACAAGTATTTTTTGTCGATGGCAGCCACACCGAAAAGGTATCCATTGATTACCCGATCGGTCATCGCAAGCGCCGCGCCGAAGGAATTCCCGTGCTGATGGCCAAGTTCCAAAGGGCCTTGAGTGCACAACTGCCTGAACCGCAAGTCGAGATGCTCATGTCGCTGGCGTCGGATCCAGCCAATCTGGACGCGCTGACCGTGCCGCAACTGCTTGATTTATACGCAATGTAAGGGGC
>DASSXQ010000184.1:0-4013 GCA_035703725.1 Rudaea sp.
TCTGCGCATAGTTGGCTACGCGCGGGAAAGCGGCAATGTTGATCGCTTCCGCAAGCACATTCACACCGCACTGAAGAGTTTTGCGGCCCAGTTCGACGCCAAAAAATGGAACAGCTTCAGCGAAAAGCTCGATTACGTGCGTGGCGAGCTGACTGCGGATGATCTGGCGGCGCTCAAAAGCAAAGTGACTCCCGGTACGCTGTTTTATCTTGCCTTGCCACCCGCACTGTTTGGCCCTGCTTCGCAAGCCTTGGGCGAGGCGGGTTACGCGCAGGCGCCACGTGGCGGATGGCGGCGACTGGTCGTGGAAAAGCCCTTTGGTGCCGATCTCGCATCGGCCAAGAAATTGCGCACGCAAATGCATGCACATTGGGAAGAAAAGCAGGTCTTGCGCATCGATCATTTCCTCGGCAAGGAAACCACGCAGAACCTGATGGTATTCCGCTTTGCCAATCGGTTTCTCGAACCGGTATGGAATTGCAAACACGTCGAACAAGTGCAGATCACGTATGCGGAAACCCTCGGCGTGGAAAAACGTGCCGGCTATTACGATCATGCCGGCGCGCTGCGCGACATGTTGCAAAACCATTTGATGCAATTGTTCAGTCTTGCCGCCATTGAACCCTTGTCGGCATGGAGTGCGGACGTATTGCGCGACCACAAGGTTGAAGTATTGCGCAGCGTGAAACCCATAACCGCGCACAATATCGAGCAACACGCGGTGCGCGGCCAGTATCGGGCTGGAAAGCTGGGTCACAAAAAGTTGGTGGCCTACCGCAAGGAAGATGACATCCCGTCGCGCTCGCGCACCGAAACCTTTGCCGCTCTGCGCTTCGAGGTTGACAACTGGCGTTGGCAAGGTGTGCCGTTCTACTTGCGCAGCGGCAAGCGCCTGGCCAGCAATTGCTCGGAAATTGCCGTTCAATTCAAGCGCGCGCCCGGGGCTGTGCCCGGTGCAGTTGCCGCATTGAACAATTGGATGATATTCCGGATCAAGCCGCATCAGACCATGAATCTGCTGGCCAATGCCAAGCTGCCCGGACTGGAACTGAAAGGACATCAGGTTTCACTATGCGCGCCCTATGTCGGCGAAGGCGAAACCGAGTTCTCGGCCTACGAACAGTTGCTCATGGATGCACTGGAAGGCGATCGCACCCATTTTCTGCGTTTCGATGAAGTTGAATGGGCTTGGCGATTGCTGGATCCGGTACTCAATGCGTGGCAACACGGCACACCGGATTTCTACGCGGCAGGCTCCGAAGGACCGAAGACGCAGGACCGCCTCCTCGATGCTGGCCACCATTGGCGGCCAATCCGGCTTGCGGCTGGCGAAGGCGAGTAGATCCGGTCGCAAACCAGAGTTGTCGGATCGCTGACGTTACGGCGAATCAACCGGGTTTGGCGTGTTTTGCGGATTTGTGCCAGCGCCGTGGTGCCCGCCCCGTGCACCGATCGGGCAACGTCCTGACTGCCTCCAAAAGCAAATAAATGATTCCCGGTTCGCGCCTCGGCATCGAGTTGCGCGATAATGGCGCACTGCGCGACGCACTCGTCGCCCAAAGCATGTTTTGCGTCTCTGGCGCATCCATTTCAAACCGCAGGAGCAACCATGAAAGATTCATTCGGTGTTCGCGACACGCTCAAGGTCAATGGCAAGCAATACGCGATCGCCAGTCTTGCCAAGCTTGGCGAGCGCTTCGATCTCAAGCGCCTGCCCTATTCAATGAAGATCCTGCTCGAAAACCTGCTGCGCCACGAGAACGATATTGACGTCAGCGCCAGGGAAATCGAAGCCGTTGCAAAGTGGGATCCGAAGCGCGAACCCGATACCGAAATCGCGTTCATGCCGGCACGTGTGGTGTTGCAGGATTTCACCGGCGTGCCCTGCGTTGTTGATCTGGCCGCAATGCGCGATGCCATCGTGCGTCTTGGCGGTGATGCCGGAAAAATCAATCCGCAGATTCCGTCGGAGTTGGTCATCGATCACTCGGTGCAAGTCGATGTGTTCGGCGAAGCCGATGCGTTGGATCTGAACGCCAAGATCGAATTCCAGCGCAATCAGGAACGCTACAGTTTCTTGCGCTGGGGCCAGAAGGCACTCGCGGATTTCAAGGTGGTTCCGCCGTCCACCGGCATCGTGCATCAGGTCAATCTCGAATATCTGGGCCGCGTGGTCATGGCCAAGGAAATCGATGGCACGCAATGGGCATATCCGGACACGGTGTTCGGCACCGATTCACACACGACCATGATCAATGGCCTGGGTGTGCTCGGTTGGGGTGTCGGTGGTATCGAGGCTGAAGCCGCCATGCTCGGACAACCTTCATCCATGCTGATTCCGCAAGTCGTCGGCTTCAAGCTCACGGGCAAACTGCCGGAAGGCGCGACTGCAACCGATCTCGTGCTCACCGTCACGCAGATGCTGCGCAAACACGGCGTGGTAGGCAAGTTCGTCGAATTTTTCGGCGAAGGGTTGCAGCACCTGCCGCTGGCCGATCGCGCAACCATTGGCAACATGGCACCGGAATATGGTGCGACTTGTGGCATCTTCCCGATCGACGCCGAAGCGCTGAATTATCTGCGCCTGTCCGGGCGCAGCGACGAACAGGTTGCGCTGGTCGAAGCCTACGCAAAAGCGCAAGGCCTGTGGCACGACGCAAACACGGCGATCGCCGAATTCAGCGCAACGCTCGAACTGGACATGGCCAACGTGAAACCGTCCATGGCCGGGCCCAAACGTCCGCAGGACCGCGTGCTGCTCAGCGACATGCAAAGCAATTATCGCGAGAACATCGTCGCCATGACCGCCACCCGCAAAACCGAAAGTGAAGCACGTTTTGCCAATGAGGGAGGTGGTACGGCCATCGGACACGAAAAGAGCATGCTGGCTGCCAGGCAGGCGGTATCGATCAATGGCAACAGCTTTCATCTGCAGGATGGCGCCGTCGTCATCGCGGCTATAACTTCGTGCACCAATACTTCCAATCCTGCGGTCATGATTGCTGCCGGACTGGTGGCGAAAAAGGCTGCAGCGAAAGGCCTGAAATCCAAACCCTGGGTCAAGACGTCACTGGCACCCGGTTCCAAGGTCGTCACGGATTACCTGGAAAAAACCGGCCTGCTCAAAGAACTCGACAAATTGGGCTTCTTTCTCGTCGGCTACGGCTGCACCACATGTATTGGCAACTCCGGTCCATTGCCGGCGGAAATCAGCAAGGCAATCACGGCCGGCGATCTTTGCGTGGCTTCGGTACTTTCCGGCAATCGCAACTTCGAAGGTCGTGTGCATCCCGAAGTGAAGATGAATTATCTGGCTTCGCCGCCACTGGTCGTCGCGTACGCGCTGGCCGGCACGCTCGACATCAACCTCGACA
Source organism: Rudaea sp. (assembly GCA_035703725.1). Lineage (GTDB taxonomy): Bacteria > Pseudomonadota > Gammaproteobacteria > Xanthomonadales > Rhodanobacteraceae > Rudaea. Next base: position 3,375 of record DASSXQ010000184.1, read on the forward strand.
AAGATTCGCTGGGCAAGGACAAAGACGGCAACGATGTATTTCTCAAGGACATCTGGCCGACCAACAAGGAAATCTCCGATCTCATCGCCAGTTCCGTTACCGCCGAAATGTTTTCGAAAAACTACGCCGATGTGTTCAAGGGCGACGCACGCTGGAACAAGATTGAATCGCCGGATGGGGATCGCTACGCCTGGGACGAAAAATCGACCTACATCAAGAATCCGCCCTACTTCGATGGCATGACCATGCAGGTGGGCAAGGCCGGGGATATTCGTGGCGCGCGCTGTCTGGGCCTGTTTGGCGATTCCATCACCACCGACCACATCTCGCCGGCAGGCAACATCAAGGCGACCTCGCCCGCCGGGCAATTTCTGCAGGCCCGTGGCGTCACCCAGGCCGATTTCAATTCCTACGGATCGCGCCGCGGCAACGACGACGTGATGGTGCGCGGTACCTTCGCCAACATCCGCATCAAGAACCAGATGATGGGCGGCGAAGAAGGTGGCAACACGCTGTACTTCCCGGACAAGGGCGCCGGCGAAAAACTGCCGATCTACGACGCCGCGATGAAATACAAGAGAGACAACGTGCCACTCGTCGTCATCGCCGGCAAGGAATACGGTACGGGCTCATCGCGCG
>DASSXQ010000034.1:0-2051 GCA_035703725.1 Rudaea sp.
CGGTGCTGCGCTTGCATCCTGCGCCATTGAAAAAATCCACAATGAGACATTTCCCGCACTGTTTGCGCCGTTTCGATGCGTGCTGCCGGATTTTCTGTATGTCGCCGATCCGAACCGGCCCTTGCGCGGTCCAAAACTCGCGGCACCCGGAGTTGACGCTGCGCCGCCATCCACATTGGGCGCGTTGCGCGAACACGTCGTTGCCGCACTGAGCAGCAAACCTGCACGCGCGAATCAGTATCCCGGGCTGGATGGAAAGCCGGTGGTGCTGCATGTCCTGCACGGTTGGGGGGGCGGCGCGCAACAATTCGTGCGTGATCTTGCCAACAACGATACGCAGCGGCACCACCTGATTTTCACCGCCAGCGGGCACGTCGACCGGCACCGGTACGGCGAAGTGGTTGAATTGTTCGACGCCACCGACACGCAACCGGCATTGCGTCGGTTGCATCTATCCAATCCGGTCGCCAGCACGAGTTTGGCGCATCGCGATTATGCGGAATTTCTTGCTGACATCTGCCGCGATTTCGGCGTCGATGCCATCGTTGTCGCATCGCTGATCGGACACAGTCTGGATGTGCTTCGCAGTGGCTTGCCGACGTTCATCTTCATCCACGATTTTTATCCGCTGTGGCCGCTGCTGCATGGCAATCTCGACGATACCTCGATGACGTTCGACGCGGCTCGGTTGCGCGCGGATCTCGCCCGGGCCGGCGCGGATTTCGAATTTGCCGAACGTGATGCGGACTACTGGATCGCGCTGGCGGACACGTTTGCGCAAACCGCCGTGCAAGCGCACGCCACCTTGATTGCGCCCAGTCGTGCGGCAATGAACCAGTTCACGCGCCTGCGACCGCGGTTGTCGCAACTGCCCCAGCACATCATCGCGCACGGTATCGCGCCGTGGCCGACATCCGCGCAATTGCCGTTGCCGGCGCCGCCGCCACGTGATCGCCTGCGTCTGGTCGTGCTCGGACGAGTGCGACGTGGCAAGGCGGCGAATCTGCTGCGCGCGGTGCTGCCAGCGCTAAGCGAACATGCCGAATTGTTTCTGCTTGGTGCCGGCCCGGATGGACATGAATTCTTCGGTCGCCGCGACGTGCATATTCTGCTCAATTACCAACGCGACGACTTGCCAAAACTGCTTTCCGACATTGCGCCGGATGCCGCGTTGATCGTGCCGGATTTCGGCGAAACCTTCAGCTACACCCTGTCTGAACTGAACAGTTGCGGCATTCCCACCATCGCGACGAATCTGGGCGCGTTGGGCGAGCGCATCGACGATGGCGTGGACGGGTTCCTCACCCCGGCCAGCGCTGAGTCGATCCTGGCCACGATCGCGCGCCTGCGTCGCGACCGCCGTGCGCTCGATACCGTTCGCGCAAACCTGGCGCAGCGATCAACCCGAAGCATTGCCGACATGACGGCGGATTACCGCACGCTGCTGCCCACCACGAACCGGCATCCGGCGGTGATAGCGCCGATGCAAGCCAGCGCTGATCGCCTGACCGTGCAGGCTCAGGCCGATGCACTTGGCCGGGCACAACGGCAAATCATTGCGCTGAAAGACGACGTGCAGGCGCGCCAGAACGAACTCGAAAGCAGGGCCGAGTGGGCATTTGACCTGAATCGTCAGATCGCTCGCGCGACGGCCGCGATGAATCAGTTGCGCAGCGAATTCGACGCACGCAGCGCGTGGGCCGCGTCATTGAATACGGAACTGGAAGCGATTCGGCCGCAATTGGCGCAAGTCAGCTCCGAGCGCGACTCGGTCAAGGCCGAACGTGATTCGGTGCAGGCCGAACGTGACCTGATGCGTTCGAGTCTGTCGTGGCAATTGACCAAACCGCTGCGCTTCGCCATGCGCAAATTGCGCGCCACGCGTGCGCGCACTGCATTCGCATTGTCGCGATTGCGCGCGGCTGTGCACCGCACCCGAGGCAGTCTGGCCAGCCGCGGCTTGAACGCAACCATTGCGCGAGCTGCCGATGAATTCCGCCGGCCGGCAACGCTGCCTGCTGCGCCCGTTGCAAGCGAGCCGGGTGAAGATT
>DASSXQ010000247.1:0-12141 GCA_035703725.1 Rudaea sp.
ACGCCGTTGTAGGCCAGTGCCCCAAACAGTTGCAAGGTCCAATCGATGCTGCGTTCGTGTACGCACAATGCCAGCACCATCAGGCCGATGGTTCCCACCAGCATTTGCCATGCGGTCAGACGCAATGCCGAGACGCGTGCATCGCGAAATGCGCGCTTGGCCAATACCGTACCGATTGCCCAGCAGGCGCCACCAGCCAATGCGAGTAGCGCGCTGAGCGAACTGCCCAGTCCCTGCCACGGTTCGAGCACCAACAACAAACCCGCCGCGGCCACCACAATGAACAACCATTGACGCAAGCCGGGGCGTTCGTCGAGCAACCACCACGATAACGGAACCACCCAGAACGGCATGGTGTACGCGAGCAGCGCGGTCTTGCCTGCACCACCCGCGACCAGAGCCAGTTGCACCAAGGCCTGAAAGCCGGTGGTTTGCGCCATGCCAATGGCGATCGTTGCCCGCCACGGCGTCGGCGCCATGGATTCGCAGCGCAGCGCCAGCATCAGGAACAGCACCGCCGTACCCAACGTGTAACGCAATGCGGAAAAGGTTATCGGCCCGATGTAGGCCAACACGACCTTCATCACGATCCAGTTGTAACTCCAGATCAAGCTGAGCACGGCAAGGGCGATCAGAGCGCCACGGCGTGAAGCGGAATCGTTCATCAGGCGCGCAAAAAAAGTGGGATGCGTATGATACGGCAGCTTGGAGTGGACAACGGGGTGACAAATGGCAAAACCAATGCAACGGTGCACCTGGGCCAGCGGCGACGATGCCGCGATGCGTGCTTATCACGATCAGGAATGGGGCGTGCCGCTGCACGATGACACGCGCTTGTTTGAATTCCTCGTGCTGGAAGGCGCTCAAGCCGGCTTGAGCTGGAGCACCGTGCTGAACAAGCGCGATGCCTATCGACGCGCCTTTCATGGCTTCGATATTGCCCGCGTTGCGCGCATGACCGACGCAGCGCTGGAAAAGCGCTTGCTGGATCCCGGCATTATCCGCAATCGGTTGAAGGTTTACTCGGCGCGCAACAATGCGCGTGCCACGCTGCGCGTCATTGGAGAATGCGGCAGCCTCGACGCCTATTTCTGGTCGTTCGTCGACGGTGCGCCCCTGTGCAATCGGTGGGTGGATCATGGCAGCGTGCCGGCCCGCACCGAGCTGTCGGATCGCATCAGCCGTGACATGAAAAAGCGCGGATTCAACTTCGTCGGGTCGACCATCGTCTACGCCCACATGCAGGCAACCGGGATGGTCAATGATCACACCGTAAACTGTTTTCGGCACGGACAAATATAGATGGCTCACGACGACGGTGGTGACTGCCACGAACAACTGCATCGTGGACACCGATCGACACGGAGTTCACCGACCATGACTTCGTCCGGGCCCCCGCATCATGACAACTGGCGATAGATTTCTTTTTTGCTGGACATTGATTTCTCCAGCGCGGTACCGATACAAACCCCGATCCTCCTGCCCCATTTGACGCCCTGTGCCCTGGTCTTCATCGCGTTCGGCATTTGGTTGCGAATATCATCGATCCATTGGATGGCCGTTGATTGGGCGTTATTGCCATCAACAAAATTGGGCATTGGTTCATCCTCCGGACAAACGCATCGTTGGCGCGGCATGCCGCTCCCCGGCGAATTGAAACCGGGCACCTCGATATTCGTGATCCAGTGGAAATTCGTGCCGCGCAGGCATGCACATTTGTGCCGGCAGCACGCGACCGCGTGCCAGAAAAATCTGCGCGCAAATCCTGCGACGCAAGAACCGGACCAAAAGCAATGATCAGCGCAAGTTCGTTGCGCGTTCATTTGCTCGATTTGCGCCGCGAGCCTCGCAAGCTGTCGACGGAAAACGTCGCTATTTCTCGATCGCCGCTGCCGCGCCGAGGCTGACCTTGCTGCGGTCCCCAGGCGTGCGCACAGATGATTTCGTACGTGGCTGGCAGTTCGCCATCCTGACGGAATTGTTCGTAGGCATTGAGCACCTGACGAAATTGTCCCTTGCCGGTCAAACCGCGTGATCGTCCCGCGCTTGCGTTGGTTGCGCCAATGGATTTGAGTTCGCGCATCAAGCTGGTGGCATCGGGATATTTCAATACGAAGTGATCGCAGTCGAGCACCGGATCGCGAAACCCCGCGGCAATCATCGCGTCTCCGATGCGTGCGATATCGGCAAAAGCACTGACGTGATCGGCCTGGTCAACGGCTGCCCATGAGTTGCGCAACTCGTGCAGCGTGTCCCAGCCGAACGTGGAAAATGCGAGATAGCCACCGGGACGCAACACCCGACGAAATTCGTCGAACAGTGCGGGCAGATCGTCAATCCACTGGATGCAAAGGTTGGAAAACACCACGTCCACGCTGGTGTCCGGCAACGGCAATGCGCGTGCATCAGCGCACACACGCAGCAATGGATGGCGCCACCCAGTGCGGACCCGGCGCAGCATCGGCAAAGCCAGATCCAGGCTGAAAATTTGCGCGCGCTTCCAACGTTTGCGCAACAAGCTGCTGGCGCGCCCCGGCCCGCAGCCGATATCGAGCACCCGCTGCGGCTTGTGTTCGACGTATTCCAGGCGTTCCAACATGCGGTCTTCAATCTTGCGCTGCAATATCGAGTTTTGCGAATACGATTTGGCGGCGCGACTGAACGCACGTTTGACCTGCTTTGGATCAAGCGGCGCATTCATGCTGCGAGCTCCTGCGCAAACGCAATGATTGCGTCGGCGATTTGTTTGGCGTGGCCGATGAAAGGCGCATGACCCGATGGAAATTCCATATAGCGACCTTGTGGACTTTGTTGGGCGGCCCAGCGCAATGCGTCGGCGGATACCAGACGATCACGGCGTCCGGCGATCCACAGACTTGGCACACGCAAGTGCGGCAGATGCGCGCGCAAATCAGTATTCTCCAGCGCGTGCAGACCTTGTTCGAGTGCAACCAGGCTTGGTGTACCGCGGTCGAACACGTGCGATTTCATTTCACGCAGTTCGGTCTGAGCATGTTCGGATCCGAGCGCCTCCAGCGCAAGGAATCGTTCAATCGTGTGGCGGTAGTTGCGCTTCAATCCCTCGGCAAATTGGGCAAATGCGTCGCGCGGCACGCCTTGCGGCCAATCCGCTGATGCGACAAAACGCGGCGGTGCGGCAATCCCGACCAGGCCGGCAACCTGCGTCGGAAAATCCAACGCTGCTTGTAGCGCAACGATGCCGCCGAGCGACCAGCCAACCCATGGCGCGCGCGGCGTCGCGGCTGCAATTGCGGCCGCACAGCCCGTCGGATCCCACCTTGCATCATCGTCCCGGCTGCTGGAACCGTGACCAGGAAGATCAACCAGATGCACGCGAAATCGCGGCACGAGCTGTCGCGTCAGCGGCGCAAACACGCCCGAATGCATCGCCCAGCCGTGAATCAACACAATATCCGGTCCGTCTCCGACGGTTTCAATATGCATTTCAGTGCATCTTGACGTTGGCGGACAACGCGGCAGCCAGCGCGTCGAGCAGGCGTTCGATATGCGAATGTTTGTGCAGCGCACACAGGCTGATGCGCAAACGCGCCTGGCCGGCCGCAACGCTCGGCGGGCGAATGGCGGGAACGTGGAAACCCGCATCGAGAAGCTGTCGCGAAACGGCGAGCGCTTTGGCACTCGTGCCGACAACAATGGGCTGAATCGGCGTCGACGACGACATCAGTGCCATGCCACGCGCGGCAGCCCCGTCACGAAATTGCGCGATGTTTTTTTGTAGCTGTTGGCGACGCTCGGCATCTGCACGCGCCACATCAACTGCGGCCGACGCGGCAGCCGCAAGTGGTGCCGGCATGGCGGTGGTGTAGATGTAACTGCGCGCGAATTGCACCAGACCGTCGATCAGCGCCGAGCTGCCGGCGACGAACGCACCGGATACGCCAAGTGCCTTTCCCAGCGTCGCCATCAAAACCGGCGCGGCTTGCTGATCGATGCCGGCTGCAGCCAGACTTCCGGCGCCGTCGGGGCCGAGTACGCCCAGCCCGTGTGCATCGTCAACCATCAATACTGCGTGTTCGGTTTCACATAACGCGGCAAGTTCGCGCAGTGGTGCGACATCACCGTCCATGCTGAACACGCCATCGGTCGCCAACATGGCCGCCTGGGCAGGGCAACTGCGCAATTGGCGCCGCGCCGCGCCGACATCGGCGTGTGCATAACGCTTGAGTGTGGCATACGACAAGCGAGCACCATCAAGCAGGCTGGCATGGTTGAGTTTGTCCTGAACACAGACATCACCCTTGCCAATCAGCGTGCCGAGCACACCGAGGTTCGCCATGTAACCGGTGGATAACAACAGGGCGCGCTCGCGTCCGGTCCACGTTGCCAGCTTGTCTTCGAGCGCTGCGTGGTTGGCGTGATGGCCGCCCAACAAATGCGCCGCGCGCGCGCCGACGCCAGTGTGATTGGCTGAATCGATCAAGGCTTCGCGTACCGCAGGATGTTGCGCCAAACCCAGATAGTCGTTGCTGGCGAAGTCGAGAAGTGTGCGCCGGTCCATCACGATGCAAGGCGCGTGCACCTGATCGACCGTGTGCAAGTGGCGCAACAAATCGTCGTGCGCGCGCTGCGTTTGTGCCGCCGCCAACCGCGCGAGCAGATCAGGCCGCGTTGCTGCCTCTCCACCGACGTAGTTGGCAGAGACCGTTGGAGTAAGGGGGAAATGTTTCATCGATGCGAGATGCTGTAACGAGGGCAAGGGCCGGCCCTCATTCAACCTTCTCCCCAAGCATGCTTGGGGGAGAGAGTTTTATGCTGCGACCTCGTTTTCCGGTTCGGCAATGGTGGCGTGGGCGGTGCTGGAGGCAGATTCCATCGGCATCGGCTCGATACCCAGCCGCGTGAACAAGGACTTGTCGTGTTCGGTGTCCGGATTGCCCGTCGTCAACAGCTTTTCGCCATGAAAAATCGAATTGGCGCCAGCGAAGAAACACAGCGCCTGCAACTCGTCGCTCATCTGCGCGCGACCGGCCGAAAGTCGAACCATTGATGATGGCATCAGGATGCGTGCCACGGCGACCATGCGCACAAATTCAAAAGGATCGAGCAGCGCAGTACCGGCCAGTGGCGTGCCCTCGACTTGCACCAGCCGATTGATCGGCACCGATTGCGGGTGCTCGGGCAGATTGGCCAGGGTCTGCAGCAACCCGGCGCGCTGTTCGCGCGTCTCGCCCATGCCGACAATGCCGCCACAACAGGTTTTCAGTCCGGCATGACGTACGCACTCCAGGGTGTCGAGCCGATCCTGATATTGACGGGTATGGATGATTTCGCCATAAAACTCCGGAGCCGTATCCAGATTGTGGTTGTAGTAATCCAGTCCGGCTGCCTTGAAACGGTCGGCTTGATTCTGGCTGAGCATGCCCAGCGTCGCGCAGGTTTCCATGCCCAAGTCTTTGACTGCCGCAATCAAGTTTGCGACTTTCTCCACGTCCCGGTCTTTTGGCGCGCGCCACGCCGCGCCCATGCAGAAGCGGGTTGCACCGGCGGCTTTGGCCGCACGTGCACGTTCCAGCACGTCGTCAACTTCCATCAACTTGGTAGCATCCACGCCGGTGTGATAGCGCGCAGCCTGCGGGCAATACCCACAATCCTCGGGGCAACCACCGGTCTTGATCGACAGCAGCGTGGAAACCTGCACCGCATTGGCATCGTGGTACGCACGGTGCACGCCATGCGCGCGTTCGAGCAGATCATTGAAGGGCAGACTCAGCAGGGCAAGTACTTCGTCGCGCGTGTAATCGTGACGAAGGCGAAGCGTTGTTGCGGCAGACATGGGCAATTGCCTTGGCGTACAGTGGGCGCGAGTTTGGATAGGACAAACGTGACTGTCAACTCGACGACGCGTAATTTGGTTTACGGCCTGTGGCGCGGCGCGCAATTCGCGTTGCTGCCGCCGCTGTGTCTGCTGTGCGGACAACGCGGCACCGGCACGCGCGATCTGTGCGCCGCGTGCGCGGCCGAATTGCCGCGCAACAAGCTGTGTTGTCCGCGCTGCGCTTTACCGTTGCAGACTCCAGCGCCGATGTGCGGCGAATGCCTGAAACGCGAACCGCCGTTTAGCGCGGCGACCGTGCCGTTTGTGTACGGGCATCCGCTGGATATGCTCATGACCCGGCTCAAATTCGGGCGCAGCCTCGCCGCTGGCCGGGTGTTGTCGCAGGCCTGGATCGACGCGCTGCGCGAAATTCCGCCAGCGAGCCTGCCGCAAGTACTGATTCCCGTGCCGTTGCACAACACCCGTCTGCGCGAGCGCGGTTACAACCAGGCTTTGGAACTGGCGCGACCGTTGGCGCGCGAATTCGGGATTGCGCTGTCTCACAACGCACTGATGCGGATACGTTCGACCCCGGCGCAATCGAATCTCGATGCGCAAACGCGCCGGCGCAATTTGCGCGGCGCGTTCGCACTTGCCGAAGCCGCCGATTTGCCGCCGCATGTCGCCGTGATCGATGACGTCATGACCACCGGCTCGACCTTGCGCGAATGCTCACGCACATTGCGCCGCGCCGGTGTCGCGCGCGTGGATGTGTGGGCCCTGGCACGTGCCCCGCGGGTTCGCTGACGTCACCATCGAAGCGATTGATTCAGGCGCTGCAAAGCACCGCATTGCGTTCGGAATCTGGCACTCCACCGATTTGGTTACGGGCCGGATCAATAAGCTGGGCAGATCCATCGCTTCGGCTTCCCTTGCGCAGCGGGGGAAGCTGCCCGAAGGGCTGAAGGGGGCGCTTTTCATCCAGTGTGGGCAGGTGGCTGGGCTTGCTGCGCAAGAGCTAAGATCAAGAGCTGCCCCCATCCGCCTGCGGCACCTTCCCCCGCTTTGCGGGGGAAGGGAAGAAGGAATGATCCCCGTATGTGGGGGGAAGAGAAGACGGGGTGATCGCGTAGGAGGCTACGCGCGCGACGAAACTTGAATGGCAGCCAACGGGCTATTTCAACGCATAGGCCAACACAATTCCGACCCAAAGCACCAAGCCCACCCAGTTGTTGTTGCGGAACGCAGCAAAGCAGGCATCGCGATCGCGCTTGCGCATGATCCACAGTTGCCAGACAAAAAGTATGGCAGCCAGCGCAACGCCGACGAAATAAATCGGGTTGAGTTGTCCGCGTTGCGCGACCAGTGCCATCGTGAAAATGAACGTCGCCATGAGGACGCCGAGTATCGGCAAATCGGCATCGCCAAAAAGGATCGCACTTGATTTCACGCCGATGCGCAGATCGTCGTCGCGGTCGACCATGGCATATTCGGTATCGTAAATTGTCGAGAACAAGACGTTGCCGAGAAACAGCAATCCGCACAGCGGAAGAGCGGCCATGAACGCGGCGTGGTCGCCACCATGGACCGCAGCAAACGCCATCGGAATCGACCACCCGAATGCGCAGCCCAGATAGACCTGAGGCAAGTAGGTGTATCGCTTCACGAACGGATACGTCACTGCCAGAAACGCGCCGACGAACGATAGTTGCACGGTCAATTTGTTGGTGAGCAATACCAGGCCGAATGCGAGCGTGATCAGCACCAGAAAAACGCCGATGGCTTCGCGCACGGATACCGAACCCGTCGCCAACGGCCGATCGCGGGTGCGTTTGACTTCGCCGTCGAGTTTGCGATCAGCGAAATCGTTGATGACACAGCCGGCCGAACGCATCAGAAACACGCCGAGCGTGAAAATAGTCAACAAACCCCAAGGCGGAAAGTCGCCAGTCGCCAACCACAGCGCCCACCAGGTTGGCCACAGCAGCAATGCTGCGCCAATCGGCCGATGCATTCGCGCCAGCTTGGCGTATTGTGTCAAGCGTTCGCGTACGGATGCCCAATCGATGCGTCCGCGCGCCGGGGTGTTTCGCGGCTTCACCCTGGCTTTCGTGTCGCGCGCAGGCAATGTCGACCTACGCGTATCGGCACCGATTTTCGCGCTGGTCGGTGCGCGGGCTGCCGGCAATTTTTTCACGCCGGCGCGCACGCGCGGCGGTGTAGGGTTGGTTCCTGTCATGCGCATAGTGTAAGCCGCCGACATGCCGACGTGGGCATCGCGCGCTCGCAACACAAACCGCTTCCAGCGTATGCTTGCGTCTTCGCTGCATTGGCAGAGCGATGTCTGGAAAGCTGCCGATCCGATCCACGGATGGGTCGCACGCGAGTCAATCAGGCAAAGGATTGATTGGGGAGAGCAATTTGCGGACCCGGCTCACGCGCAGTGACTGAAAAAGAGCAGGTCCTTTTTCATCAAACCAACAGGGGTGTCCGAATGTACGCATTGCTACCTTCCCGTTTTCTGCCGTTGATCGGCTGTCTGGTCGTTTGTGGCTTGTCGATCGCGTTTGCGATTTTGTGGGGTGGAGCCGGATGGTCTGCCGTGGCTGTCATTACGGGTGCGCTCAGCGCACTGGGACTCTATGACCTGCTTCAGCGCAAGAATACGCTGCGCCGCAATTTTCCGATGACGGCAAATATCCGGTTTTTCTTCGAATTTTTCCGACCGATGTTGCGCCAATACGTGGTCGAGTCCGATACCGAGGAAGTGCCGTTTTCACACGTCCATCGTTCGATTGTCTATGACCGCGCGAAAAATATCGAAGATGCCAGACCATTCGGCACGGAATTGCCGGTGTATGCGAACAATTACGAGTGGATCAACCACTCCATGGCGCCCGCGAAGATTTCCAGCTCCGACTTCCGCATCGATATTGGTGGCGACAGTTGCACGCAGCCGTATTCGGCCAGTGTGTTCAATATTTCGGCGATGAGCTTTGGCTCGCTGTCAGCCAACGCAATTCGCGCACTCAATGAAGGCGCCCGGCGCGACAATTTCTATCACGATACGGGAGAAGGCTCGCTGTCGCCCTATCACCGTGAAATGGGCGGTGATGTGTGCTGGGAAATCGGTTCCGGCTATTTTGGCTGCCGCAATGACGATGGCACTTTCAACATGGAGAAGTTCGCGGTCACGGCAAAACTTCCCCAGGTCAAGATGATCGAAATCAAACTGTCGCAAGGGGCGAAACCGGGCCATGGCGGTGTGCTTCCGGCAGCCAAGATAACCCGTGAAATTGCCGAGACACGGCACGTACCGATGGGTGTGGATTGTGTCTCGCCGTCGTCGCACAGTGCGTTCACCACGCCGCAGGGGTTGCTCGATTTCGTCGCCAGTCTGCGCGAACAATCCGGCGGCAAACCAACCGGATTCAAGTTGGCGATCGGCCATCCGTGGGAATGGTTCGGCATTGCCAAGGCCATGCAAAAAAGCGGCATTTATCCGGATTTCATTGTTGTCGATGGTGGCGAAGGCGGCACCGGTGCAGCGCCGCTGGAATTTACCGATCACGTTGGCGCGCCTCTGGCCGAGGCCTTGCTACTGGTTCACAACACCCTGGTTGGCTTGAACTTGCGCAACAAGATTCGCATCGGTGCCAGTGGCAAGATCATCACCGCCTTCGATATTGCGCGCACCATGGCGTTGGGTGCGGACTGGTGTAATGCCGCGCGCGGCTTCATGTTTGCGTTGGGCTGTATCCAGTCGCGCAGTTGCCATACGGATCGGTGTCCGACCGGGGTGGCGACACAAGATCCGTCGCGCTGGAAAAAGCTCAATGTGCCCGACAAGGCCGAACGCGTGAAAATGTTCCACCACAATACCCTGCGCGCGCTCAAATCGATGATTTCCGCAGCCGGATTGAATCACCCGATCGAGATTGGACCGGAGCACATCATCCGGCGTGTCTCCTCGACGGAAGTGCGCTCGCTATCCGCGTTGTATACTTTTGTCAAACCTGGCGAGTTGGTCGGTGGCATACCGGATCAACCGGTATACAAAGTGTTTTGGGACGCTGCGCGCGCCGACAGCTTCGCGCCGCCGAACTATGTGCTGGAACTGCACCACACCAAGACGCGTTAATACGGCTGCGGAACCCGAGATGAAAAAGTTGCGGGCAAAAAAAACCCCGAGCGGCTCGCATCCGCCCGGGGGTAGGGAGTTCGTTGCGGAAATTCAGGCCGAGAGGCGAACCAGCGCTTCGTTGATGCGCGCCAGTTTGGTTTCCAGCGGTGCCAACACCGGTTGATCGTTGGCGGACGGATGAGAGCGTGCATCTTCGATCGCCATCTCCAGGCGACCCAGCTCAATCATCAGATCATGACGCAGGAACAAGGGATTGACGGTCAGTGTGGTGGCGGAAGCGAGCATGGCACTCTCCGATTTCGCTGTTGTTCGAGAAGTAGTTCACACAATGCAGAAGCCGTGCCAACCGGGGTGCCGCTTCGAATGGCCGTCCAAACAACAAATTCTGACGTCTGTCCCGGCGGGAAAATGGCCATTGGCGGTAGCCAGGCAGATCGGAGGCGGCGCCACTCAAACCATGTAAGTATCTGAACGCACTAACTATTATGGCAAACTTGCCCCACCGGCAAGCGGAGCAGGGCGCTTGGGGCCACTTTTGGAAACGTCTGGTGACGCAATGTGACGCAAATTGACCTGCTCGCCGTCAACACCTGCCGGGATATGACTGTGTTCACATTCCCGCAACTGAAATTTACGCTAGACTATGCTTATATGGCTTGCGGAAAACGCAAGCTTCAGTACCGCTGACAGGTACTGGTTTCGGTCACTGGCGCCCGGCATACGGTCCTCTTGGATTCCCCCTGTTCCTAAGACCGCCGGGCGCCAGCCTCTTCGCCGACATTTCCACATGATTTAGAATCGCGCCGCTGCCTGCGCCGCTCCGCGCCGGTGGGTTCATGATGATGCGCAAGGTTGCCGTGGCGGCCATCTGAAAGGTGAAGTGGGATATCAATGAGTTCATTCGACCAAACCTACGATGTCATTGTCATTGGTGGTGGTCATGCCGGCACAGAGGCGGCGCTTGCCTGTGCGCGTCTGGGTGTGCGGACCTTGTTGCTGACCCACAATATCGAAACGCTGGGACAGATGAGCTGCAATCCGGCCATTGGCGGCATCGGCAAAGGCCATCTGGTCAAGGAAATCGATGCGCTCGGTGGAGCGATGGCGTGCGCTGCGGATCGCGCCGGCATCCAGTGGCGCACACTCAATGCCTCGAAAGGGCCCGCGGTGCGCGCAACACGTTGCCAGGCTGATCGGGCGCTATACAAGGCCGCCATTCGCCAGCAACTGGAAACCCAGTCGAATCTATCCATCTTCCAGCAGTCGGTGGAGGACCTGAGTCTGGATGGTGATCGGGTCACCGGTGTTGTTACCCAGATGGGCGTGCACTTTCGCGCGTCGCAAGTGGTCTTGACCGCAGGTACGTTTCTGGCCGGCAAGATTCACGTCGGCGACGCCAATTATGCCGGAGGCCGCGCTGGCGATCCGCCGTCATCACATCTGGCTGCGCGCATGCGTGAATTGCCCATCGCCGTTGGTCGGCTCAAGACGGGCACACCGCCACGGATCGATGGTCGCAGCATCGACTTCACCGGGTTGCAAGAACAGTCGGGCGACGAGCCGATGCCGGTATTTTCATTTGCCGGATCCATCGACGATCATCCGCGCCAAATCAGTTGCTGGATCACGCATACCAGCGAGCGCACGCACGACATCATCCGTGGCGCACTGGATCGGTCACCGCTGTACACCGGCAAAATCGAAGGCGTGGGCCCGCGATATTGCCCGTCGATCGAAGACAAGGTTGTGCGCTTCGCCGACAAGCTGTCGCACCAGATTTTCATCGAGCCAGAAGGCTTGCAAACTACAGAAATCTACCCCAACGGAATTTCCACATCCCTGCCGTTCGATGTGCAACTGGATCTGGTGCATTCAATCAGGGGTTTCGAGCGTGCGCATGTCACGCGACCCGGCTACGCCATCGAATACGATTATTTCGATCCGCGCGGCCTGAAGGCCAGCCTGGAAACCAAGGCCATTGAAGGGCTGTTCTTCGCCGGGCAAATCAACGGTACGACCGGTTACGAGGAAGCCGCGGCGCAAGGCTTGATCGCCGGCTTGAACGCGGCACGCAAAGTGTTGGACAAGCCGGCATGGACGCCACGACGCGATGAAGCCTACATCGGCGTGTTGATCGACGATTTGATTACCAACGGAACGATCGAGCCTTACCGCATGTTTACATCGCGAGCCGAGTACC